>DATARI010000055.1:0-32956 GCA_036264255.1 Acidimicrobiales bacterium | reverse complement strand
CCGACGAGATGGTCGAGCGGCTCTACGCCACCTGCGTGCAAGCCGGCGGCGATTCCCTCAACCTCCGTGTCCACCTCCCCGGGATCACTGCCGCCGAAGTCCGCCAGCAGATCACCGTCCTGGCTGGCAGCGTCCTACCTGGCCTGCAGAAGCTGATGGCGGAACGACGCGGAGCAGCCGGGGCGTGAACCCCGGCTGACCTGCTCTTCTGTGGTCGGGCTGCCCGGATTTGAACCGGGGACCTCTGCGTCCCGAACGCAGCGCGCTAACCAAGCTGCGCCACAGCCCGTTCGTTGGATCCGGCGCGCCTGCGGGTCCAGAACAGGGAAAACACTAGCCGACCGGAGTGCGGTCGCTCCCCGTGTCGCCGGCCACCTTGCCGGGATCCGGCTCCGGGCTGGCGACCCCCACCTTTCGGGCCACCACCTTGGCGATCCGCCGCTTGTCCATCTCGGCCACCCGCAGTTCCCAGCCGTCCACCGTCAGCACCTCGCCCTCGCTGGGGATGTGCCCGAACCCGTTGAACAGGAATCCGCCCAGGGTGACGTACTCCCCTTCTGGGAGATCGATCCCCAGCCGGTCACCGACGTCGTCCACGCTCATCCGTCCGTCCACCAGCCACCGACTTCCGTCCACCCGCACCACGTCGGGCTCGTCGTCGGGATCGAACTCGTCGGGGATGGGACCGACCAGCGCGCTCAGCACGTCCTTCACGGTCAACACCCCCTCCACCCCCCCGTGTTCATCCACCACCACGGCAAAGGCCCGGCGTTGCCGCCGCATTTCGGCCAGGACGTCGAAGACCAACCGGGACTCCGGGACCAGGAACGGTTGGCGGAGGCGGCGGGAGATGTCCACCGGATCGGGGATCGACTGGTTGACGGGTTCCGGACCATCCTCCCCGTCGGGAACCGGCACCGGTTGGCCGGGGCTGGCGGCGATGGCCTGCTGGGCCTGCGGCCTCCCGCTCTGCACTTTCCACCCGGCCCGGAACAGGTCGTTGACGAACAGCACCCCGATCAAGTCATCGAGGTTGTCGTCGTAGACGGGGAAGCAGCTGTGGCCCGACTCCCGGATGGCCCGGGTGACATCGTCGGCGGTGACCGGGATGGAGAGGGCGACCACGTCTACCCGGGGGGTCATGATCTCGCCGACCACCGTGTCGCGCAGATCCACGAGCGCGTCGGCGATGAACTGGGCTTGGGCGTCGCCGCCGCGGGCGTTGCCGTTCCCGGGTTGGCCTTCCCGGGCCGCCACCGCCGCCTTGCCCCGCCTCAGGAATCCTCGGCGCCGGTGGGCTGGTGGGGGTTGGTGTTCCTCGTCTCGTCGGGCCACGGACCCTGCCCTCGTCGGCCTGGTGGAGGCCCTCAGATTGCGGCCGCGGGGACGACCGACAGCGGTTGGTAGGACTCGTCGTAGTAGGTGCCGCCGTCGAGCAGCGAGGTGACCGCTCGGCGCAGACGGATGGGATCGAGCGGCTTCACCACCCACCCCTCGGCGCCGGAACGGCGAGCGATGAACACATCGGGACGACGGTCGAGGAGCATCAGCACCGGCACGTGCTCGAGATTGCCGTACGACTCCTCGAGCCGGAGCTCGAGGCAGACGGCCATCCCCCCCATGTTGCCCATCTGCAGGTCGACCACCACCAGGTCCGGCACCTCTTCGGCCACCGCCTCCAGCACCGCCGGGCCCGAGCGGGCCTCCCGGATGGTGATGTCCGGACGACTGGCGATGGCGGCGATTTCGGCGCGCACCGACGGGGCGTCGCTGGCCACCAGGATGGATCGCACAGCCATGAGGTTAGCCTGCCCGCGGCGGCGTCTCCGCCGGCTCCTTCACCGGTGGGGCGCCCTGTCCGTCGGTGAGGAACAACAGGTCGGCGATGAGCCCGAGCCCCTCGAGATCGTGGACATCGGAGTTGAGGAGGGGCACCCTCGACACCGGGGCGGGAGCCACCCGGGCGACCAGGTCGCCATAGACCTTCTCGTCCCGATCCGAGGCCGCCGCGTAGCCGGCCAGATTGTCGACCAGGACCCGGAGCGGTCCGCCGTCGCCCGGGGCGCCGCTCACCAGCCCCTCCAACTCGTCGAGCCGATTGTCGTCGATGAACCGGGGCTGGACCCGATTGACGATGAGGGCCGTCACCGACATGTTGGCTTCGGCCAGCTTGCCGGCGAAGTGCACCGCCTCATCCACCGAGTCGGGCCGGGGCGAGGCCACCAGCACGAAGGCGGTGCTGGGCTGGGTGAGGAGTTCGTTGACCCGGATGGCCCGGGTCCGGAACCCTTCCTCCATCCCCTCGAACGCCTGGAAGAAGGTGACCGCATCCCGGACCACGTCGGCGCCGGCCACCTTGGAGATGGTGCGCAGCAGGGCCTGGGCGGCCATGCCGACGAACTTCAGCGACACCCGGGTGGGCATCATCAGCGCCTGGAACAATCGGTTGCTCAGAAATCCGGTGAGCCGGCGGGGGGCGTCGAGGAAATCGAGGGCATTGCGGGTCGGCGGGGTATCGACCACCACCACGTCGAAGCCACCCTCCTCCACCAGTTCATGGAGTTTCTCCATGGCCATGTACTCCTGGGTGCCGGACAGCGCTCCGGTCAGGTTCCGGTACATCCGGTTGGCCAGGATGCCCTCGGCCTGATCGGGGGTGTCCGAGTACCGGCGGACCAGGTCGTCGAAGGTTCCCTTGGGGTCGAGCATCATGGCGTGGAGCTCGCCCGGCCATGCCCCTTCGATCCGGGACGGACGGTTGGAGAGGGCGTCGAGGCCCAGCGAGTTGGCCAGCCGGCGGGCCGGGTCGATGGTCACCACGCAGGCCTTCCGGCCCTGGCGAGCGGCCTGGAGGGCGAAGGCCGCCGCGGTGGTGGTCTTGCCGACCCCTCCCGAACCGCCGCAGATGATGATCGAGCGGTCCTCGGCGATCTGGACGAGAGTCAGCTCGGCGGTCATGGAACCGCGGCTTCGACGTCGGGGAGCGCGGCGATTCCCGCCCCCAGGGCATCGGCCAGCACCTGGAGCTCCTCGGGTCCGATGGAGGCGGTGAAGGCGAACGGCACCCGGAGCTCGGGGAGGGGCAGCTCGTGAGCCAGCCTCTCGATCTGCTCCTGTTGGAGGGCTTCCCGGGTGCGGCGGAAGGCGCCGGCGGCGTCGAGGGCCCGGCGTGAATCGTCATCGAGGGTCACCCCAGCCAGCTCCGCCGCCTCGGCCGCCGGGACGTCCAACCCCGGCACCGGTGGGTAGCAGCCGTTGACGATGATGGGGCCGAGGGTGATGCCCACCTTGTCCTCCAACTGGTAGGCCGCCTCGACGACCTCGTTGACCGGCATCTCCTCCGGCAGGGTCACCAACGCCACCTGGCACCGGGCGGGGTCGGTGAGCAGGGCGACCACATCGGCGGCCTGGGCCCGGACCGGGCCGCCCCGGGCGGCGTCGACCAGCCCGCTGGCCGACGACAGGAAGGTCATGGTGTGGCCGGTGGCCGGAGCGTCGACGAGGACCAGGTCGGCCAGGCCGGCCTGCTCGATCTGCTTGACCTTGCCCAGGACCAGAATGTCCCGGATCCCGGGGATGGCCCCCGAGACGATGTCGATGATCCCCGACGACATCAGCCGTTTGGAGATCCGCCGGAGGCCGTGGTCGGCCAGGTATTCGATGAGGGCGTCGTCCGGGGTGATCCTCCGGGCCTGCACGCTCCCCGGAGCCAGGGTGGCGGCGCGGTCGCGCTCCGGGTCGGCGCCCTCCTCGTACTGGTCGGCCCCCGCCGCGCTGAGGACCGCCCCGGCATAGTCGAGAACGTCATCGTGGCCGAAGGCGTCGGACACCCCGGATCGGCCCTCGAGCTCGATGACCAGGACCGACAACCCGGCGTCAGCGGCCATCCGGGCGATGGCCGCCACCATCGTGGTTTTCCCCACCCCACCCTTGCCCGCCACGATCAGGACGTGACTCTGCGTGCAGAAAGTTCTGACGTCCATGACGCTCCGGAGCGTAGCGTTCCCACCACTGGTGGACGGTTACCGGCGGCCGGTTGGGAGCCGAAAGGTCCTCCGGGCGTCACCGCAGAGGGCGTCCGGGCGGAAAAACCTGGTCAGACCCCTTGTTTCGGTGCCCGGAGGCGAGTACGTTCGCTGGCGTGGGGTCGTTACCCACAGGCACGAGGGGGAAGGGCACGAAATGGCGCAAGCTTTGGACACCTGGCAGATCAAGGCGTCATGTCGCGGACCTCATGCCGAGATCTTCTTTCCTCCCGCCCATGCGGAGCGCAAGGAGGAGAAACTCCAGCGCGAGGCCCACGCCAAGGCGATCTGCGCCACCTGCTCGGTCCAGACCGACTGCCTCGACTACGCCATCCGGATCCGTGAGCCGCACGGCATCTGGGGAGGCCTCAATGAGGTCGAACGCAAGCTGCTGACCGACCGCCGGGCCGGCTGACCGCCGGGACCCGGCTCACCCCACCCCCAAGGCCAGGGCGGCGGCTCGCACCCCTTTCGAGGAGCAGATCGAGGCCGGGTTCTGGTGGGTGGCAACGCAGATGCCCGCCGACAGGTAGTTGGCCGACGCCACGATCGCCCGGCTGGCCGCGGTGGTGGCGTCCTTCAGGTCGCTGACGATGGTCGGTCGGGCGACCCGCAGGATGGCGGCCGGGCTGAACCCGGAGGTGGTCGACACCATCACGTTGTCGATGTCCACCAACGGGTAGGTGCCGGGCCCCCCGGCGGACTGGTAGTGGGCGACCAGTGCCTGCTGGCCCGAGGTGAGGCTGGAGATCTTGGTGAACACCCCATTGGTGGCGGGCACGTCGGAGTAGATCTCGATGCCGGTGAAGGTCAGATAGGGGCTCGTGTAGGAGGCGCCGAAGAAGCTGAAGCTCTGGAGCCCGGGGAACACCGAGGTGGTCGACGACTCCATGTCATGGAGCAGTGAGAAGGTACCGAAACGGGACAGCGCCAGGATCAGCGGCCACCGCTCGGCGGCGCAGAACGGGCAGTACTCGCTCCCGACGAAGAGCACTTCCGGCTTTTCCTGGGAGAACATCGGGGGTTGACCGGTGACGACGGTCGGAGGGGTGAGCCCGGTCTCTGGAGCCGTCACCCCGACCGAGTCGAAGGTGGCGACCGGTTCGCTGGCCAGGGTTCGGAGAACGTCCGGCGCTGTCTCCACCCGGTGGACGACCTGGAGGGTGGTGGGGGCATCGGTCAGGGTGTAGACGAGCAGCGCGGTGACCCCCACCAGGATGACCACCACCGCCCCCCAGGCGAAGCGCGAGGTCCGGGTGGGGGGAGGGTGATCGGACTTGGCCGGCACCACTTATGACCCGTCGTGGGCCAGGTAGGCACTTCCGTCGGTCTCGAGCCCGTTGTCGCGGGAGAGGAGGATGGGGGAGGCGGTGACGATGATCACGAACAGAATGAAGGTGAGGACGTGGACCGACGTGCACCACAGGCAGATGTTCTTGATGATGAAGAGCTCGGCGATCACCAGGTAGATGATCATCCCGACCCCGACGACCGACAGGGCCAGCCGCGCCAGGTGCACCCGACGGTCGGCTGATCGCCAGGCCTTCGGCAGGCTCAGGACGATCATCGGCAGGAAGTAGGCCAGACCCAGAGTTGCCACCGGGATGCCGAACACGTAGGACTGCGGGCTGGTCGTCACTTTCTCGCAGTTGACGATGCCGCCGCCGGCCGGGCACGACAGGGTGATGTGGGTGTCGAAGTGGGTGATGGTGAGGTAGATCGACACCCCGAGCCCGAGCAGGCTCAGTACCAGGGTGACGATGGGTTGCCAGCGCAGCGTGGGCATGGCGCGGTCTCCGACGGGGATCCGGGTCAGCTCAGCTTGAGGGCGGTGGCGGCGGCCTGGACCCCTTTGCTGGAGCACACCGCAGTCGGCTGCTGCTTGGTGCTGGCACAGATGGCGGCGCTGATGTAGTTGGCGGCCCCGACGATCGCCTGGGTCACCGAGTTGGTCGGGTCGTTGAGGTGGCTGGCGATGTCGTTATGGCTGAGCCCGGCCAGCATCTGCGGGGCGTAGGTCGCCCCGGAGATCAACGCCACGTTGCCGATGTCGATGAAGGGGAAGCCGACCTGTCCGGCGGTGGCCCCGGGAATGTAGGTCGGGGTGCTGTACTTGTTGATCACCGCCTGCTCGGCCTTGGTGGGGTTCTGCAAGGTGGTGTACCCACTACCGCCGCTGAGGGGGATGTTGGTGTACTGCTCGTCGGGGAAGAACGACAGGTACTGGCTGGTGAAGGTGGCGTTCCGGTAGCTGAAGGTGGGGGTGGCCGGGGCGACGTCGGTGTGGGACGAGGCGGTCACCATCAGATTGCTCCAGGTGCCGAACCGGGACAGTGCTGCGGTCATGGCCCATCGCTCGGCGGCGCAGTAGGGGTAGTACTCGGCGCCGTAATAGAACATCGCCGGAGTCTTGCCGTCGAGGGTCAGCGGTGGCTGGTTGGAGAGGACGATCGGCGGGTTGGGGGTGGCGACCGACGGGATGTTCACCCCTACCGCGTCGTAGACCGACGCCGGGATGCTGGTGACGTCGGTGACGATGGATGCGGGGGCGGTGGTCACCGGGGTGTAAGCGGCGGCGGCGTTGCCGCCACTGGTGACCTTCACGACGACCAGGACCACCACGACGACGATGACCAGTCCGACCGCCCCCCAGGCGATGAGTGCCCCGGAGCGGCCCCGGGGCCCGGCGACCGGTTGGCGCGGGCCGCCCGGCTTTGGGGTGTTGCCCCCTCTTCCGCCGCCGCCTTTGCCCCCGCCGGCTTTTCCGGACACCGGGCGGCTCTGGGCCCGGCTGGCATCCTTGGCTGACGAAGTCCCGGGCCGGGGCTTGGGCGTGTTGCCCCCCGGCTTCGGTGTGTTGCCCGCAGGCTTGGGCTTGCTGCCGGTCCCGGCGCCGCCCCTTTGTCGTTCCACAGCCATGGTGTCGCGGTTCTCCTCTAGACAGAATTGATCCTAGTGAGCGTAACTGTTGCAGCACAGCGGATGCAGTCGGGTCGTCGAATATCACCCACCGGAGTCGGGATTGTGCCTAGGGTGACGCCACCATGCTCGGCAACCCCGCCACCGCCCTCCCCGCCGCCGAGGCCGTCCCCGAGACGACCGTCCGGGATGTCAAGGCGGTCACCTGGGGCAACGTCATGGTCGACGGTCACCGGGTCAGTTACGCCACCACCGGGGACGGCCCGGCGGCCCTCTTCCTCCACGGCTGGGGACTGCGGCCCAACGCCTACGCCGAGCCGATCCGGCGGATGGGGATGGCCGGATGCCGGGTCTACGCCCCCGCCATGCCCGGGTTCGGGGGGACCCGGGAGCTTCCCGGCGAGCAGCGTTCGTTCACCGGTTATGCCGCCTGGGTGGGCCGGTTCCTCGATGCGGTCGGCGAGAGCCGGGTGGCGCTGGTGGCCGGCCACTCGTTCGGAGGAGGGGTGTCGACCGCCTTCGTCCACGATCATCCCGGTCGGGCCATGTCGCTCCTGTTGGCCAACGCCATCGGCGGCCCCACCTGGGCGTCGTCCGCCGATCAGATCCGCACCATGACCCAGCGGCCGGTGTGGGACTGGGGTCGCTACTTCGGCACCGACCTGCTGCAGTCCCCTCACCTGATCCGGATCCTCCCTACCTTGCTCGAGGACTTCATCCCCAACCTGATGCAGAACCCGCTGGGCATGTTCCGCACCGGTGCCTTCATTCGGCGCGCCGACCTGTTGAAAGAGCTCCGCGCCATCCGCGGCCGCAAGGTTCCGGTGTTGGTGGCCTGGTCGGACCGGGATGGGCTGGTGCCAAGGGCCGCCTTCGACGAGGTGCGCCGGGCGGCTGGGGTGGAGGGTGTGGTGGTCGACGGGTCGCATACCTGGCTGATCGCCGACCCCGGTCGGTTCGGAGAGCTGGCCATCCACGCCCTGGTCGACTCTGGGGCGCTCACCACCCGCCGATTCCTTCGCGCTGTCTGACGACGCGATGGCGGCGGTAGCCTGAATCGATGGCCGTCACCGTCCGCGATGCCGCCACCGTAATGCTGGTGCGGAACGCCATCGACGACGACGGTGAACCCGCCATCGAAGTCTGCATGCTCCGGCGCAATCTCGCCTCCGAGTTCGTGGCCGGCGTCTACGTCTTCCCCGGCGGTGCCGTCGATCCGGAGGACTACGGCGACGACATCGAGGCACTGTGTCCGGGCCGCACCGACGCGGAGGCCAGCGCCAAGCTCGGGATCGGATCCGGCGGCCTCGCCTTTTGGGTGGCGGCGTTGCGCGAGTGCTTCGAAGAGGCCGGGGTGCTGGTCGCCTACCGCCCCGCCGATGACGGCAACGACAAGGAACGGCCGCTCGACACCACCGACCCGGCGGCGCTGGCCCGGTTCGTCACCTACCGGGACGCCCTCAATGCCGGCACCACCCGGCTCCAGGACGTCTGCCGGAGCGAGGGGCTGGCGCTCGACGTCGGGCCGATGCACTACGTGAGCCACTGGATCACCCCGGAGCTGGCCCCCCGCCGCTACGACACCCGGTTCTTCATCACCGCGGCGCCGCCCGGGCAGGTGGCTCGCCACGACGACGGCGAGACGATCGCCTCCGTCTGGATCCGTCCCCGGGAGGCGCTGCGGCGCTTCGAGGCCGGGGAGATCGAACTGCTGCCCCCCACCATCGAGAACCTGAGGACCCTCGGCCGATTTCGGTCCACCGACGAGGCGATGGCCTGGGCCGAGCAGGTCACCGACGTCATCACCATGCTGCCGATCGTGCTGGTGGAGGACGGCCAGGTGCTGGTCCTCCGACCCGGTGACGAGGGCTACGAGGAGGCGGCCGAGGCCAAGACGGCCGCCGGTGGCGATCCCGAGGCGATCATCGCCGCCGCCGCCCGGAACCGGCGACGGCCGCCGACGGCCGACCCCGCCTGAGGTGAGCGACTTCGACCACCGGCCCCACCCACTGGCCGCCGGGTTGGTCCGGATCACCGCCGCCAACCCGGGGATCATGACCGGCCCCGGCACCAACAGCTACCTGGTGGGGACGGAAGAGTTGGCGGTCATCGACCCCGGTCCCGACCAGCCCGACCACCTCGACCGAATCGCCGAGGCCGGCGGTGGGCGGATCCGGTGGATCCTGGTCACCCACACCCACCCCGATCACGCCCCGGGAGCCGCCGGGCTGGCCCAGCGCACCGGCGCATCCCGATTGGGGTTCGCCTCCCGGGACGGGTTCGAGGCCGACCGGACCGTCGGGGACGGCTTCCAGCTGCAGGCCCCCGGACTTTCCCTCCGGGCCGTCCACACCCCGGGCCACGCGTCCAACCACCTCTGCTACCTGCTCGACCGCCAGGATCCGGCCGCCGGTCTGGCGGTCGACGCCGGCCCGCGCCGGGTGCTGTTCTCCGGGGACCACGTCATGGAGGGCTCGACGGTGGTCATCTCCCCGCCCGACGGGGACATGAGCCAGTACCTGGCCAGCCTCCACCGGGTGCGCGACCTCGATCCGGCCGTCGACGCCATCGCCCCGGGCCACGGGGCGTTGATCGACGACCCGGTGGCAGCCATCGACAACTACATCGAGCACCGCCTCCGGCGCGAGGAGAAGGTGGCCGGGGCATTGCGGGCCCGGGGGGCCGGGACCGTCGACGACCTGTTGCCCGATGTCTACGACGACGTGGACGACGAGCGGCTGCCGATCGCCCGCCGATCGCTGTGGGCCCACCTCCGGAAGCTGGTCGCCGACCAAAGGGCGGAAAGCGACGACGTCGACGACGTCGACTCGGTGTGGCGCGGGGGCGGGCCGGCCTGACCCCTGCCCGGCGGGTTCAGGACGACGGCGTGGGGGTGGCCGCCAGCGCTCCGGCGTCCACCGCGGCTTCCACCCGTTCGAGCAGCCGGGCGCTGCATCCCTCCATCGGGATCACCGGGGCAATGTGGGTGACCACCTCGTCGGCCAACGACGCGAACACCTCGGCCAGCTCGCTACCCTCCTCCAGCGCCACCGGGGTCCCGGCATCGCCGCCGGCGGCCACCGACGGATGGATGGGGACCTGCCCGATCAGGGGGACCCCCACCTCGGCGGCCAGCCTCTCGCCGCCGCCCGACCCGAACAGGGCGTAGGAGGTGCCGTGCTCACAGGTGAAGTCGCTCATGTTCTCGATGACCCCCGCCACCCGCAGGTAGCCCTTCCGGGCCATGTCGGCGGTACGGGCCGCCACCTTCTGGGCGGCGACCGGCGGCGTGGTCACCACGATCACTTCAGTGCGAGGGAGCATCCGGGCCAGGCCCATCTGGATGTCTCCGGTCCCCGGGGGCATGTCGATCAACAGGTAGTCGAGGTCGCCCCAGTGGACGTCCTCCAAGAACTGCTGCACCGCCCGGTTCAACACCAAACCGCGCCACATGATGGCGCTGTCCTCGTCGGCCAGGAATCCCATCGACAGGACCCGGAGCAGGCCGTCGCCGATCCGCCGCTCCAACGGGACCATCTTCTTGCCCCGCGACTCCACCTCGCCCTGCATCCCCAACAGCCTGGGGATGGAGAACCCCCAGATGTCGGCGTCGAGCACCCCGACAGTGAGGCCCCGCCGGGCCATGGCCACCGCCAGGTTGACCGTCACCGAGCTCTTTCCCACCCCACCCTTGCCCGAGGCGATGGCGATCACCCGGGCGGTGTCGGGGATGTCGGTGGTGGGTGCGGGGTTCCGGGCGGCCAGGCGGGCCCGGGCCATGACCGCTTTGCGTTGCTCGGCGTCCATGACGCCGGTGGAGGTCGTCACCGTCTCCACCCCGGGCAACGCTCCCACGTGGGTCTCGACATCGCTGCGGATCTGGTTCCGGAGGGGGCAACCGGCGATGGTCAGGGCTACTTCGACCTCCACCGCACCGGCTCCCGGGAGTCGGATGGCGGTCACCATCCCCAACTCGACGATGTCCGCGCCCAGTTCGGGGTCGATCACCCCCCGGAGGGCGTCACGCACCTGCTCCTCGGAGACCGGGATTGAGGCGCCGGGGCCGTCCACGCTGGTCATCACAGAGGAATTGTACCGGGGGGCCAGCTCAGACCACCCATAAGCGTGTACCGCTCAGGCACGGGCGCGGGTACGATGGACCCCGACGGCCAACCCGGCTTCGGCTGGCTGGCCGGTGTCATCTCGATCTGCAGGAGGAACGTCGTTGAGCACGACCATGCAAACGGTAAGCATCGGCAAGAGGCCAGCTCCGGTGACGCTGACCGACAAGGCGGCGTCCAAGGTCGTCGAGCTGCTGGCTCAGGAGGACACCGAGGGCCTCGCCCTCCGGGTAGCGGTCCGTCCCGGCGGCTGTTCCGGATACAGCTATGAGATGTTCTTCGACGCCGACGTGGCCGACGACGACGTGGTGCGCGAGTTCAGCGGGGTGAAGGTCATCGTCGACTCGGCCAGCGCCGATCTTCTCAAGGGTTCGACGCTCGACTACGCCGACGGGTTGCAGGGCGACGGGTTCCACGTGACCAACCCCAACGCCACCCGCACCTGCGGTTGCGGTTCCTCCTTCAGCTGACCCGCTGATCCTTGGCGGCGCCGATCGGTCCCTATAGCCCCGTCCTGAGGGCCGGGCCCTGGCTGATCACTTCCGGACAACTCGGCCTGGAGCCGGCGACCAGTCTCCCGGCGCTGGTGGATGGCGGGGTGGCGGCCCAGTTGACCCAGGCGCTCGCCAACGGCGGACGGCTGTTGGACGGTGAGGGGGCCGCCCTCCACGACGTCATCAAGACGACGGTGTTCCTCACCGACATGACGGAGTACGCCGCCGTCAACGAGGCGTATGCCCGCTTCTTCGGCGACCACCGCCCCACCCGTTCGGTGGTCGGGGTGGCCGCCCTCCCGCTCGGCGCCGAGGTGGAAGTCGAGCTCTGGGCCTACTTGCCTTCGTAGACCGGCCCTCCGCCCGCCGCGGCATCATGGGGAGATGACCGCCGACCACGGCTACCTGCTCGACAACCAACAACCCGAAGCCCCCCGGCGTTTTGACGCGCTGGCGACGCTGTTCGACCCGTCGACCTTCCGGCATCTCGAGGCGGTCGGGACCGGGCGGGGTTGGCGGTGCTGGGAAGTGGGGGCCGGGGGTCCCTCGGTGGTCGAGTGGCTGGTCGGCCGGGTCGGGCCCGACGGCCAGGTGCTGGCCACCGACATCGACACCAGCCGCATCACCGCCCCGACCGCCCCCACCCTCGAGGTCCGCCGCCACGACGTGGGTCTGGATCCGCCCCCGTCCGGCGGTTTCGACCTGGTCCATGCCCGGCTGGTCCTGGTGCACGTCCCTCAGCGGGAACAGGCGCTGGCGTCGATGGTCGAGTCCCTCCGACCCGGAGGCTGGCTGGTGGTGGAGGACGCCGACCCGGCGTTGCAGCCGCTCATCTGTCCCGACGAGTTCGGTCCCGAGCAGGCGCTGGCCAACCGGTTGCGCCGGGACTTCCGCACCCTCATGGCCGAACGCGGGGTGGATCTCGCCTACGGGCGGACCCTCCCCCGACGGCTCCGGGAGGCCGGCCTCCGAGCAGTGGAGGCCGATGCCTACTTCCCGATCACCTCGCCGGCCTGCACTGCGCTCGAGCAGGCCACCGTCGAGCAGATTCGGGAACAACTGGTGTCGAGCGGGATGGCCACCGAGGAGGATATCGACCTCCATCTCCGCAACATCGCCTCGGGCCGCCTCGACCTCGCCACCTCGCCGATGGTGACGTCCTGGGGGCGCAAGCCACCGCCGTCCTGAGCGCCGGGGCTCAGCGGCGAGCCATCCGCACGTGGCTGCCGAGGGCGTTGAGTTGGACCCCTTCGGCCCGCAGGAGCCGGGCATGGTTCCGCTCGTGACCGGGGACCAGGCGGCCGGAGGCGGTGACCACCCGCCACCACGGCAATCCCTCGGGAGAGGTGGCCAGCAGCCGGCCGACCGCCCGGGAGGCCCCTGGATACCCGGCTTCATCGGCGACCTCGCCGTAGGTGACGACTTCGCCGGGGGGGATGGCGGCGATCACTTTGGTGGCCGCTTCGACGAAGCCCAGGTCGGTCGCCATGTCCGGGGCGTCCCCGGCCTCAGGGGGTCCAGGAGGTCTGGCCGAACCGGTAGCCCACCGACCGGACCGTCTGGATCAGGTGGGCGTGCTCCTCGCCCAACTTGGCCCGCACCCGGCGGACGTGGACGTCGACGGTCCGGGCCCCGCCGTAGTACTCGTAGCCCCACACCCGACTGAGCAGCGTCTCCCGGGTGAACACCTTTCCGGGCCGGGCCGACAGGAAGCGCAGCAGCTCGTACTCCATGTAGGTGAGGTCGAGCACCTTCCCCGACACCGCGGCCTGATAGGTCTCGAGGTTGAGAACCAGCGCGCCATGCTCCACCAGCTCGGGCCGGAGACCCCGCCCGGTGCGCCAGAACAGGTGGGCCAGGCGGGTGGTGAGCTCTTCGGGGCTCACCGGTTCGAGGCACATGTCGTCGAACAGGTCCTCCCGCAGCTCGAGCTCGGCGAGCTGGCCGGTGCGGACCACCACGATCACCGGGGCGAGGGGCACCTCCCGTTTGCGGAGCTGCCGGCAGACCAGGAAGGCCCCGCCGGGATCCTCGCCGCTGGCGATGACCGCGCCCGACCAGCCGTCTTCGGGCTCCTCGGTCTCCGCCGCCTCCGGGGTGGAGACGGCGCGCCAGGGGTAACCGGCGCGATCCAGCACGGCGGTCACCTCGATGGGCGGAGGATCAGGAAAACACAGCAGCGGCTCGATGTCGGTCGCTTCCTCTCACTCGTCTTGGGATCCTGGCGGCTGGCCGGCAGCTCGTCCGATGGTCCTTATTACAGCAGGGGAAAGTATCGGTTGAGTTCAAAGGGCGTGACATGGGCTTTGTACTGGGACCACTCCTGCCGCTTGTTCCGGATGAACCACTCGAAGACGTGATCGCCGAGGGTGTCCGCCACCAGCTGCGACGACTCCATCAGCCCCAGGGCCTCGTTGAGGTCGCCGGGCAGGTGGGCGATGCCCTTGGCCCGGAGCTCGTCGTCGGTGAGGTCGAACAGGTTGGCGTGGGCCTCGGCCGGGAGCTCGTAGCCCTTCTCGATCCCCTGCAACCCGGCAGCCAGGATCACCGCGAAGGCCAGGTAGGGGTTGCAGGCACTGTCGGGCGCCCGGTATTCCACCCGGGTCGACTGGTACTTCCCGGTCTTCACCACCGGTACCCGGACCAGGGCCGAGCGGTTGTTCCGGGCCCACGACATGTAGACGGGGGCTTCGTACCCGGTCACCAGCCGCTTGTAGGAGTTCACCCACTGGTTGGTCACCGCGGAGATCTCGCCGGCGTGCCGGAGGAGTCCGGCGATGAAGCCCTCGGCCACCTCCGAGAGACCGTTGGCCCGCTCGAGGTCCACAAAGGCGTTGGCGTCGTCCCGGAACAGCGACAGGTGGGTGTGCATGCCCGACCCCTGCACCCCCTCCAGCGGCTTGGGCATGAAGCTGGCGTGGACCTGCTGCTGGCGGGCCAGCTCCTTCACCACCAGCCGGACGGTCATCACCGTGTCGGCCATGGTCAGGGCGTCGGTATAGCGGAGGTCGATCTCGTGCTGGCTGGGGGCGTCCTCGTGCTGGGCGTGCTCGACCGGGATGCCCATCTCCTCCAGGGTGATCACCGTCCGCTGGCGGATGTCGCTGGTCCGGTCGGCGGCGGTCAGCTCGAAGTAGGAACCGTGGTCGAGCCCCTGGGGACCAACGGACGGGTCGGCATCGGCGAAATAGAAGTACTCCATCTCCGGGGCGGCGTAGAAGGTGAAGCCGTTCTGGTGGGCCCGCTCCAGGGTCCGGCGCAACACGTGGCGCGGGCATCCCTGGAAGGGGGAGCCGTCGAGGTTGACGATGTCACAGAAGACCCGGGCCACCGGCGCCTCCAGGCCGCCGAGCTGATCGTCCGGCCGGGTGGCGGCCGACCCCCGGCCCCGCCCGTGCCAGGGGAGCAGCTGGAAGGTGTTGACATCCGGCCGGGCGAGCACGTCGCTCTCCTGGACCCGGCTGAAGCCGTCGATGGCCGACCCGTCGAAGGTCATCCCTTCGTCGAGGGCGTTCTCCAGTTCGGCCGGGGTGATGGAGAAGGTCTTGGGGGTTCCGAGCACGTCGGTGAACCACAGCTGCACGAACCGGATGCCGCGCTCCTCCACCGTTTTCAGGACGTATTCACGCTGGCTTCTCATCGGATCGGGTGCCCCTCGATGATCAACTCCCGGCTGCGTCGCCGCAGACCGTCTCCACCAGGATGGCGGTGACCTTGTACGGGTCCATGTTGGCGTTGGGACGGCGGTCCTCCAGCCAGCCCTTCTTGGCCTTGGCCACCGCCCACGGAATCCGGATCGACGCCCCCCGGTCGGAGGTGCCGTAGCTGAACTTGGAGAAGTGGGCGGTCTCGTGGGCGCCGGTCAGCCGGGTCTCGATCCCGATGCCGTAGACGGCGATGTGCTCGTCGATCCGCTTCCCGATGGCCTCGCAGCCGGCGATGATGGCGTCCCAGCCGCCCTCCTCCCGCATGGCCTTGGTGGAGAAGTTGGTGTGGGCGCCGGCCCCGTTCCAGTCGCCGAGGATCGGCTTCGGCTCCAGGGTGGCGTAGACCCCGAAGTCCTCGGCGATGCGGAACAGCAGCCACCGGGCCACCCAGAGGTGGTCGGAGACATCGAGGGGGGAGAGGACCCCGACCTGGAACTCCCACTGGCCCATCATCACTTCGGCATTGGTGCCCTCGATGCCGATCCCCGCCTTGATGCAGGCGGCGGTGTGCTTCTCGACGATCGCCCGTCCGGGCATCTTGTCGCCGCCGACCCCGCAGTAGTAGGGGCCCTGGGGGGCGGGATAGCCCGAGACCGGCCAGCCCAACGGGCGGCTGTCCTTGATGAAGGTGTACTCCTGCTCGATCCCGAACATCGGCTCCTGATCGCCGTACTTCTCGGCGATCTCCCGGAGGTGGGCCCGGGTATTGGTCGGGTGCGGGGTCATGTCGGTGAGCAGCACTTCGCACATCACCAGGATGTCGTCGGGTCCCCGCAACGGGTCGGGGCAGGTGAATACCGGTTGCAGCACGCAGTCCGAATCGTGGCCGAGCGCCTGGTTGGTGCTCGAGCCGTCGAATCCCCAGATGCCCGGCTTGTCCTTGTCGGGGATGACCTTCGTCTTGCTGCGCAGCAACGGCGACGGCTCGGTCCCATCGATCCAGATGTATTCGGCTTGATACGGCACTCGCACTCCTCTACTTCTCGTATGTCCGGCAGGCACGTGGTCCTAAGCCAACAAGCGCTTATCCTCACAGAGCGTGATTTCCCAACCGTTTCCCGATTGTGAACGGAGGATGAACACGGCACCGATCGGTCCCCGTCCGGGAGCGGAACCCCGGCTCCGGGCGGATGATCCGGTGAGTCTATGGCAACCGGTCCGAGCCTCGGCAGCGGCCCATCCGACCAGGTCGAGCCGCCGGCGGGGGTCGATCCCCCCGGTAGTCTGAGCCCATGGCCCGACTGCGACTGGCCGCCTGCCAAATCAACACCGTGGTCGGGGATCTCGAGGGCAACGCCGCCCGCATCCTCACCGCCCTGGACGCCGCCGAGGCCTCCGGCGCCGACCTGGCCGTCTTTCCCGAGCTCACCGTCACCGGCTACCCGCCGGAAGACCTGTTGAGCCGTCCGGCCTTCGTGGCCCAAAACCGGGCCGTCTTCGACCGGATCGCCGGATCCACCCGGAGTTGTGCGGCGGTCGTCGGCTTCGTGGACACCGATCCCGAAGGCCACCTGATCAACGCCGCCGGGGTGTGTGCCAACGGCGAGGTCCTGGGTCGGTACGGGAAGCGGCTGCTGCCCAACTACGGGGTCTTCGACGAGCAGCGCTGGTTCACCCCCGGCACCGAAGCGCTGACCACCCACCTGATCGCCGGGGTGCCGGTCGGGGTCACGGTGTGCGAGGACATCTGGTTCCCCGGCGGTCCGGCGGTGTCCCATGCCCGGGCCGGGGCCCGGTTGATCGTCAACCTCAACGCCTCCCCCTACTCCCAGGGGCGGTTGTCGGAGCGGCTCGCGATGCTGAAGGAGCGGGTGGCCGAGACCGGGTGCGCCATCGCCTACGTCAACCAGATCGGCGGACAGGACGAGCTGGTGTTCGACGGCGCCTCGGTGGTGATGGCGGCGGACGGCAGCCTGGAGGCGGCGGCGGCCCAATTCCGGGAGGAGGTACTGGTCGTCGACCTGGAGGTCGACGAGGACGGCTCCGCCCCTCCGGCGGTGAGAAGCGTCATCCCCCAACTCGAACCCGACGCCGAGGTGTACGAGGCGTTGGTCCTCGGGACCCGTGACTACGTCGCCAAGAACGGGTTTACCGACGCGGTGATCGGGCTGTCCGGCGGCATCGACTCCTCGCTGGTGGCGACCATCGCCGTCGACGCGCTCGGGGCCGGCAATGTGCACGGGGTGACCATGCCCTCCCGGTATTCGAGCGGGGGCTCGGTGGACGACGCCGTCACCCTGGCCGCCCATCTGGGGATCGACATCGCCACCGCTCCCATCGAGGACGCCCACCGCACCCTCGCCGCGCTGCTGGCCCCGATGCTCGGTTCCATTCCGGCCGGGCTGACCGACGAGAACCTCCAGTCCCGCATCCGGGGGGTGCTGTTGATGGCGCTTTCCAACGCCAACGACTGGATCGTGCTGACCACCGGCAACAAGAGCGAGATGGCCACCGGCTACTCCACGCTGTACGGCGACTCCGCCGGTGGTTTCGCCGTCATCAAGGACGTGGAGAAGACCCTCGTCTACCGGCTCTGCCGCTACCGCAACCGGCAGGCCGGCTTCGACCTCATCCCCGAGCCGGTCCTGACCAAGGCCCCCTCGGCGGAACTCCGACCCGACCAGAGGGACGACGAGTCGCTGCCACCCTATGAGGTCCTGGATCCGATCCTGGCCGGGTACGTGGAGGGTGACCGCTCCCCCGACGAGCTGATCGCGGCGGGATTCGAACGCCCGGCGGTGGAGCAGGTGGTGCGCCTGGTCGACCGGGCCGAGTACAAGCGCCGCCAGATGCCCCCCGGGGTGCGCATCTCGCGCAAGGCATTCGGTAAGGATCGTCGGATGCCCATCACCAACCAGTACCGCTCCGGGGCCACCCACGTCTCATGACCGACCGCCCCGGCGGCGAGCGGCTGCCCTTGCCCCTGTCCGTCACCGCCGCCCTGGTGGGGGGCTACCGCTGGATCGAGCACGCCCTCTATGAAGTGCTCGGCACCTGGGTCACCGACATCCCGCTCCCCGGCGTCGCCGTCCACCTCGACGCGCAGAGCACCCGCCACGCCTGGCATGCCGAGCTCTGGGCCGACCGGCTCCCGGACCTTGACGGCGTCGATCCCGACGCCCTGACGAGGCCCCCCGATCCGGCTTCCTCCGTCCTCACCACCCTGGCCGGGAGCGCCCCGCTGCCCGGCACCCCGGTCACCGCCGGCTGGGCCTGGGACACCGCCGATGACGACGGAGGCACCCCCGACCCCCCCGGCGCCCTTCCCCGGTTGGCCGGCCTCTACCGGGTGGTGCTGCCCCGGCTGGTGGTGAGCTACGAGCACCATCTGCGGATGGCCTCGGAGGTGACCGACGCCCCGTTGATGCGGGCGTTGCGGCTGATCCTGGCCGACGAGGTCGAGGACTGGCGGGCCGGGGAGCGGCTGGTCCAGCGCCTGGTGACCCGGCCCCACGACGTGGAAGCCGTCTATGGCTTCCAGCAGCGCCTCGAGCTGGCGGCGGTCGGGTCGTCGCTCGCCTCCGGTCTGGTGAGGTTCCCGGCCGGCATCGGCTCCGGTTGACCGGCGGGCGTCCCCAACCAGGCCAGGCCCCCTGCCGAAGCGGTGGCGAGGGGGGCTCCGGCCACCGGTGGGGGGCGCAAGATAGGCCATATGCAGGGCCTGCTGCTCGGGGGGCTTGACGCGTCCGGTAAACTTCGAGGGCAGCGATAGTTGCACCCGAGAGCGTCAGACCTAATCGAGCGAGCACCGAGAGGTGTGGATGGCGCGGATGCGCTCCGGTTGGATCGGCGGCCCCCACGACGTTGGGGAGAACGAAGGACCGTGAAGTTGGCAAAGGAGCGCCTCGAAAGAGACGACGAAGACCTGGTGCGACTGTACCTGACCGATATCGGTCAGTACCCGTTGTTGACCAAGGACGACGAAGTCCGCCTGGCCCAGGCAATCGAGGCGGGCCGGGAGTCGGACGCCACGCTGGCGACTGCACCCAAGGGGCTCACTCCGGCCAAGCGCCGCGAGCTGCGGCGCACCACCCTCCAGGGCGAGCAGGCCCAGCAGACCTTCGTCCAGTCCAACCTCCGGCTGGTCGTCTCCATCGCCAAGAAGTACCAGGCCTCCGGCCTTCCCCTGCTCGACCTCATCCAGGAGGGCAACCTCGGCCTGATGCACGCCGTCGAGAAGTTCGACTGGCGCAAGGGCTTCAAGTTCTCCACCTACGCCACCTGGTGGATCCGCCAGGCCATTACCCGGGGGATCGCCAACACCGGGCGGACCATCCGTCTGCCCGTCCACGCCGGCGACACCCTGGCCCGGGTCCAGAAGGCCCAGGCCCGGCTCGAGCTCAAGTACGGGCGTCCGGCCACCCTGGCCGAGCTGGGCGCTGAGGTGGAGATGCCCGAGGACAAGCTGGTGGAGGCCCTCCGCTTCCGAGCCGAGCCCCTCTCCCTCTCCGAGCCCCTCCGCGAGGACGGCGACGCCGAACTGGGTGACGTCGTCGAGGACCGTTCCGCCGAGTCGCCGTTCGAAGTGGCGGCGGTGTCCTTGCTTCCCGACGAGATCGGCCGGCTGTTGTCCCCCCTCGACGAGCGCGAGCGGGAGATCCTCCGGCTCCGTTTCGGTCTCGACCGGGGCGAGCCCCGCACTCTCGAGGAAGTCGGGGAGCACTTCAACCTGACCCGGGAGCGGATCCGCCAGATCGAGGCCCGGGCCATGTCGAAGTTGCGCCATCCCTCGTCGGATACCGGCGCCCGGGATCTGCTCACCGTCTGAGCCGACGACCGCCGATCCCAGTGGTTGGCGGTCGGGAGGACAACGGCTCATCGAGCGGGTACGCTCCTCAATTATGAAGAAGCTGATCATTCTCGCCGTGCTGGTTGCCCTGGGTGTCGTCGCCGCCAAGCGGCTCCGTCCCTCCTGAGGCACTCCCCGCTGAGCCTCGGCTCACCGGCATAGAAGTTCCCGCTGAGCGGGATCAACGGGGGCCCCGTCAGCTACGGGGTCGGCGGGCGATCCGCCAGGCCACCAACGCGCCGACGGTGGCGGCGGCGGTCGCGCCAGCCACCATGGCCGTGGCCGGAAGGCTGGGAACGCTCACCCGATCGCGCAGCCGCACCGGCTTGGTGAACTGCATGATCTCCCAATCCCGCTCATGGGCGGCTTTGGCCAGCACCCGGTCGGGGTTCACCGCCACCGGGTGCCCGACGGCTTCCAGCATGGGGAGGTCGGTGTAGGAGTCGGAGTAGGCCCAGGACTGGAGCAGGTCGATCCCTTCCTTTTCGGCCAGTTCCGTCATTGCCTCGGCTTTGAAC
Organism: Acidimicrobiales bacterium; assembly: GCA_036264255.1. Lineage (GTDB taxonomy): Bacteria > Actinomycetota > Acidimicrobiia > Acidimicrobiales > RAAP-2 > DASZIT01. The sequence continues at coordinate 12,383 of DATARI010000055.1, read as the reverse complement.
GGACCGTAGGCGTAGAAGGCCATCTCCCCCGCGTACCGGCCGTCTTCGTCCACCACCGCCCGGGTGGCGATGCACCCGTCCACCCCGAGGTGCTCGGCCAACGGCTGGACGATCTCCTCCGGTGACGCCGACACCAGGTAGACCTTGTGGCCGGCCGCCCGGTGGGCCTCGATGAGGTCGAGGGCTTCGGCGTAGATGATCGGCTCCACCGTCTCTTCCAACGCCTCCCGGACGATGTCCCGGATCTGTTGCTGATTCCACCCCTTGGTGAGGGTCAGCATCGACTCCCGCACCCGAGCCAGCTTCTGTTCACTGGCCCCGAGGTGGAGGTAGATGATCTGGGAGACCAGCGCCCGGAGGATGAGCCTCCGGTTGATCAGGCCCCCGCGATAGAAGGGTCGCCCGAAGGCGGCGATCGACGCCTTGGCGATGACCGTCTTGTCCAGGTCGAAGAAGGCGCCCTTCAAGCTGTCAGTGCCCCACGAGCAGTTTCCGGACGTCGTCCTCGGCCTCGGCGGTCACCAACACCAGCACCTCGTCCCCCGCCGCCAGCCGGGTGTCGCCCCGGGGCACGATGAGCCGGTCGTCGCGCACCACCGCCACCACCGTCGCCTCCCTGGGAACGCCGAGGTCGGCGAGGGTGATCCCGCCGGCGGGGGAATCGTCGGCCAGGGTGACTTCCACCAGGTGGGCGCTCCCGCCTTCGAAGCGGAGCAGGCGGACCAGTGACCCGACCGACACGGCCTCTTCCACCAGGGCGGTGAGGAGTTGGGGGGTCGACACCGAGACATCGACGCCCCAGCTCTCGGTGAACAGCCACTGGTTCTTCGGGTGGTTGACCCGGGCCACCACCCGGGGGACCGCGAACTCCTGTTTGGCCAGCAGGGAGACCACCAGGTTGTCCTCGTCGTCACCGGTGGCTGCCACCACCACGTCGACGGTGGCGAGCCCGGCCGCATCCAGCGACGACACCTCGCAGGCGTCGGCCACCACCCAGGTGACATCGAGGCTGTCCCGGATCCGGGCGACCAGATCGTGGTCCTTGTCGATGAGCAGCACCTCGTGGCCTCCGTCGTGGAGGTCCGAGGCGATGGCGGTGCCCACGCTCCCGGCGCCGGCGATGGCCACCTTCATGGCGCCCCGTCCCGCTTTTGCTGGTCGAGGTCGACCACCGGCACCGGGATGCCGGCGATGACCTTGACCGGGCCGTCCTCGTCCCCCCGGGAACCCTGGGAGGAGGCGAACCGGGTCTCGAAGGCGGCCTGGCCGGCATCGGCGACGACGAAATGGAGCACATCGCCATCTTGGCCGACCAGGTCGTCGATATCGAGGCGGGCCACTCCGGCCCGGGTCACCGAGACCAGGACGACCTCGCCGGGGACGTTGAGGTCGGCCAGGCGCTTGCCGGCGAACTTCTCGTGGAGTTCGCGCTCGACCAGGGTCAGGGTCCCGGTCGGGTCGGTCCACTCCACTTCCCCCTCGCCGGGCACCAGTCGCCGATGGACCTGGTCGATGGTCCATGACACGGTGGCGACGGTCGGGATGCCGAGCCGTAGGTAGATCTGGGCCCGGCGGGGGTCGTAGATGCGGGCCACCACGTTGGGGATCTCGTAGGTCTCCCGGGCGATGCGGGCGGTGAGGATGTTGGAGTTGTCCCCGCTGGTAACCGCGGCCAACGAGTCCGCCTTGGCGGCGCCGGCCTTGTCCAGGGTGTCGCGGTCGAACCCGGAGCCGACCAGCAGGGTTCCCGGCCAGTCGGGGGGCAGCCGGCGGAACGCCTTGGCGTTGCGATCGATCACTGACACCGAGTGACCTTCTTTCAGCAGGCCGATGGCCAACCCCGAACCGACCCGACCACACCCAACCACGATCACGTGCACCCCGACCATGCAACACGCCTGAAGGGGAGATGACAACTCAGGGCGGGCCGGCTGGGTCGGAACCGGGCAGGAGTCGCGCCCGGACGCCCGCCCGGTCCGTGTTTTACTGAGTGGGTGGACGCTCCCGGCACCGGTGAAATGGGGGCGGTGGTCGCCCCCGAGGAGAGTGCCGCGCCCACCCTGTCGCCCGGTCCGATCCAGGCCCGCTCCCGGCCGACGGCGACCCCCACCATCGCCATCGACGTTCCCGAGACGCTCCGCTACCGGCTGAAGAACACCCTCCTCGGTCCGCCCCTCGTCAACGAGCAGCTGAGCTCGGAACGGCTGAGCCGCCCCTCCGCCCTCGGGGTGCTCGCCCCCGACTGCATCTCGTCGTCGGCGTACGGGACCGAGCAGATGCTCACCCAGCTGGTCCCCTTCGTGGGTCTGGCCGCCTTCACCTTGGTGGTCCCCATCACCTTCGCCATCCTCGGCGTGTTGTTCTTCGTCACCCTCTCGTACCTCGAGGTCATCCAGCTCTACACCAAGGCCGGCGGCGCCTACGTGGTGGCCCGGGAGAACTTCGGCGCCAACATCGCCCAGGTGGCGGCCGTTGCCCTCCTCATCGACTACACGGTCACGGTGGCGGTCCAGTCGGCGGCCGGGACCGCCGCCCTGTCCAGCGCCTTCCCGGGGTTGGTCCCCTACACCGTCCCCATCACCATCGGCGTGGTCGTCCTGCTGCTCTACGGCAACCTGCGGGGCATCAAGGAGGCGGGCAAGTTCTTCGCCTTCCCCACCTACTTCTTCATCTTCAGCCTCGCCACGGTGGTCATCGTCGGCTACGTCCGGGAGGTCACCGGGACCCTCCACGTCCACAGCGTCAACCACGCCGGCACCCTGGCCATCGGCCACTCCGGATCGGGGCTCCTCTACGGGGCGTCGTTCATCATCATCCTGCGGTCGTTCGCCAACGGCGGCTCGTCGCTGACCGGGTTGGAGGCGATCTCCAACGGGGTCGGGGCCTTCCGCCGTCCGGCATCCCGGAATGCCCGCCAGGTGCTGGTGGTCATGAGCAGCGTGCTGGCCTTTCTGGTCCTCGGGGTGACCCTCATCGCCCACTGGACCCACGCGGTGCCCTACGCCGCCGGATCGCCGACGGTCGTATCCCAGGAGGTCGGCTACGTCCTCGGATCCGGCCCGGTCGGCCGGGTCCTCTTCTACGTCGTCCAGTTCGCCACCGTGATGATCCTCTACACCGGGGCGAACACCAGCTTTAACGGATTCCCGTTCCTGGCCAGCTTCGTGGCCGAGGACTCGTTCCTCCCCCGCCAGCTGACCCGCCGCGGCCACCGGCTGGTCTTCTCCAATGGGATCATCGTCCTCACCGTGGTGGCGGTGGTCCTGTTGTTGGTCACCCGGGCCAAGGTCAACAATCTGGTGGCCCTCTACGCCATCGGGGTGTTCACCGGTTTCGCCATGGCCGGGGCGGGGATGGTCAAGCACCATCTCGACGCCAAAGGCCCCCACTGGCGACGGAGTGTGGCCGTCAACGGGTTCTCCGCCTTCCTCACCGCCGTCATCGTCCTCATCTTCGCCACCGTGAAGTTCAAGGAGGGGGCGTGGGTGGTGGTGGTGGCCGGACCGCTGATGTTCTGGGGATTGATCCGCCTCCATCGCCAGTACGTCGACGAGGAGAGACAACTCGAGGAGGGCGCCCCCGAGGCGGCCGAGGCTCCGGTCCTCAACCGGCACGTGGTGGTGGTACTGGTCGACCGGTTGGACATGGCGACGGCCCGGGCCCTCCAATACGCCCGGACCCTCCACCCCGACGAGATCCGGGCGGTGCACTTCCTCCTCGACGCCCGGGAAGCGGCCGCCCTGGAGGCGGAGTGGAGCCGGCTCGGCCTGACCCGGCTCCCGCTCGACGTGATCGAGTGCGAGGACCGCCGGCTCACCCGCGCCGCCCTGGAGCTGGCGGCCGAGACGGTGGCCGACAACGAGACCGAGCTGACCATGCTGTTGCCCCGGCGCGGGTTCGAAGCCGGCTGGCACCGCCTCCTTCACGACGGAACCGCCGACCGCATCGCCGCCTCGGTCAGCCAGCTCCCCCATGTCAACGTCAGCGTGGTGCCGTACCAGTTGACCGGTGGATGGCTGTCCCGGCGCCGGGAATGGCGGCGGGGGGGAGCGCCACCGGAGACGACCGGGTCAGAGCCGAGCGCCCGGACGTCCAAGGCCGTCGCCCGGGCCGGGCAGCGGCTGGCCGAGCGGGAGGCGGCCAAGCCGTCGTTCGACCGGGCCGCCTTCGGGGAGCGAGGAAGGGGAACCATCCCGATCGGGGAAGCCCAGTGGCGCAACCGGGTCCGGGTGGCCGGGAAGATCCGATCGGTGCGGGTGCAGCCCCGGGCGGGGACCTCCAACCTCGAATGTGTCCTGGCTGACGGCAGCGGGAAGATCCTCCTGGTCTTCCAAGGCCGGCGGCGAATTCCCGGGGTCCAGCCCGGGGCCCGGCTGGTGGTGGAGGGAATGGTGGGCGATTGGGGGCACCACCAGGCAATTCTCAACCCCGACTATGAGCTGATCGCCGGCCCCGACGCCGACGAAGACTCGCCCTGATCCAGCAAGTCTTGCCTTGGAGGCCCTTTTGTCGGTAGCTTCTGGCCGCATTGCCGGTACGACACGCGCTCTGGGTGTTCTCCGGTGCCGGGCCCTGGCTGTGGCCTCGTCAAGGGGAGGAAACCCAACCTTTGGCGAATTGTCGCGGCGCCAGGCGTCCGGACCAGTTCATTCAACCGGCCTCAACTAGACCTCGCTGCAATCGAAGGGAGCACCACCGATGATTCACCTCCTGGCTGAAGGGGGTTACCAGAGTTTTCTTCTCTCCAATCCCGAGAAGACCTGGTTGTATCTCGCCATGGCGGCCGCGGTGGTGGCCATCATCGTGGCGGTGTCGTTGGTGAGGGGCGTGCTCGCCGCCGATCAGGGGACCGCGTCGATGAAGGAGATCGCCCTCGCCGTCCAGGAGGGCGCCGAGGCATTCCTCTCCCGCCAGTTCAAGACCATCCTCGTCATCGTGGTGCCGCTGGCGGTGCTGATCTTCTTCACCGCCACCAAGGTGACCCACCCCGGGGCCGACGGCACCACCGTGGTCGACCTGACCTTCTTCCAGGCCGGCATCTACCGGGTCATCTGCTTCCTGGCCGGCGCCCTCTGCTCGGGGCTCACCGGCTTCATCGGCATGAGCCTTGCCGTGCGCGGCAACGTCCGCACCGCCGCCGCCGCCCGGGAAGGGAAGATGGCCCCCGCCCTCAAGGTCGCCTTCCGCACCGGCGCCATCACCGGATTGTTCTGCGTGGGCCTCGGCCTGCTCGGTGCCACCGTGATCGTCCTCATCTTCCAGAACACCGCCACCTCGGTGCTCATCGGCTTCGGCTTCGGGGCGTCGCTGCTCGCCCTCTTCATGCGGGTGGGCGGCGGCATCTTCACCAAGGCCGCCGATGTGGGTGCCGACCTGGTCGGCAAAGTCGAAGCCGGCATCCCCGAGGATGACCCCCGCAACGCCGCCACCATCGCCGACAACGTGGGCGACAACGTGGGCGACTGCGCGGGGATGGCCGCCGACCTCTTCGAGTCCTACGCCATCACCATCATCGCCGCCATCATCCTTGGCGTCGCCGCCTTCGTCTCCATCGGCAAGGGCAATGTCTCGGCCAAGACAGTGGTCTTCCCGTTGATCATCCCCGCCATCGGGATCATCGCCACCATCATCGGCATCTTCCTGGTGCGGGCCATGCCCAAAGACAAGAGCGCCATGGCCCCGATCAACCGGGGGGTATGGATCGCCGCCGCCCTCACCATCGCCGGGACGGCGGCAGTGGCCGGCGGCTACCTCCACTACTGGAAGGCGTTCTACGCCGTCCTGACCGGGGTGATCCTCATGCTGGTGGCCAGCGCCATCACCGAGCAGTTCACCTCCACTGAACGAGGACCGGTCCGGGAGATCGCCGAAGCGGCACGAACCGGGCCCGCCACCACCACCCTGGCCGGCATCGCCATCGGCCTGGAGTCGTCGGTATGGGCGATCGTCGCCATCGCGGTGGCCATCGCGGTGTCGGTCGGCCTCGGCGGCGGCAACATCGAATTGACCCTCTACCTGATCTCCCTCACCGGGATCGGCCTGCTGTCGACGGCGGGGATGATCGTCTCCGAAGACAGCTTCGGCCCGGTGTCGGACAACGCCGCGGGGATCGCGGAGATGTCCGGCGAGTTCACGGGTGAAGCCGAGCGGGTCATGGTCAGCCTCGACGCGGTGGGCAACACCACCAAGGCGGTGACCAAGGGAGTGGCCATCGGTTCGGCGGTCATCGCCTCCGTCTCGCTGTTCGCCTCCTTCATCGAAACCGTCGGCTCGCAACTGGGGCTGCACGCCCCGGCCATCGGGAGCCCCGGTTACGACGTCAACTGGTTGTTCAACCAGGCCCAGACCCAGATCAACGTGTCCCACCCCACTGTCTTCATCGGGCTGCTGATCGGCGGGTCGATCGCCTTCCTGTTCTCGTCCCTGGCCATCCGGGCGGTGGGTAGGACCGCCGGCACGGTGGTCCAGGAAGTCCGCCGCCAGTTCCGAGAGCACCCCGGCATCATGGATTACACCGAGAAGCCGGAGTACGGCCGGGTGATCTCCATCTGCACTACCGCCTCCCAACGGGAGCTGGCCACCCCCGCCCTGCTGGCGGTGTTGACCCCGGTCATCATCGGGTTCGGCATCAACTACTTCGCCCTCGGGGCTTTCCTGGCCGGCACCATCCTCTCCGGGCAGCTGATGGCCAACTTCCTGTCCAACTCCGGGGGGGCGTGGGACAACGCCAAGAAGTACATCGAGGACGGGCACGAGGGAGGCAAGGGATCCGAGGCCCACAAGGCGGCGGTGATCGGCGACACCATCGGCGATCCGTTCAAGGACACCGCCGGCCCCGCGCTCAACCCGATGATCAAGGTGATGAACCTGGTGTCCCTGCTCATCCTTCCCGCCGTCATCACCCTCCACGCCCACACCGGTGCCCGCCTGGCGATTGCCGGCGGCGCCCTGGTGGTGTTGTTGGTCTCCATCGCCTTCTCCAAGCGCAAGGCCGAGGCGATGGACACCGACCTGCCGGCCAGCGAGTCGGTCGCCTTGGACAAGGCGGCCACCGCCGCGGTCGGTTCCGCTCACGATTGAGCTCGCCGCCGGGCTCGCTACCCTGACCGCGGGGGGCGGGGTTGACAGCGGGTGACCGCACAGTTCACCCTGTGGCGACAGCTATGACATCCACCGACCTGACCCCAACCAGCCGAGACACCGCGGGAGCCGAGGGCTCCTCCTCGGGGTCGACATCGGCCAGGCGGGGGGCAAAACCCCTGGTCATCGTCGAGTCGCCGGCCAAGGCCAAGACCATCGCCGGACTGCTCGGATCCGACTACGTGGTGGAGTCGTCCATCGGGCACATCCGGGACCTGCCCCGGCGGGCCGACGAGGTCCCCGCCTCGGTGAAGGGCGAATCCTGGGCCCGGCTGGGGGTCGACGTCGACAACGGGTTCAAACCCCTCTACGTAGTCTCCGCCGACAAGAAGGCCCAAGTGGCGAAGTTGAAGCAACTGGTCAAGCAGGCCAGCGAGGTCTATCTGGCCTCCGACGAGGACCGGGAGGGGGAGTCGATCGCCTGGCACCTCCTCGAGGTGCTGAACCCCCAGGTGCCGGTCAAGCGGCTGGTGTTCCACGAGATCACCCGGGCGGCCATCGAACGGGCGGTCACCGAATGGCGGGAGCTGGACCGCCGGCTGGTCGACGCCCAAGAAGCCCGGCGCATCCTCGACCGGCTCTACGGCTACGAAGTGTCGCCGGTCCTCTGGAAGAAGATCATGCCCCGGCTGTCGGCCGGCCGGGTCCAGAGTGTGGCCACCCGGATGGTGGTCGAGCGCGAACGGGCCCGGATGAAGTTCAGCTCCGCCGACTGGTGGGGACTCGACGCCACCTTCACCACCGAGGCTCCCGCCGCCGAGGGGACGCCCAACTCCTTTACCGCCGCCCTGGTGGCCGTCGACGGGGTGACGTTGGCGTCGGGGCGCGACTTCGACGACACCGGAGCGCTGACCTCGCCGGGATCGGTGGTGGTGTTGGGGGAAGCCGAGACCCGGGGGTTGGCGGCCGGTCTGGAGGGAGCGCCCTTCTCGGTCAAGTCCATGACCCACAAGCCGTTCCGACGCTCCCCGGCGGCGCCATTCATGACCTCCACCCTCCAGCAGGAGGCGGGCCGGAAGCTCCGCTTCAGCTCGAAACGGGCCATGCAGATCGCCCAGCGGCTCTACGAGCAGGGCTGGATCACCTACATGCGGACGGACTCGACCACGCTGTCGGGCGAGGCCCTGGCTGCCGCCCGGGCCCAGGCCGTCTCCCTCTACGGGCCCGAGTACGTGCCGGACAAGGCCCGGGTCTACGAGCGGAAGGTGAAGAACGCCCAGGAGGCCCACGAGGCGATCCGTCCGGCCGGCGAATCGTTCCGCACCCCCGACGAGGCGTCCCGTTCGCTTTCGGGTGACGAGTTCCGGCTCTACGACATGATCTGGAAGCGGACGGTCGCCTCCCAGATGGCCGATGCCAACGGGACCAGCGCCCAGGTGCGATTGGTCGGCACCGCCACCGACCCGGCGGCGGGCGCCGGCCGGGAGACGGAGTTCTCCGCCAGCGGCAGGGTGATCCAGTTCCCCGGGTTCTTGCGGGCCTACGTGGAGGGCGAGGACGATCCCGATGCCGAGCTGGCCGATCGGGAGGTGCAGCTGCCCCCGATGGCCGAGGGCGACCCCTTGTCGGTCGACGGCCTGGAGCCCGGCTCCCACGCCACCCAGCCGCCGGCACGATTCACCGAGGCGTCGCTGGTGAAGGCCATGGAGGAGTTGGGGGTCGGTCGGCCTTCGACCTATGCCAGTGTCATCGCCACCATCCTCGACCGCGGCTACGTGTGGAAGAAGGGAACCGCCCTGGTCCCGTCGTTCACCGCCTTCGCGGTGGTCGGTCTGCTGGAGCGGTACTTCGCCAACCTGGTCGACTACGGGTTCACCGCCTCGATGGAGGACGACCTCGACGCCATCGCCTCCGGCGACGAGGAATCGCTGCCCTGGCTCACCCGCTTCTACTTCGGCACCGCCGATCCGGTGGCCAACGGCTCGGGCAACGGGGCGGGCACCACCTCGACCAACGGCTCGGAGGCGGGCCGGCTCGGCCTCAAGCGCGAGGTGAACACCTATCTGGGCGAGATCGATGCCCGGGAGATCAACTCCATCCCCATCGGGACCGGGAGCGACGGCGTCGAGATCGTGGCCCGGGTGGGGCGCTACGGGCCCTATCTCCAACACGGCGACGACCGGGTCTCCATCCCCGAGGACCTGGCCCCCGACGAGCTCACCCCGTCGCGGGCCGAAGAGCTCCTGGCGGCGCCGTCGTCAGACCGGGTGCTCGGCGAGGATCCCGAAACCGGCCTGCCGGTGCAGGTCAAGGCCGGGCGGTTCGGTCCCTACGTGCAGCTGGGCGAGGTGGTAGACGGCGGACCGAAGCCCCGGACCGCCTCCCTGTTCGCCTCCATGGTCCCGGCCACCGTCACCCTCGAACAGGCCCTCGAGTTGCTGCGCATTCCGCGGGTGGTGGGCACCGACCCCGAGGGCGAGGAAATCGTCGCCCACAACGGCAAGTTCGGTCCCTATCTGAAGAAGGGCACCGACACCCGCAGCCTGCTGACCGAGGACCAACTCCTGACTGTCACCGTCGCCGAGGCGCTCGCCCTGTTCGCCCAGCCGAAGACCCGGCGGGGCCGCAATGCCGCCGGCCCACTCCGGGACATGGGAGCCGATCCCGACACCGGGCTGCCGATGGTGGTCAAGGACGGGCGCTTCGGCCCCTATGTCACCGACGGCACCACCAACGCATCGCTCCGCACCGGAGACGATGTCGACACCCTGACGGTGGAGCGGGCCGCCGAGCTGTTGGCGGAGCGACGGGCCGCCGGCCCCTCCTCCCGCAAGAAGGTGGCCAAGAAGAAGGCCCCGGCCAAGAAGTCGACCGCCAAGAAGAAGGCTCCCGCCAAGAAGGCTCCGGCCGAGAAGGTTCCGGCCAAGAAAACGGCGGCGGCCACCAAGTCCGTCGCGCTGAAGGCGACCGCCGAGCCGAAGCCGACCACCGGGTCAGAGTGACCGATGGGTCGCGTGGTCGCCTGATCGCGCTCGAGGGGATCGACGGCTGCGGCAAGTCCACCAAAGCCGCGGGGCTGGCCGCCCGGCTCGGGGCCCTGCTCACCTTCGAACCCGGGGCCACCCCCCTGGGGAGCCAGCTCCGGGGCCTGCTGCTCGACTCCGAACGTCCCCCGCTGGCCGAGCGGGCCGAAGCCCTGCTGATGGCGGCCGACCGGGCCCAGCACGTGGCCATGGTGGTGGCACCGGCCCTGGAGGCGGGCACCTGGGTGGTCACCGATCGCTTCTCGGGATCGACCCTCGCCTACCAGGGCTACGGGCGGGGTCTCGACCTTCCCGGTCTCCGACAGCTGGTCGACTGGGCCACCGGCGGGGTGCAAGCCGATCTCAGCATTCTCGTCGAGGTCCCGCCGGCGTTGGCCGCCGAGCGGTCCCGTCCGGATCGCCGCGACCGGTTCGAGGCGCTGGGGCCGGAGTTCCATCAACGGGTGGCCGACGGGTTCCACCAGTTGGCCACCGACCATCCCGACGCCTGGGTGGTGGTGGACGGCACCGGTGGGGTCGACGCGGTGGCGGCATCGGTGTGGTCGGCGGTGCTGGACCGGTTGGGGGATCCGACCGGTGGCTGACCTGGAAGGGACCGAGATGCCGGTGGCGGCCCTGTTCGACGGGGTGGTCGGCCAGCCGGCGGCGGTGGCCCAACTCCGGGCCTCGGCGCGCCGGCCGGTGCATGCCTATCTCCTCCACGGGCCGCCGGGGTCGGGCAAACGGGAAGCGGCCCGGGGGTTCGCGGCGGCACTCCTCTGTCCCGATGGCGGGTGCGGGGTGTGCTCCACCTGTCGTCGGGTGCTGGCCGGCACCCATCCGGACCTGGTGATGGTGGAGCGATCCGGGGCTTCGCTCAGCATCGACGACGCCCGGTCCGTCGGGGCCCGGGCCCAACGTCGTCCGCTGGAGGCGTCGCGCCAGGTGCTGGTGGTGACCGATATCCACTTGGCGCTGCTGTCGGCACCGGCCCTGCTCAAGACCATCGAGGAGCCGCCCCCCTCCACCGTGTTCGTCCTGGTGGGCGATGAGCTGCCGCCCGAACTGGCCACCATTGCCAGCCGGTGTGTGGAAGTGGCCTTCGATCCGGTTCCCGTCGATGCGGTGCGGGGCTGGTTGGTCTCGCACGGGGTGAGCGAGGAGGTTGCCGCATCGGTGGCCGTCGTCTCCGGCGGCCGGCTGGATCGGGCCAAACTGCTGGCCACCGATCCGGGGTTCGCCGAACGGGTGGAGCGATGGCGGTCGGTGCCCTCCCGGCTGGACGGGACCGGGGCCACCGCCTGCATCGTGGCCGCCGAGCTGCTGGCATCGGCCGACGAAGTGCTGGGCCCGCTCCGCCAGCAGCACGCCGCGGAGATGGCCGTCCTCCAGGAGCGGGCGGAAGCGACCGGGGCCAAGGGCATCACCGGTCGCAAGGAGGTGGAGGACCAACACAAGCGGGAGGAACGCCGGTGGCGGACCGACGAGTTGCGGACCGGGTTGGCGACGTTGGCCGCCGTCTACCGCGACCGGTTGGTGACCGCCGCCGACGCGCTGAGGGACTCGGGATCGCCGGGCGCGGAGGCCGACAGCCGGGAGTTGGTCGGGCAGGTCGCCGCGATCGAACAGGCGGCGGTGGTGCTCATCCGCAATCCCAACGAGGGGCTGTTGATGGAGGCGCTGATGTCCCGACTGTCGGGGCTGGCCAGCTGATTCCTCCGACCGGGGAATCCGCACCGGATGGTTCGGTTAGCGTGTCCCCTCGCGCCTGGGTAGCTCAGTCGGTAGAGCAACGCACTCGTAATGCGTAGGTCAGGAGTTCGATTCTCCTCCCAGGCTCCAGTGCGCGCGACCCTATAACCCGAGGTCGGAGCGCTCAGGTGGCGTCGTGGAAGAGGAGGCCGAGCGCGACCCGGTGGCCGGAGCGAACCACCGACACTCCGTGGCGCACCGGCGCCGCCGACCAGCCCCGCTGGGACTCGACCGGCCGGTCCCGGGTGGTGAACACCAGCCCGTGGCCTTGGGGGAGGGCGATGCTGGTGGCCCGGGACGGGGCCCGCGGGCGCTGTTCGACCAGGACGAACTCCCCACCAGTGAAATCGACGCCGGGTCGGCTCAGGTTGATGACCACCTGGAGCGGGAACACCAGCTCCCCGTAGAGGTCGCGGTGCAAGGCGTTCCAGTCGCCCTCGCGGTAGTTGAGCAATAGCGGGGTCGGTTTGGTCTGGCCCGCCGCGTGGCACATCGCCAGCCACTCGTCGAGGGTGTCGGGCCAGGGCG
>DATARI010000051.1:0-2456 GCA_036264255.1 Acidimicrobiales bacterium | reverse complement strand
ACGTGGCCATCGGGGGCGTGCCCTGGGACGGGACCGCGCTCACCCGTTCCGGCACCCACCTCGGCCCCCGGGCCATCCGGTCCTGCGACCACCTGCCGGCCCCACCCTGGAGCCGGCCCCATCTCCACGTGCGGGTCGACCCCTTCGAGCACCTCACCGTCTGCGACTACGGCGACGCCGAGGTGATCATCGGCTCGACCGACCGGACCTACGAGAACGCCCGATCGTTCGTTGGCGAGATACTGGAGGGTGGTGCGCTCCCCATCATCCTGGGGGGAGACCACGGGATCACCTGGCCGGTCGCCACCGCGGTGGCCGACGCCTACGGGCACGGCTCGATCGGGATCGTCCACTTCGACGCCCACGCCGATACCGCCCCCGACTGCCAGGGGGTGTTGGCCGGGCACGGGACCCCGATGCGCCGGCTCATCGAGAGCGGCGCGGTGTTGGGCCGGAATTTCGTCCAGGTCGGGCTGCGGGGCTACTGGCCCGGACCCGACGTGGTGGCGTGGATGGAGGAGCAGCAGATGCGCTCCCACTTCATGGCCGAAGTGCAACGGCACGGCTTCGACGTGGTGCTGGAACGGGCCCTCAACGAAGCCCTCTCGGGGTCGGCCAAATATCTCTATCTGTCGGTGGACGTGGACGCGGTCGACCCCGCCCACGCCCCGGGCACCGGGTCGCCGGAACCGGGGGGGCTGACCAGCATCGAGGTGCTCCGGGCCGTCCGCCGGATCGCGGCCGAGATCGGCATCGTCGCCATGGACATCGTGGAGGTGAGTCCGCCGTACGACTCGGGCAACAACATCACCGCGCTGTTCGCCCACCGGTGCGTGCTGGAGGCACTGACCGGCACGGCCATGCGGGGGCTCGGTCTCACGTCGTCCGACTACCTCGATGAGCGCTCCGCCGAAGGGCCACCACCGCTGGTGCCCGACGGCGACCTGCCGGCCGGCTCGACGGTGGGCCGGTGACCGGGGCCGACGTTCGGATCGAGGCCTCGCCGGCCATCTCCCCACATCCGGGGGCCGAGCCCCGCGACTGGTACACCTCGCCGGCCCTTCTCGAGGTCGAACGCCGCCATCTGTTGGACCGGTCGTGGGCGCTGGTCGGCACCCTCGAAGAGGTGAGCGCCCCCGGGGCCTTCCTCACCGCCACCGTCGGGGTCAGCCCGCTGCTGGTCGTCCGAGGCCGTGACGGAGTCCTGCGGGCCTTCCACAATCTCTGCCGGCATCGGGGGGTGCCTCTTCTCGAAGGCGCCGGCCAATGCGGCCGGTTCCTCACCTGCCCCTACCACCAGTGGAGCTACGAGTTGGGCGGCGACCTGGTCCGGGTGCCGCAGGCCGAGACCCAGTTCCCGGGGATGGATGCCTCCGAGTGGGGCCTGCATCCGGCGGCGGTGGCGGTATGGAAGGGAATGGTCTTCGCCAATCCCGATGCCGGCGCCCCATCGCTGGCTTCGTCATTCGGCGAACTCGGGGCCCGACTGGAGCCCTTCCTGTCCGGGCCACTGGTCGAGGTGGCCACCGTCGAGTACACGGTGGCGTGCAATTGGAAGCTCCTGGTGGAGAATCACATCGACGTCTACCACCTCTGGTTCGTCCACCGCCGGTCATTGGCCATGTACGACCACACCCAGTTCCGCTGGGAACTCCTGGGCGACAACTGGTGGAGTCTCGAACCCTTGAAGGAGCCCGACGGCGCCACCCCGGACTCCCTCCCGTGGCTGGACCCGGCGGAGCGGGACGGGATCGGGGCCTACCTGTTGTTCCCGAACCTGATGCTGGTGACGACCGGGAGCTATTTCGCCACCTACGACGCAGTGCCCCTGGCGCCGGATCTCACCCGGCTGACCCTCCGGGTCAGGTCGTCATCGGACCGAGACGCCGACGGGTTGGTGGCCAGCATCCGCTCGTTCATGGCCGAGGACGTGACCATCTGTGAACAGCTCCAGCGTGGGGTGTCGTCCAGCCGGTTCGACCTCGGCCCCTTGGCCGATAGCCACGAGCGGCCCATTCGGGGCTTTCACCAGGCACTGGCCCGCACTTGCTATGTCTGAATCCTCACTCCCGCCTCCCTGGCTGGAAGGAGCCTGGCGGCGGGAGGGCTTGGCCCTCGGTGGCGGCCCGTTGGTGGAGCGAAGCGACGTCCTCTGGTTGCAGGCCGGGTGGTTCTTCGCCGATCTCCGGGTGCCGCACACCAAACAGGATCCGGAGGCGAGCCGTTGGGACGTGGCCCAGGCGTTCAGCGGCACCATCGACTACCGGGCCCCGCGCCTGACCTGGCGACACGACCTCGATACGGCGTCGAGGCCGGTCGGCCACGCGGACACCGCCATAGTCGAGTTCCACGACGGGGTGCTCCTCGAACGCGGCGACGGCTACCTCGAGCAGTGGCGACGGGAGGAAGGGCCGAGGCGGACGGCGGTCATCCAGCATGACGTCGGGGGGACCGGC
>DATARI010000183.1:0-21390 GCA_036264255.1 Acidimicrobiales bacterium | reverse complement strand
GGAGTTCGTGGCCTCCTCCACTCAGGGTCAACGGTTCGAAGCGATCGCCGAAGGCATCGACCGGGCCCTCCGGTTCATGGAGGCCTGTGGGATCAAGCTGACCAGTGAGGACGCCCTCCACGAGGTGGACTTCTGGACCAGCCATGACGCCTTGATCCTCGACTACGAAGAGGCCCTCACCCGGCGCGACTCGCTGACCGACGACTGGTACGACTGCTCCGCCCACATGCTGTGGGTGGGTGAGCGGACCCGCCAACTCGACGGTGCCCATTGCGAGTTCCTGGCCGGGATCCACAACCCGGTGGGATCCAAGATCGGTCCTACCGTGACCCCCGACGAGGTGATCGCCCTCTGCGAGAAGCTCAACCCTGAGCGGATCCCGGGACGGCTGACCCTGATCACCCGCTTCGGTGCCGGGGCCATCGAGGCCGGCCTCCCCCCGCTGATCCGGGCGGTTCAGGAAGAGAACCACCCGGTGCTGTGGGTCTGCGATCCGATGCACGGGAACACCTTCACCGTCGACGGGGGTCGGAAGACCCGCCGCTTCGACGACATCTTCGCCGAGTTGAAGGGGTTCTTCGCCGCCCACCGGGAGACCGGTACTTGGCCGGGCGGGGTCCACCTGGAGTTGACCGGCGAAGACGTGACCGAGTGCCTGGGCGGGTTCGAGGACATTGCCGAGGACCAACTCAACCAGCGCTACGTCACCACCTGCGACCCGAGATTGAACGCCCGCCAATCCCTTGACCTGGCGTTCAACGTGGCTGAGCTGCTGCGCGCCTGACCAGCCATAAAGCCGGCCAACAGGGGGGTCATTGACCGGCACCCTCGTGGCCACCACAATGGTGCGGTCTCCGGGGGGCAGGAATTGGCATCATCACCATCCGATGTGTCGGCGCGTTCACCCGGATGAACCCAATGCAATCGCCCCTCGGCCCCGAACCCACGGAGAAACCTCAGCTGATGACCGTTGTTCGCAACCAGCCTCCCTCCACCATCCGACGGATGGGCCGCCGGTGGCGGGGGTTGCCTCGGCGGACAGGGGTGGCGCTGACCGGGGTGATCTGTCTGGTAGGGGCGCTGGTCATCCCGGTGGTCACCTCGGCACCGACGCCGGCGGCCGCCGCCGCCAACTCGGTCCCTTCCTACTGGCTGGTCGCCACCGACGGCGGCATCTTCTCCTTCGGCGGGCTCCCCAACTACGGATCGATGGGGGGCCAGCGGCTCAACAAGCCCATCGTCGGGATGGCGGCCACCCCCAACTCCGGCGGCTACTGGCTGGTGGCCAGTGACGGCGGCATCTTCTCCTTCGGCAACGCCTCCTTCCACGGCTCGATGGGCGGGCTGCCTCTCAACAAGCCGATTGTCGGGATGGCCTCCACCCCCGACGGGGGCGGCTACTGGCTGGTGGCCAGCGACGGCGGCATCTTCTCCTTCGGCGACGCCGCCTTCCACGGTTCCACCGGCGCCATCCATCTCAACCAACCGGTCGTCTCGATGGCGCCCACCCATGACGGCGGGGGCTACTGGCTGGTAGCCAGCGACGGCGGCATCTTCGCCTTCGGCGACGCCGCCTTCCATGGGTCGACCGGCGCCATCCACCTCAACCGGCCGGTGGTCTCGATGGCCACCACCGCCGCCGGCGGGGGGTACTGGCTGGTAGCGAGCGACGGCGGCATCTTCGCCTTCGGCGACGCCCCCTATTACGGCTCGGCCGGCGGTGAGAATCTGTCCCGTCCGATCGTGGCCATGGACTCGACCCCCAACAACAGCGGCTACTGGCTCACTGACACCGCCGGCCTGGTCTTCAACTTCGGGGGGGCCGGCTACTACGGATCGGCGCCGCAGCACCTGAACGCCCCGATCATCGGCATGACCGAAGGCCCGGGCACCGGAGGTTTCGGGGCCAACCCGATCCCGTCCGGGTCCTTCGGCTACGACGTCTCCAAGTTCCAATGCGGGAACCTTCCCCCACCGCCCCACCAGATCGGGGTGGTTGAGGTCACCGGTGCGTCCTATTCGTTCACCAACCCGTGCATGGCCAGCGAGGCCGCCTGGGCGGGGGCGGGGCTCAATCTCTACGTCTATCTCACCTACGGGTTGACGACCACCGGAGCCGCCATCTGCAACGGCTTCGACCAGGACGCCTGTTACGCCGGCTACGGCGCCGCCCAGTACGCGTTCCAACAGGCCCAGGCGGCCGGGGTCAACACCGCGGTGACCTGGTGGCTCGACGTCGAGGGCGACCCCTCCTGGTCGGCCGACACCAGTGCCAACGCCACCTTTGTGCAAGGAGCGGTGGAGGGGCTGCGAGCCGAAGGCATCAACAACGTGGGGATCTACACCAGCGTTCTCAGCTGGCCCGGCATCGTCGGCGCCTACGCCCCCCAGATACCGTTGTGGGCGGCCTGGTACACCAACAACCCCCAGCAGAACTGCGCGACGGCGTACTCGTACGCGGCGGCGCATGGCAGCAACCTGCCGTCCGGTGGGGTCTGGATGACCCAGTACACCGACAACGCCGGCGGGTACGACGGCGATTACGCCTGCTGACTCGGCCGACGACTAACTGAGCCGGCCGACCAAGGCGGAGCTGGCCAACGACAGAGCTGGTCGGTGGATGACCGGGTTCATGTTCTCGCCTGAGCGGCCCTCGGCAGTCGAGCAATCAGACCCCGTCCTTCGGTATCCCCGCCCGGCACCATGGGCATAGTCCTCCGCCCGGAGTCGAGCGCGACGGTTCGTTCAGAGCACCGAATCGACGGCGAGCTTTGCTTCCTTCAGTCCTTTTCCCGTGATTCTCCGGTATGCGGAGATGGCGTCAATCTTGCGTCCGGCATGGACCAGTTCGACCACCTCGGGTGGCAGTCCCGGTCCCTGGTCCCCATTCGCTCCCGTTGGGGTTCCCGGAGGCGAAGTGGCCTGAGCCGATTCTGAGAACGGAACGTAGGGAACACCGAACTGTTGTTGGCGCCACAGGATCGCCACCTGCCGCTCGACATAATCCAGTCGGGCGGCTAATTCAGTCGTACGAGCTTCATCGTCTGTCACTACGCCTCCGTCGTGGTCGTGGTCGTGGTCGTGGACTTGCGCTCCGCTGACTCCATATATCGACGCGAGTGTTGAATCGAATGGTATCCACTGATCGGAAAGTGCGCTATCCACCTGCACCTTGTTGACTTGCTAGGGAATGACGACGGCGACGGCGGCACCGCCAGCCCGACGATCCGCCCGAGTACCCGGCGTCAGCCGGCCTTCCCCGTCGGCACACTCACCAAGCGGTGTGGCGGGTGGTGGACCCCATTCGCCGGACGCCCCGACGCCGTCGCCGCCCTGCGCTTCCGCTTCACCGGGGTCGACAGGTTGGCGGCACGCCGCAGGTGGCCCAGTTCCTTGGTCATGGCCCGCGCCAGGGCGGGTAGATCGGGTACCGCGGTGGCACAGGCGTTCATGCCGACGAACAACGAGTCGCGGTAGCTCTGCACCGTAATGTTGAGGGCTACCCCGTCAATGATCGGCCCGAGCGGATGCACTGCCTCCATGCGCATCCCGGCGAAGTAGAGCGGGAAGGTGGGGCCCGGGATGTTGGAGATCATCAGGTTGCCTGCACGCAGCCGGCGCACCACCCCCATGTGAGCTCCCAGACGGAGGACCGCCCGGGCTACCGGGGGTGGTACCGCATCGCTGACCGCCGACGCCATTGGGCCATAGCCGACGGAGCGCTCCTGGGCCTTGGTGCAAGCGCTGGCCCCCGAGATCGCCCGCAAGCGATCCAAAGGCTTCTCCACGTCGTTGGCCAGTGCCACGAACATGGCCGACAGCCGGTTCCCCTGCCCCTGCCCCTGCGCCTCGCCTTCAGGGAGCGCCCGTACCGAGACCGGCACGATGGCCACCAGCGGATCGCTGGCTTCCGGATCGTGCACGGCCAGATGTCGGCGCAGCGCGCCCGAGCTCACCGCCAGCACCACGTCGTTGACGGTGACTCCGAACTGTTCTTTCAGCTCCAGTACCTCACGCATGTTCAGTTCGGCGAAGGACACGGCCCGGTTCGCCCCGACCGGCGTCTCGAATGTCGCGGGAGCGCCGAGCGGAATGGAGATCGGCCCCGTCTCACTGTCGGCGGCTCGGCGGGCCAGCCGGACGGCGGTGCGCCCGATCTCCCGCACCGCCCGCCAGGTACGGATGGGACTGGTGATGAGGTTGGGGAGAGCGTCGGCCACCAGCTGGGCGCTCGACGGCAATGCCGGCGGCAGCCAGGGTGGGCAGAACTCAGTGATGGTGCGGCCTTCGGCGGACAGGTCGAGCAGCTGGGCCATGAGCTGTGCCCCGGCCACGCCGTCAATGACGGAGTGATGGATCTTGGCGACCAACCCCACCCGACCACCGCGGAGGCCTTCGATGACGTGCATCTCCCAGGGAGGTTGGTCCTTCCGGAGCGGCCGACCCATGATGTCCGCCACCATCCGGGTCAGCTCCGTCTCACCCCCGGGGTCCGGCACGGCTGCACGGTGCAGGTGATTGTCGAGGGTGAACTCCGGGTCGTCAACCCAGCGCGGGTGATCGAGCCCGAACGGTACGGCCATGAGGCGCCGGCGGAACGGGGGCAGGGTGGGCACCCGTTCGGCCAGCAACGCCTTGACGCCGTCGAAGGAATAGCCTCCGGGCGCAGTCGCCGGGTCGAAGACGCAGGCGTACGCCACCTCCATCGGAGTCTCCGGGGTTTCGGAGTAGATGAACATCGGGTCGATGCCGCTCATCCGCTGCATGGCTTCACGCTCCGCATCCGGCCAAGGAGCCGACGGACCCCTGTGGCACACGCTGGTCCCGCTGACCCTGCTGGTCGAAGGCCGGACACCTCCAGATCGGGACACACATGCACGGTCGACCCGAAAGCGCTCCATCTCGATGGTAAGTCCATGCATCGCACCGGTTCCACCGGGATGGGGAAAGTTCTTCTAGCGTTCACCCGCCCGTAACCTGGCCCGTCGCCGCGTCACGCGGCCGTTGCGAGTGTGGGACGACCAACCGGGTCGGCGGAGTGGGGGCGTCGGGTGGGTCTTGACTACGCCGGGTGGGCGACCAGCGATTTCGCCGCCACCACCGGATCCCGAAGGTTGAGATGGCTGGCATCGTTGTAGCCCAACAGGCGCCAGCCGCCTTGTTCCACCTCCCAGGCGGTCAACGAGGCGTGCCGGGTGCGGAGCTGCAAGCGGGCCCCGGCCCGGCCGCCGACCAGGGGCAGCATCGACAGCAGTGAGGCCTCGATGACCCCGGCGTGACAGGCGACCACCACCAGGCCCCCGGGGTGACGAGCGGCCACCGCCTCCAGGGCGTCGGCGACCCGGAGCACGAATCCGGTCCAGCTCTCGCCGCCCGGAGCGATCGGATGATCCGGGTGCTGGTCCCAATCGGGACCGTCGAACCGGGCGCTGAACTCCTCCCAGGTGAGGCCGTCCGCCTCCCCCGGATGGAGCTCGCAAAGACCGCACTCCGCGATGATGGTCGGGGCGGGCCCGAAAAAGGACCCGTCGGGCCCGAGAGACCGGAGCGCCGGCGCCAGCAGTTCAGCCGTCTCGATGGCCCGAGGCAGCACGCTGGCGTAGAGGGCGTCGGCACCGGCCAGCTCTCGGGTCGTCGCCAGGCGATCGGCCAGCGCGGTGACCTGGCCCACCCCCTTGGCGGTGAGGCCGGTACACCCCTTGATCCCGCCACAGACCCCCGACACGTTGCATTCGGCCTCGCCGTGACGGACCAGCACCAGCCGGGTGGCGGCGGAGCCCGGTGGAGTCGGGGCCACGGTCCGGATGCCGTCGGGCGGTGAGCGGTGGGCCCGCTCGGCGGGAGCCGGGCCATCGGCGGCCGTCGGGCCGGGGCCCGTAGCGGAAGTGGGGGCGGCCACCAGTCCCTCGAAGCCGCCCACCCGGTCCGGGGCCATCAGGCCAGGTCCCCGACGAACCGCTCGAGCTGACGGAGGGTGCGACACTCGATGACGCTGTCGCAGTGGACTCCGTACTCGCCCACGATGGAGTCACCGGAGTTCCAGTAGGCCTGGGGTTCGGGGTTCAGCCAGTAGACCCGGCGAGCCCGGTCCTGCAGCTCCTTCACCACCCAGGCCTGCGAGGCGTGGTAGTTGTTCCGGGCGTCACCGAGGAGGAGCACGCTGGTCCGGGGGTTGATCTCCTCACCCCACCGCTCCCAGAACACCGTCAGGGCATGACCGTAGTCGGAGTGGCCGTCGACCCAGATGACGTCCGCCTCGGTGTTGATGCGGTGGACCGCGTCGGACGGGTCGTCGACGTTCTCGAAGAACCGGGTGACTTCGTCGATGCCGTCGATGAAGACGAAGCTGCGGACTTTGGAGAACTGGGAGCTGATGGCGTGGACCAGATGCAACGTGAACCGGGCGAAGGAGGCGACCGAGCCGGAGATGTCGGCGATGACCACGATCTCCGGCTTGGCCGGACGGGGGTAGCGGAACTTCGGCTCCAACGGAACCCCACCGGTGGACAGCGAGTGGCGGACGGTGCTGCGGAAATCCAGAGGCCCCTTGCGCCCGTGACGGCGCTTCCGGGCCAACCGCACCGCCAGCTTGCGGGACAACGGCTGGAGCGCCTTCTTCAAGAGCACCATCTCGTCGCGGGTGGCGTGCATCACATCGACATCCTCGGGGAGGGGCTTGCGGAGGGATTTGGCCAGCGCCTCGCTCCCCCGGTCCGCCACCAGCCGCCGCCGGATCTCGTTCTCGATCTCCCGCCGAAGCTGGTCGATACGCGACTGGAACTCGTCCCGGAGGAGGCGCTCCTCCAGGGCGGTGAAGGTCACCTGGCCCCCACCCCCCGATTCCGAGCCCGATCCCGAGCCCGATCCCGACTCCCCGTCCGGACCCGTCCCCGGTCCCTCGATCGCCGGCGGGGACATGGAGCCCGACCGGGCATCATCGAGGAGCCGGGTGAGGATCCCGTCGAGGTCGAGGTTCCGGAGCGTGCGGTAGAGGTAGTAGGTGCCCCCCACCGGGCGACCCGGCTCCATCCCGGCGTAGCGGGCCACCGCATGACGGGCCACCGCTGCGATCATGGCGTCGTTGGAGCCGAGCAGCGCCTTGTAGAGGAGCTCGGCCAGCTCCTCGGAGGTCATGCCCTCCTGGCCGCCGCCGCCGCCCCCCCGACCCCGACCCTTGCCGGTGCCCCGCCCGGCCAGCTTGGCCGCCTCGTTGTCTTCCGACTCGTCCCCGTCGGACTCGAAGTCGGAGTCGCCTATCTGGTACTCGGGGCCCCGCAGGGAGAAATAGATCTCGAAGGTGGTCTCGTAGGCCCTCCAGTGGGTCGACGACTTGACCAGGCTGGCCCCCAGGGCGTACTTCAGCCCTTCCCGGTCCTCCAACGGGATGTGCCGCATCGCCTCGGCGGCATCCAGGTGCTCGGTGAGGGACACCGGGATGCCGGCGGCCCGGAGCTCGGCCACGAAACCGGTGAGAAGGTCGAGCACGGCGGGCGTCCTGATTCAGATTCAGTCAGCCAGCTCGACGCCGGCCAACTCCTTGGCGGCCCGATCGATGTCCGTCCGGTACTTGAGGAGGATGTTGAGGGTGTCCCGGGCCTGTTCGGCGTCGATCGACTCCACCCCGAGCACCACCAGGGTCCGGGCCCAGTCGAGGGTCTCGGACACCGACGGCAGCTTCTTCAGCTCCAGGGTGCGGAGCGAGCGGACGATGCGGGCGACCTGGTCGGCCAGCGCCGCGCTGATCCCCGGCACCCGGGTCTCGATGATGGCCCGCTCCCGGTCGAGCTGGGGGTAGTCGATGTGGAGGTAGAGGCAGCGGCGCTTGAGCGCTTCCGACAGCTCCCGGGTGTTGTTGGAGGTGAGGAAGACCAGCGGGATCTGGGTGGCCCGCACGGTGCCGAGCTCCGGGATGGAGACCTGGTACTCGGAGAGGATCTCGAGGAGCAGTGCCTCGGTCTCCAGCTCGACCCGGTCGACCTCGTCGATGAGCAGCACCACCGGGTCGGGTGACCGGATGGCCTCCAGCAGGGGGCGGGCCAGCAGGAACTCCTCGGAGAAGATGTCGTCTTCCAGTGCCTGCCAGGCTTCGTCGGCCCCGGCCTGGATGCGGAGCAGCTGCTTCTTGTAGTTCCATTCGTAGAGAGCCTTGGACTCGTCGAGGCCTTCGTAGCACTGCAACCGGATCAACCGGCAGCCGGTGAGCCGGGCCACCGACTTGGCCAGCTCGGTCTTGCCGGTCCCCGCCGGCCCCTCCACCAGGACCGGCTTGGCCAGCCGATCGGCCAGGTAGACCACCCCGGCGATGCCTTCATCGGCCAGGTAGTCGACGCTGGCCAGGCCCTGGCGGACCGCGTCGATGGAGTCGAACCGGGGCTCGCCAGCCACCGGGAAGCCGGAGGTGATGGTGTCGGCGGTCACGACCGCACCTGGCCTTCCCCGTGCACGATGTACTTGAGACAGGTCAGCTCCCGGATGCCCATGGGGCCCCGGGCATGGAGCTTCTGGGTGGAGATCCCGATCTCGGCTCCCAGCCCGAACTCCTCCCCGTCGACGAACCGGGTGGAGGCGTTGACCAGCACCGCGGCGGCGTCGACCTCCGTGGTGAAGCGGGTGGCTGTGGCTAGGTCACGTGTGATGATTGCCTCCGAATGTCCTGATCCGAATCGAGCGATGTGGTCAATGGCGCCGTCGAGATCGTCCACCACCGCGACGGCCATCTTCAAGTTGAGGAATTCGGTGGCGTAGTCCTCCTCGGTGGCGACCCCCGCCGACGGCAGCAGCTCCCGGGTGGCGGGGTCCCCCACCAGCGCCACCTCCGGCAGCACCGAGCCGAGGTCGGGCAGGAAGGCTCCCGCCACCTCCCGGTGGACCAGCAGGGTCTCCGCCGCGTTGCAGACCCCGGGGCGGTGGGTTTTGGCGTTGCGCACGATGGCTCGGGCCATGGACAGGTCGGCGGCGGCGTCCACGTAGACGTGGCAGTTGCCCGAGCCGTCGAGCACGTAAGGGACGGTGGCGTGCTCCTTGATGCTGGCCACCAGGGCCGGTCCTCCCCGGGGGATCAGGCAGTCGATCATCCCCTCGAGACGCATGAAGGCGACCGCCGACTCGTGGCTGGTGTCGGTGACCAGCCCGACCGCGTCTTCCGGCAGTCCCGCCTTCTCCAGGCCGAGGCCCAGCAACCCGGCGATGACCGTGTTGGTCCCGATCGCCGAGGACGACCCCCGGAGCAGGACGGCGTTGCCCGACTTGAGGCAGAGTCCGGCCGCATCGCTGGTCACGTTCGGACGGTTCTCGTAGATGATCCCGATGACCCCGAGCGGCACCCGCACCCGATGGATGCGGAGGCCGTTGGGCCGGACCCACCCTTCGACGATCTCGCCGACCGGGTCGGCCAGGCCGGCCACCTGACGGAGGCCCTGGGCCATCCCCGCCACCCGGGAAGGGTCGAGGCGGAGCCGGTCGACGGTGGACGCCTCCGCCCCGGTCGCCTCGAAGCGGGCGACATCGTCGGCGTTGGCGGTGAGGATCCGGTCGGTCTCCTGCTCGATGAAGTCGGCCGCCTGGAAGATGGCCTCATTGCGCACCGCCTCGGAGGACCGGGCGAGGGCCCGCGAAGCGGCCTTGGCTCGTTGTCCGAGTTCCACCAGGGTGGATGCGGGGCTTCCGTTCACCGCCACAGCGTACTTGCGGGCGGCGAGACGGCTGTTTCCGGTCCGCGCCCGACGTCGGCGGGGAGGTTGTCGGCGCCCGATCGAGCCTCCCGGGAGGGTCGAACCCAGAGACAACCTCAGATGAGGACGACCAGGTCGTCCCGGTGCACGACCTCCGGCGCCAGGTTCTCGGGAAGGTCGGAGGAACGGTGTCCGGCCCAGGCGGCGACCACCGACGCCGGGTGGCGGACCAGGCCCTTGGCGAAGACGTCCCCGTCCGGACCGGCGATCTCCACCGCGTCGTCGCGGCCGAACCCACCGGTGACCGACACCACCCCGGCCGGCAGCAGCGAGGTGCCCCGTTCCACCAGCGCCCGCCGGGCCCCCTCATCCACCGAGACGGTGCCGGTGGCGCCGATGGCGAAGGCGATCCAGAGTTTCCGGGCCGGCAGGCGACGGTCCCTCGGCCGGAACCGGGTGCCCACCCCCCCGGCCCCGGAGGTCACCGCGGCGAGCACGCCCGGCCTGGACGCATCGGCGATCACCGCCTCCACCCCCGACCAGACGGCGATCTTGGCCGCCGCCAGCTTGGACCCCATCCCCCCGCTTCCGACCGCGCTCCCGGGGCCGCCGGCGATGCGCTCCAGCTCCTGGTCGATCTCGACCACCTCGGCGATGAGGGAGGCCTCGGCGGTCCGCCGGGGGTCGCCGGTGAACAGGCCGGCGGTGTCGGTGAGGAGGACCAGGAGGTCGGCCCGGACCAGATGGGCGACCAGCGCGGCCAGGCGGTCGTTGTCGCCGAACCGGATCTCCTCGTCGGCCACCGCGTCGTTCTCGTTCACCACCGGCACCACCCCGAGCTCCAGCAGCCGGGACAGGGTCTGGCGGGCGTGGAGGTACTGGCTCCGGTGGACGAAATCGAGGGGGGCGAGCAGGACCTGCCCGGCCACCAGCCCGCAGGCGTCGAGGGCGTCGCTCCACACCGTCATCAACCGGTGCTGCCCGATGGCGGCCACCGCCTGCAGCGTGGCCAGATCGGAGGGACGGGGGGTGCCCGGCGACAGGATCGTCCAGCCGGCGGCGATGGCGCCGGACGTCACCACCACCACCCGGTCCCCGGTGTTGCGGATCCCGCTCACCTCGGCGGCCAACTTGGCCACAATGTCGCTGTCGATGCCCCCGCCGTGGTTGGTGACCGAGGAGGAGCCGATCTTGACGACCACCGTCCGCGACGGTGCTACCGAGGTCTGGAGGCCTCCGGTCACGACGAACGCCGGCGACGGCTCGATGGAACCCCGGTGAACTCCGGCTGATCCCGGTACCAGCTGAATGCCATCTCGCCGATGCGCACCTCGTCGCCGTCCCGGGCGCCGGCCCGGGCCAGGGCCCGGTCGACACCGATCTTGCGGAGGCGGTCCTGGATGTAGTCGGCGGCCTCGTCGGTGGTCACGTCGTTGAGCGCCACCGCCCGCTCCACCACCTTGCCGAACACCTCGTAGACACCCTCGCCGATCCGCTCCACGCTGAAGCCCTCGGGGAGGGGTCGGTGGATCACGATGTTGCCGGTCGCCTCCGGCTCCTCGGCCCGGGTCTCGGCCACCATGGTCCCGAGGGTCCCGACCATCGACGAGATGCCGAGCCCGGTCACCGCGGAGATGACCAGATCGGGTTGGAAGATCCCGTCGAGGCGGTCGCCCCCGCGCTCACCACCGCCGGAGCCTTCGGCGCCCCCGAACAGGGCGGCCACCTCCGAGAGGTCGGCGATGCCGGCGGCGTCGGCCTTGGAGCCGACCAGCAGGCGGGGCCGCTCCAGGAGCTCGGGTCGGTACTGCTCCAGCTCGTTCAGGAGCACCCGGTGTTGCTCGGCCGGCGGGACCCCGGTGACCGGGTCGAGCTCGATGAGCATGACCAGGACCCGCGCCCGGGTGATGTGCCGCAAGAAGCGGTGGCCGAGGCCCTTCCCAACCGCGGCCCCCTCCACCAGGCCGGGGATGTCCGCCATGGTGAAGTTGGAGTCGTCGTCGCAGCGGACCACCCCGAGATGGGGCTCGAGGGTGGTGAAGGGGTAGTCGGCGATCTTGGGTTTGGCGGCGGAGATCCTGGAGATCAGGGTGCTCTTGCCGACGTTCGGGAATCCCACCAGCGCCACGTCGGCGACCAGGGCCAGCTCCAGGTCGTACCACTGCTCGTGGCCCTTCTCCCCCTGCTCGGCGAAGGCGGGAGCCCGCCGGCGGTTGGTGAGGAAGCTGGCGTTGCCGCGCCCGCCCCGGCCGCCCTCGGCGGCCAGCCATCGGTCTCCGGGTCCGACCAGATCGGTGAGCAGCTTCCCGTCGGCGGTGCGGGCCCGGGTGCCGACCGGGACCGGTACCTCGAGGTCCGGCCCCCGGGCGCCGTGCTTCTTCTTGCCCCCCCCGTGGCCGCCGTCACCGCCCTTCCGGTAGGGATGGTCACGGAAGCCCAGCAGCGAGGACTGGTTGGTGGTGGCGACCAGCCAGACGTCGCCGCCCCGGCCGCCATCGCCCCCGTCAGGGCCGCCTTTGTCGACGTGCGCCTCCCGGCGAAAGGCCACCGCCCCGGCTCCGCCATCGCCCGCCTTCACATGGAGTTGGGCCTCATCGACGAATCCGGACATCTCACAAGCCTACCGACCGCTGGTCGGCTACCCCCCGGAGCGCCCTGATCAGAAGCCGGTTTGTCCCGCCGACAGGCGGAGCCAACCCGCCGACAGCCGGAGCCAGGCCGCCCACAGCCGGAGCCAGGCCGCCCGACAGCCGGAGCCAGGCCGGCGCCCGCCCGCTCAGGCGTCTTCGAGAAGGGTGGAGCGGAGCTGCTCGACGGCGTCGGACACGCCGAGGTGGTCGGCCAGCCCGGGGTAGGAGCCGTACTCGGCCCGGAGCTCGTTGAGCAGGTTCGCCATCGTCTCCGGCGCCGCATGGGTGAGGGCGGGAGCCAGGCGGGTCACGATCTCCACCGAGTCGGGGTACTCGCTCTTCAGCCGCTCGAACAGTCTCACCATGGCCGGGCCGCTGAGGGCGTAGTCGGCCACGATCGTCTCGTCGGGCACGCCCAGGAACGCCAGCACCAGGGCGGAGAGCACCCCGGTCCGGTCCTTCCCGGCGCTGCAGTGGACCACGGCGGGGAACGCACCGTCGGCAGCCAGGACGGTGATCGCCTCGGACAGCACGTGTCCTCGGTCGACCACCAGGTCGAAGTAGTGGGAGGTCACGTACGACGCCTCGTCCCAGGCCTCCATCTCCTCCGGGGTCGGCAGGACATCGGCCAGGGGAAGGCTGTGATAGTGCACCGGCACCTCGTCGACCGGGAACGAACCCCGTTGCTCGCCTTCGTCGAGGGTGCGGAGATCGATCACCGTGGCCAGGCCCAGGTCCCGGAGCAGGGTGTGATCGGCGGGGCTCAGCTTGTTCAGACCGTCGGCCCGGAACAGGCGTCGCCAGCGGGTCTGGCGGCCGTCCTCGGTCTGATAGCCGCCCAGGTCGCGGAAGTTCACGCAGCCATCGAGCACGACTTCCCGACTGGGAGGGCTCAAAGGACTGGGGGGACCGGGTGGACCGGAACGTTCAGGAGGTTCAGGAGGTTCAGGCGTCAGTGACGACGTCGACCAGTTTCCGGCCGTTGCGGCTGGCGAACTGGACGGTGCCGGGCTTCAGCGCGAACAAGGTGTCATCGCCACCCCGACCCACGTTGAGGCCAGGATGGAACTTGGTGCCGCGCTGACGGAGAATGATCGACCCGGCCTGCACCGTGGTGCCGCCAAAGGTCTTCACACCCAACCGCTGTGCGTTCGAATCCCGTCCGTTGCGGGTTGAACCGCCACCTTTGGTCTTGGACACGCCGGAAACTCCTTCTCGATCTGTTGCTACGGGGTGAGGTGGTGAAGCTGTGAAGCTGCGCCATCGTCGCCGCGGGGATAACCGCCGCGGTGGCGCCAGACGGGCCGTGGCTCAGCCGGCCCCGGTGATACCGGTGATCTTAATGGTCGAGTAGCGCTGGCGGTGGCCCCACCGGGTGCTCTGGTTCGACTTGTTCTTGTAGGTGAAGCCGCGAATCTTGGGCCCGAGCTCTTCGCCGACCACCTTGGCGGTCACCGAGGCGCTGGCCAGATCGGCCGGGGTGGCCAGCACGGTGTCACCGTCGACCACCAGGACCGGGGTGAAGGCCACCTCCGACCCAGGCTCCTTGCCCAGCAATTCGACTCGGAGCTCCTGGCCTTCGGCCACCCGCTCCTGCTTTCCTCCGGTTTGGATCACTGCGTACATAAGGGAATAACTCTACAGCTCAGAATCGGTGAAGACGATTCCGCGGCCCTCACAGACCTCACAGACGGTCGAAAGCGACTCGATCAGGCCCTCGGAGACCCGCTTCCGGGTCATCTCCACCAGCCCCAGCTCGGAGATGTCGAAGATCTGGGTTCGGGTCTTGTCCCTGGCCAGAGCCGACCGGAGGGCGCTGGAGACCTTGTCCCGGTTCTCCCGGATCTCCATGTCGATGAAGTCGATCACGATGATCCCGCCGATGTCCCGGAGCCGCAGCTGGCGGGCGACTTCCTCGGCCGCCTCCAGGTTGTTGCGGTAGACGGTCTCCTCCAGGTTGGTGGTGCCGACGTTCTTCCCGGTGTTGACGTCGATGACGGTGAGAGCCTCGGTCCGGTCAATGACCAGGGAGCCGCCGGAGGGGAGGTAGACCTTCCGGTCCAGGGCCTTATGGAGCTGTTCGTGGACGTGGTAGCGCTCGAACACCGGGAGCGGCTCCTCGGCCGGGTCGAAGTACTCCACCCGGTCGGCCAGCTCGGGATTGACCGCCCCGACGTAGTCCCGCACCTGCTCGAAGAGGGCGAGGTCGTCGATGACCACCGCCCGGTATTCGCGGTTGAGCTCCTCACGGATCACCCGGACCGCGGTGACCGGCTCCCGGTAGAGGAGCGCCGCCCCCTGGCCCTTGGCGGCGGCCGCGGAGATCCCTTCCCACTGGGAAACCAGCCGGTTCACATCGCCCTGCAACTCCTCGGCACTGGCGCCGGCCGCCGCCGTCCGCACGATGAGACCGTGACCCTTGGGCCGGACGGCGTCGACGATCTTGCGGAGGCGCTTGCGTTCGCTGTCCTCCAGACGCTTGGAGATGCCGAAGGCGGTGCTATCGGGGACGAGCACCACGAAACGGCCGGGGATGGAGACCTCCTGGGTCAATCGGGCCCCCTTGGCCCCGATCGGGTTCTTGGTCACCTGGCAGAGGATCGACTGACCGGGTCGCAGCACGTCCTCGATGCGGGGCTGGCTGGACGAGGCACCCGACTCGATGTCGTCCTTGTCGTAGCGGACGTCGCCCCGGTAGAGGACGGCGTTCTTCGGAGTGCCGATGTCGATGAAGGCGGCCTCCATGCCGGGAAGCACGTTCTGGACCCGCCCCCGGTAGATGTTGCCGTCGATCTGGTTGGCGTCGTCCGACTTCCGGGAGACGTAGTGCTCGACCAGGGTGCGCCCTTCCAGCAGGGCGATCTGGGTCGTCTCCGGCTGCACGTGGACAACCATCATGTAGCGACCGACCGCCTTGCCCCGGCGTTCACGGCCGCCGCGCCGATTGCTGTTGATCGCATCGTCGGCCGAGCGAACCGGCGACAGGGACTCGACCGAGGCTCCGTTGTCGTTCCCGGCGGTCTCGGGGGCGAGGGTGCCGGCCCCGCCGCCTCCGCCTCGCGATCCGCCTCCACCCCGGCCGCCTCCGCCCCCGCCACCGGAGCGACTGCCGTTGCCCGAGCCGCGACCGGACCGGCCACCTCCCGAACGGCTGCCGTTACCGGCTCCGTTCCCGCCTCTCGACCTCGGCGACGAGGCCGGGGCCGACGGTCTTGTCTCGGCGTCGACCGACCCGGGTCGGGCCGGACGGGTATCTCCGATCTTGGGTCGGGGCGGAGGCGCCATCGAGGGGACCCCCGCGGGCCCGGCGGGGGGCAGGGAGACCACGGTGGCTCCGGCGCTGGCAAGGACGTCGTCGCCGCCACGACTCGCGGCGGGGGCACGATCCGGTGCCCCGTTGCCGCCATCGGCTCCCTCGGCACCATCGGCTCCGTCGGCACCATCGGCTCCGTCGGACCCCTGATCGCCGCTGGGAACGCCGGGACCGCCGGCACCGGGGTTGGTGCTCTTGGAGCGCCCCCGACCGCCTCGCGATCCCCGTCGGCGGCGACTCTGCCCGGTCCTCGGGGTGGCGGGACGGGAACTGACGTCCTCCGACCCAACCTGGGCGATGCCCGGGCCGGCATCCTGGGCTGTCCCCGACGGCGTCACCTCGGCCGTGGCCGGTCGACTCTCAGCCGATGTTCCCCCCGACGAAGACGACGTGGACGGGCGTGAGCCGTTGGCTGAACCCGGGCCGTTGGGCCCGGACGCTTCTCCCCCGGTTAGCGCGGCATCAGAGCGAGGCGTTCCGCCCCTCTGGCCAGCGTCAGCGTTGGCGACTTCTCCCACAGGCGCGGTCGACAGAACCGGCACATCGGCCGGTCCCTCGACCGGCGGCCCGGTCAGTGCTTCTGACATCAAATTCCCTTTCAATACTGCTCACGATGCACGCTTGTGCGCGTGCATGGCGCGGCGAGACGTTGCCGGGATTCCTCGGGACTTCCGGGGATCCCATCGGACGCCTTCGCGCTCGATACGTTGTTGAGTTCTGCATGTTGCATGCCCGGTTCGATACCGGGATCCGACGTGACTTGCTGCCACCGGATCCATCCGTCGGCGTGACGGTGATCTCGTCACCGAAGACCGGGAGGACCGGGTGGACGGGGTGGTGGGTACATCTCACTTTGTCCAGTTTGGAGAGGAGGAGACGGTTACGCACGTCTTTCCCTCCTATCTCCGGCCGCCTCAGCGGCAACTGCATCCGACCGAGGGCCGGAATGGCGCCGGACGGCGCCGTGGGCACCCATGGTACCGGCCCCAGGGGTCTCGGTGAAACCCCAGGTGGGGAGCATCTTCGACGCCCAAAGGGGCCAGAACCGGGTCGTTGGGCCCCCATCCTGGATGCCCGGCCTGGATTGGAATGGGCGGCCGGAGGCCCTTGCCCCGGTCCCGAGGAGGGCTTAGGCAAGCTCCCCGGATCACCGGATCTCGATCATCCCCCGGTCCCGGTGGCGGTCCCGGTGGCGGTGGACGTGGAGGTGGTGGGGGTGGATGCGGGGGTGGTGGTGGTCGTCGACCCTGACCCTGAACCCGAGCCCGACCCCGGCGTGGTGGTGGTCGTCGTCGTGGTGGTGGTCGGCGCGATCAGTGGCACCGGATTGGTCGACTGGATGACCTGGTTGCCCGGCGGGATGGCCGGGGGGCCGACCGGGTGGGCGGCCAGGTAGTCGAAGATGTTCCGCACCACCGGGGCGGCGGCCTGGACCCCGTAGCCGGCCTGGTCGATGACGCACACCACCACGTACTGGGGGGTGGTGGTGAAGCCGACGAACCAGGCGGTGGGCTCCTTGCCCGGCACGGTGTCGGCGGTACCGGTCTTGCCGGCCAGGAGGTTGATCGGGAACAGCGAACCCTGGAAGGCGCCGTTGGCGGTTCCGTTGGCGTCCTGCACCGCGCCTTCGAACCCGGTCAGCAGCGGCTGATAGGTGCTGGGGGGAAGGCTCACATGCCCGGTCACCTGGGGTTGGATCTTCTTGACCACGGTGCCGTCGGGGGCGACGAGGGCTGCCGCCACCTGGGGGGCGTAACGGGTGCCGCCGTTGATGAACGTCGAGTAGGCGGTCGCCTGCTCGATCGGGGTGATGGCGGTCGCCCCCTGGCCGAAGGCCATCTCCACGTTGTCACCGGTGAGCCACTGGGTGTTCGGGAACCCGCTGGGGCTGATGGCGTGGAGCTTCTGGCGCTCGGCTTTGCTGTCCACCCGTCCGGCCACCTCCCCGGGGAGATCGATGCCGGTGAGCTGGCCCAGGCTGTACTGGCCGGCCACATCCTGGATCGGGGTCTCGCCGTAAGTGGCGGAGGCGTCGTAGAACTCGGCCCCCAGGTTGTAGAAGAAGTCGTCGCTGGACACGGTCAGCGCCTGGGAGATGTTGAGGACCCCACCGGTGTCCCCGGCGGCGTTGTGGAGGACGCAACCCGGTCCGGGGTTGGTGGGGTTGCAGCCGGGGACGTTGAAGGTGTTGTTGTCGTAGTAGGTCTTGGTGGCGTTCCACAACCCGGAGTCGAGGGCGGCGGTGGCGGTGTTCAGCTTGAAGGTCGACCCGGGGGTGAACACCCCCTCGATGGCCCGGTTGAGCTGCGGGTAATTGCTGGACGGGTTGTTGATGGCGGCGTAGGCGGCATTGGAGATCCCGCCCACCCAGATGTTCGGGTTGTAGGAGGGGAAGGACGACGAGGCCAATACCGCCCCGCTCCTCGGGTCCATGACGATAACCGCCCCACCGGTGGCGGCCGGATAGCAGCCGGAGTTGTTGTTACAGGCGGGGTCGAGGGTGTTCCGGAGCGTCCCGATCTGGGTGGCCAGCGCGGTGTCCGCCACTTGTTGCAAACCGGTGTCGATGTTGGTGACCAGGTTGTCGCCGGGGATGGCCGGGGTCGACTTCAGGGTGCCCACCACGTGACCGGTCGAGTCGACCTCGAGTTGCTGCTGTCCCGCGGTGCCGTGCAGCTGCGACTCGTACTGGAGCTCGAGTCCCGACTGCCCGTAGGGGTCGCCGGCCTGGTAGCCCGGGCCGGCCGCCTTGAGCTGGCTGCCGTTGATGACGCCGACGTAGCCGAGCACCTGGGAGGCCGGGTAGCCATCCTGGGCGGGTCCGGGATACTCGAGTTGGGGGTAATTGCGCTGGGAGATCTGATCGGTGGACACCCCCGGAAATTCCTCCGGGTGCTCCTTGATGTAGAGCACGTCGCTGACCGGGGCGTTGGCCAGGATGGGGATCGGGGCGTACAGGCTGTACTTGGTGTTGGCGACCGAGGCGTTGACTTGGGCCTGCGTCTCGCCGATCAGGGCGGCCAGCCGGCCGATGACGCCATTGTGCAGGGAGGCGGAGTTCCGGGACAGGGTGATCTCGGTGGTGGACACATTGTTGACCAACGGGTTCCCGTACCGGTCGAGGATCAGTCCCCGGGGGGGGACCACCGACACCGCCCGGATCTGGTTGGCGGTCACCGCGCTGACGGCGGCCGGCGCCTGGAGGATCTGCAGCGTCCACAACCGCAGCCCCAACACGATGAACAGTCCGAGGACGACCAGCCCGGTGATGCGGAGCCGGAGGGCGGGCCGGGCGGCGGAGGAGTCGGGGGCGTCCAGCACCCCCTCGACCGAAAATCGGCTCTGGTGGAGCTTGGGCTGCCGGGCCGGCTTGCGCCGGGTCGTCCGTTCGCGCTCAGACCGGAGGTAGACCCGCGAACCGCGGAATGGATGCCGGAGGGAACGCTTCACGGGGCACCATCCTGCCAACGGAACCGGCGGAATTGTCCGCGAGCCCGATATTGGGCGGCCCACCTGGGAACCCGCCGCCCGGCAACCCGCCGCCCGGCCGTCCGCCGCCAGGCCGTCCGCCGCCCGGCCGTCACCAGCAACGCCGGATTCACCGGAGCAGCCCGGACGTGGAGGTGGGCATTCCCTCGGTCGACACCTTGGGGAGGGCCCAGGCGACCAACCGGACGGCGGGCACCGCCAGGACCGCGTTGAACACCGCCACCAGGATGGCGGTGTTGGCCAGGGCCACGTGGATCATCTGCGGCTGGCCGAGAATCGAGCCGAGGAGGGCGTAGACCACCACGTAGACCAGGCTGGAGACCACCGCCGCCAGGGTCGGGAGCCACCACGACGACCGGTCGACGGCCACGGTGGCCAGTCCGACCGCGTAGCCGATCAGGGTGCCGACGAAGGCGGAGAGCCCGAAGGGGGTGGGGAGGAGGCAGTCGGCCACCAACCCGGACCCGAAGCCCATGGTCGCCCCCCGGCCGGGGCCGCCCACCAGGCCGGCCGCCATCGGCAACAGCACCATGATGTCGGGGTGGACACCCCCGATGCGGATGTCGAGCATCACTGTCTGCTGGACAACCAGGAAGCTGAACACCACCAGGATCACCTTGGCCGCATCCCGGGGGGTCACCGGGCCGACTCCTCAAACCACACAGACCACACAGGCCTCACGACTTGGAGGGATCCCAGAGGACCACCGACACGTAGCGGAGGTTGGTCAGATCCGCCAGGGGTTGGAGGGTCACCGACTCCTCCGAGGCCGACACCCCGGTTTTGGTGCTGGTGACCCGGGCAATCGGGATACTCGGGGGAAAGACCGCACCGTTCAGACCGCTGGTGACGAACACTTCACCCACCGGCACCACCGTGTTCACCGGGACCAGGTCGGCGGACAGCGGCTTGCCGGAGCCGGCCCCCAGGATGTCGGCGAAGGCACCGGGCACCCCGTAGAGCGACCCCACCGACGAGGCGCCGTCGGTGATCAGGCGGACGGTGGCGGTGTGATGGTTGGCCTGGACGACTTGGCCGACCAGTTGCTCCCCGAGCGGGCCGCCGCCGGACACCACCGGCATGTTCAACTGGACCACGTCGTCGCGTCCCACCCCGATGTCGATGGTGGCGGCGAAGTTGCTCGACTCGTAGTCGGTGACCTCGGCGGGGACGGTCTGGAGGTTGCCGATGTAGGGCAGATGGAGGAGGGCGCTCAGCTGTTGGAGGGACTGCTCGGTCTGCTGGGACTTGGAGCCGGCCGTCTGGAGTTGGCGGATCTGCTGCTGGAGCTTCTGATTCTGCTGGCGCACCGCCCCGTAGTGCACGGAACCGGCCAGAAAGCTCCCGACCGGCTCGATGATGCCATTCACCCCTGATCGCACCGGCGCAAAGGAGTCCGCTGCCACCGACCGGATCCCCGAGGTCAGCGAGCGCAGACCGCCGCGGGCGTCGAGGGTGATGATGGTG
The DNA here is from genome assembly GCA_036264255.1 of Acidimicrobiales bacterium. GTDB lineage: Bacteria > Actinomycetota > Acidimicrobiia > Acidimicrobiales > RAAP-2 > DASZIT01. The sequence continues at coordinate 820 of DATARI010000183.1, read as the reverse complement.
ATGGAGGCCAGCAGCAGGATCAGCAGCGTGGTGCGAGGGCGGCGGGACCGCCGCGACTTCGCCACAGGGATGCCCCCCGGATCAGCGAGCTGACGACGTGATCAGTACCTGCTTCAGTGCTTCGAACTCCTCCAGGCACTGGCCGCTGCCGATGGCAACGCAGTTCAGCGGGTCTCTGGCCACGACGATCGGCATCCCGGTCTCTTGGGTCAGGCGGCTGTCCAAACCGTGCAGGAGGGCACCCCCGCCGGTCAGCACGATGCCCTGCTCCATGATGTCGGCGGCCAGTTCCGGCGGGGTCCGGTCAAGGGTCACCTTCACCGCGTCGACGATGGCGGCCACCGGCTCGTCGACCGCCTTGCGGATCTCCTGGGTGGAGATGACCACCGTCTTCGGGAGGCCCGACACCAGGTCGCGACCGCGGATCTCCGCGTGGAGTTCTTCCTCGAGGTCGAAGGCGGAACCGAGGGCGATCTTGATCTCCTCGGCGGTGCGCTCGCCGAGGGCGAGGCTGTACTCCTTCTTGATGAAGGACACGATGGCCTCGTCCAGCTCGTCGCCGCCGATGCGGATCGACTGGCTGGTGACGATGCCGCCGAGGGAGATGACCGCCACTTCGGTGGTGCCACCGCCGATGTCGACGACCATGTTCCCGGTCGGCTCGTGCACCGGCAACCCGGCACCGATGGCGGCGGCCATCGGCTCCTCGATGATGTAGGCCTTGCGCGCGCCGGCATACTCGGCGGCCTCTTGGACAGCGCGCTTTTCCACGCCGGTAATCCCCGACGGCACGCAGATGACCATGCGCGGCTTGGAGAAG
>DATARI010000137.1:0-15931 GCA_036264255.1 Acidimicrobiales bacterium | reverse complement strand
CTGGAGGGCACGGTGCTTCGGGGGAGCGGGAGCCGGGTCGGGTTCCTCGATCAACATCCCGTTCTCCCTTCGGGGACGGTGAGGGAAGCCGTCGGCACCGGGTGGGAAGCCGAGGCGGCCCTCGACCGGTTGGGGATGGGGGCGGAGCTGGACACCCAGACCTCGGTGTTGTCCGGTGGCCAGGCCAAGCGGGTCGCGCTGGCCCGGGTCCTGGCCCACCCGGCCGAGCTGCTGGTGCTCGACGAGCCCACCAACCATCTCGACCTCGCCGCGGTGGCCTGGTTGGAGAAATGGCTGCTCGACTTCCGGGGTGGCCTGGTGCTGGTCACCCACGACCGAGCCCTGCTCGATCGGGTCACCACCCGGATGGTCGAGCTCGACCGCGGCCACACCTATGTGCACGAAGGCGGGTACGGGTCGTTCTTGGAAGCGCGGGCCGCACGGGAGGAGCGGGCGGTCACCGCCGAAGCCTCCCGCCGCAACCTGGCCCGGCGGGAGTTGGCCTGGCTCCGGCGCGGCGCCCAGGCCCGGTCGCGGAAGCCCCAGGCCCGCATCGACGCCGCCGTCCGGCTGATCGAGGCCCGCCCGGATGCCGCCCCCCGAGCCGGCGACCTGGAGATGACCTTCGGGACCCCCCGCCTCGGCACCAAGGTGATCGAATGCTCCGGGGTTGGCTTCCGCTACCATCCTGACGGCCCGATGGTGCTCACCGATGTGGATCTGACTCTTGGTCGCCGTGAGCGGTTGGGCATCGTCGGGGCCAACGGCTCGGGGAAGTCGACCCTGCTCGATCTGCTGGCCGGCCGTCGGGAACCGAGCGCCGGGCGGGTGGAGGTCGGCCCCACCGTGGTGATCGGCTACTACGACCAACGGGGCACCCAGCTCGACGAGGGGGCACGGGTGCGCGACCTGGTGGCTGGACCCCACCGCTCGCCGGGCTCGCTGGAGGACAACGCGCTGATGGAGCGGTTCTGGTTCACCGAGGGGTTGCCGTTCGCCCGGGTGGGCACGCTGTCCGGTGGCGAGCGCCGCCGCCTGCAGCTGTTGTTGGCCCTGGCCGCTCGGCCCAATGTGCTGTTCCTCGACGAGCCCACCAACGACCTCGACCTCGACACGCTGCGGATGGTCGAGGATTTCTTCGAAGACTGGCCCGGGGCCCTGGTGGTGGTCAGCCACGACCGGACCTTCCTCGGCCGCACCACCGAGCGATTGGTGTCGGTGGAGCCGGGGGGGACCCTGGCCCCGGTGGTGGGAGGCGTGGACGCCTGGGTGGCCCGGTCCATCAGCGGGGACGGATCGCCTCCCCGCTCGAAGCCGACGTCGGTGGCGCGCCCGGCGGCGTCAGTGCCTCGTGTCGTCCGGGCGCCGATCGGCCGGCAGCTGCGGGAGATGGAAAAAGAGGTGGCCCGGCTCCATCGGCGCAAGGAGCAACTCACCGAGGCGCTGGCCGGTGCCGTCGGCCATGCCGAGATGGCCCAGGTGGGCTCCGAGCTGGCCGCCGCCCAGGCGAGCCTGGACGAGGCGGAGGAACAGTGGCTGGCGTTGGCGGAGGCGGCCGAATCGGACGGGTGAGTCTGGCGGCTTGCCTTGCCGCCCACGGGTACGTTCACTCGAGCCAGTGAACCCAGTCCTCTTCGGTGTCGAACGGCGCGGACAAGAGTTTTGCCAGCGCAACTACCAGGTCCTCCGGATAACTCAGCCGCCCTCGGTGGAACCGTCGAGGCGAGGTGAATACAACCCCGGCGTGATGCTCGTTGGTGGTCGACCAGACCCGGATGATGCGATCAAAATCCTTGACGTTCTCGGTGACGACCGCCCGACCTTCAATGCTGCAGTGGCGGAGGAGGTCCTCGTCGGCCAGCACCAACAGTCGCGCATCGTCGGCGGCGGCGAGAACGTCGTGACCTCTTCTCCGGAGTCGCTTGGCCGCCGCCGGGGAATGGTGGACGTCAAGCAGCAGCTTCACTGGGCCAGAAGTTGTTGGCGGCGGCGCCAGAGCGTCTCGGCCTCCTCGGCCACGCTGGCATTGGTGGCGATAGCGGTATCGATCTCTTCAGGGAAGGCGGCGTAGTAGTCCAGTGCAGCTGACACCTGCTCGCGGGTGAGGCCGAAGACCTCGACGGCTCGATCGATCCGTTGGGCGGTCGGGACGTCGCCACCGATGACACCCGCGATGACTTCCCAGATATCGGGACCGCCGATCAGACCAGCTCGCCTCCCGGTCGCTCCGTCTCGGAAGACGACCAGCGGGTGGCGGCGCAGCCGTAGGCCCTCTTCGATCAGCTCTTCGGCCAGAGCGGAAGACGAGACCCTCCGAACCGCGGCTTCGGTTTTTAGCGCGTCGAGCACCTCGGAGGTGCGGAAACGGACGGAGAGTGGATGCGTCATGACTACATTGTAGTCACAGTGGCCCCGCGACCGGCCGGCGAGTGAGGACGAGCTCATCTCCTGACGGGATTCTGGGCCGTCATTTGGCGGTGATCCCCGCGCCGGCGCATGACCGGCCGATAGCGTCCCTCTCATGATCAGACGGGGGAACGCCAGGCGGGGGCCACAGTGACTCCGGATCCGTCGCCGGCGGCAACCCCGGTCGCAGTCTCCAGCCCCCTGCAGGGCACGGTGGTGAAGGTGGGAGTCACTCCCGGCCAGAAGATCGCCGCCGGCGGGATGCTGGTCGTCATCGAGTCGATGAAGATGGAGCACGTGGTGTCCGCCACCCGGGGTGGGGTGGTCGCCGCGGTGTCGGTCGGTGTCGGGGATCTGGTCGCCGACGGCGAGACGGTGGTGGTCATCGAGCCGAGCGGTCAGGAGGCGGTGTCTTCCGAGACGGGGGCGGAAGCGGACCTCGACGCCATCCGGCCCGACCTGGCCGAGACCCTGGCCCGCCAAGCGATGACCCTCGACCCCGCCCGGCCGGAGATGGTCGAGCGACGGCACCGGGAGCACCGCCGCACCGCCCGGGAGAACATCGAAGACCTCTGTGACCCGGGGAGCTTCACCGAGTACGGCTCGCTGGCCATCGCCGCCCAACGGAACCGGCGCGAGCTCGAGGAGCTGATCGCCCGGACCCCCGCCGACGGCCTGGTCGCAGGCATCGGGCGGACCAACGGGGACCAGTTCGGCGATCGGGCCGCCTGTGCCGCCCTCTCCTATGACTACACGGTGCTGGCCGGCACCCAGGGCCAGCAGAACCATCGCAAGAAGGACCGGATGTTCGGCGTCATCGAGCGGCTGCGGCTGCCGGTGGTGCTGTTCGCGGAAGGCGGGGGCGGACGCCCTGGCGACACCGACTACTCGGTGATCACCGGGCTCGACTGCATGGCCTTCGCGCTCTTCGGCGGGTTGAGCGGGTTGGTCCCGCTGGTGGGGATCGCCTCGGGCCGTTGCTTCGCCGGGAACGCCGCCCTCCTCGGCTGTTGCGACGTGGTCATCGCCACCCGGGAATCGTCGATCGGCATGGGGGGACCGGCCATGATCGAAGGCGGGGGTTTGGGCGTCGTCACCCCCGACGAGATCGGCCCGATCGAGGTGCAGACCGCCAACGGGGTGGTGGACCTGGTCGCCGATGACGACGCCCACGCCGTCCGCCTGGCCCAGCAGTACCTCTCCTACTTCCAGGGCGAGGTCCCGGCGTGGACCTGCGCCGACCAGCGACTCCTCCGATCCGTGATTCCGGAGAACCGGCTGCGGGTCTATGCCATCGGCGAGGTCATCGAGACGCTGGCCGACACCGGGTCGGTGCTGGAGCTGCGGTCGGGATTCGGGACGGGGATGGTGACCGCCCTGATCCGGGTGGAGGGCCGGCCGCTGGGGGTGGTGGCCAACAACCCGGTGCATCTGGGTGGGGCCATCGACAGCGACGGCGCCGACAAGGCGGCCCGCTTCCTCCAGCTCTGCGACGCCCACGACCTCCCGGTGCTGTTCCTCTGCGACACCCCCGGTTTCATGGTCGGGCCGGAAGCGGAGAAGACGGGCCAGGTCCGCCACTTCAGCCGCATGTTCGTGACCGGGGCCAGCCTCACGGTTCCGTTCTTCACCGTCATCCTCCGCAAGGGCTATGGCCTTGGCGCCCAGGCCATGGCGGGTGGGAGCTTCCGTTCGCCGCTGTTCACGGTGGCGTGGCCGACCGGCGAGCTCGGGGGGATGGGCCTCGAGGGGGCGGTGCGGCTCGGGTTCCGACGGGAGCTCGACGCGGTGGAGGACGAAACCGAGCGGAAGGAGCTGTTCGAACGGATGGTGGCCCGGGCCTATGAACACGGCAAGGCCCTCAACGTCGCCTCCGCCTTCGAGATCGACGACGTCATCGACCCCGTCGACACCCGCCACCGGATCGTCGAGACCCTGCGGGCGGTTCCCCCGACCCCGCCGAGGACCGGCAAGAAGCGCCCCAACATCGATTCGTGGTGAGGACCGGGCCCGCTTCCCGGCTCTGAGTGAGCGGCCTTCCCCCCTTTTCCCGCCCCGGAGTGGGTGCGGGCGGAGCCGGGTGGGAACCGGGATAGTTTTGCGAGGGCATGCCTCTCAGCTCCACCGATACGAAGGACGGGCTCGACGAGTCCGATGGTGGAGCCACCCTCCGGGCGTTGGCCGGCCGGGAGATCACCTTCCAACCCGCCGATCCTCCCCGGGCCGGCCGGTTCGTGATCTTCGATCCGGCCCAGGGGGCCGAGCCGGGGGTGGAGGTGGCGGCACCGGCCGGCAAGAGCATCCGTCGCCGACGGGTGGCGGCCACCTCCCTGTCGATCGCCGAGATGCTGCCACTGCTGATGGAGCTGGACAGCAGCCATCCGATGACCCCGCCCCGCCCCAGCGCGCAGGTGTGGGCATCGGTGATGACCGCCGGGCTGGGGGTGGTGGCCCGCGGCCGACTCTTCCCGACGGTGACGACTGCCGGGCACGACGGATGGCGAGCCGGCCCGCTCGGCCCCGTCGAGCTCGAGCTGTTGGAGGAGTTGGCGGCGGCCTTCCCGGCCTGGGCCCACGCCCTCCCCGTCGAGGGGTCGAGCCCGGTGCGGCTCCACTCGCCGTCCTGGTTGATCCGGGCGGCCTGGGACGCGCTGGCCGATGGGCTGGTCCGGACCCCGGCGGCGCCGGTGGTGGCCGGCTCCCCCCTGTTCTCCGCCCCGGAGCCGCAATCGGTCGGCGACCTACGGCACTGGCTGGCTCGGGCCGAGCCGGGAATCGACACCGGCCCGGCGGTCGCCCTCCGGGTGGAGTTCCTGGAGGTGCCGATCGACGGGGTCGGGGCATCGACCGCCCGGGGGGTGATCCAGCTGACCAGCCGCGACGACCCGAACCTGGTGGTGGACCAGGCCGGTCTCGCCGGGTTGCCTTCCGAACTGCGGGCGAGCTTGGGCGGTGAGGTGGACGAAGGGCTCCGGATGGCCCTCCACCGCGGGGCTCGAGCCTGGCCGCCCCTCCTCCCACTGACCGAGGAGGGGACCTCGGGGGCCCTCTACCTCGACGATGCACTCGTCGAGGATCTGGCCGGCGACGGGGGAGTGGCGCTGGCGGGCGCCGGGATCGAAGTGGTGTGGCCATCCGAGCTCTCTGCCACCGGGCTGAGTCTGGAAGCGGCCATCTCGTCGGCGCCGCCGGGCACCGGCACCCCGGTCGACGGCGCCCTCACCCTCGACACCGTGCTCGAGTTCCGGTGGCGGGTGGCGATGGACGGGGTGGTGCTCTCCGAGGACGAACTGGCCCGCCTCTCGGGCGCCAAGGGCGGCATCGTCCGGCTCCGGGGCCGGTGGATGATGGCCGACCTCTCCCTGGTGGAGAAAGCCACCTCCGGCCGGGTGGGCCGGATGGGGAGCGGCGAGGCCATCGGGTCGCTGCTCGGCGGCCACGCCGACATCGACGGGCAACGGGTACCGGTGGTGGCCCATGGGGCCATCACCGAGCTGGTCGAGCGGCTGGCCAAGCTGGGCGAGGACGAGTCGATCGGCAGCTCCGACCCGCCGCCCGGGCTGGTGGGAGAGCTGCGCCCCTATCAACTCCGGGGGGTGGCCTGGCTCGAGCAGATGTGCCATCTGGGATTGGGTGGGTGCCTGGCCGACGACATGGGTCTGGGCAAGACCATCCAGGTCATCGGTCTCCACCTTCACCGTCGGGCCCGGGGCGAGGGCACCATGCTGGTGGTCTGTCCCACCTCCCTGCTCGGGAACTGGGAACGGGAACTGCAGCGCTTCGCCCCCGGCGTGCCGGTGCGGCGGTATCACGGCGGCGACCGTCACCTCGAGGACCTGGCCGAGGACGAAGTGGTGCTGGCCACCTACGGGGTGGTGCGCCGGGACCATCAGGTGCTGGCGGCGGCCGGCTTCTCCCTGGTGGTGGCCGACGAGGCCCAGCACGCCAAGAACCCCCACTCGGAGACGGCCCGGTCGTTGCGGGCCATCCCGTCGGAGGCCCGGGTGGCGCTGACCGGGACCCCGGTGGAGAACCGCCTCACCGAGCTCTGGTCGATCCTCGACTGGACCACCCCCGGGCTTCTCGGCCCCCTCCGCCGGTTCCGGCGGTCGGTGGCGGTACCGGTCGAGCGCTACCACGATGCCGAAGTCACCGAGCGGCTCACCCGGGTCATCCGTCCCTTCCTGCTCCGCCGGCGGAAGAGCGATCCGTCCATCTCCCCGGAACTGCCGCCCCGGACCGTCTCCGACCTTCCGGTCCCCCTCACCCCCGAGCAGGCATCGTTGTATGCCGGCGAGGTGAGTGAGGCGCTGGCGGTCATCGCCGAGCGCACCGGAATCTCCCGGCGGGGGCTGGTGCTCCGGTTGCTGACGGTGTTGAAGCAGATCTGTAACCACCCGGCCCAGTACCTCCACGAGCCGGGTCCGGTGCCGGACCGGTCGGGCAAGCTCTCCGCGCTGGAGGAGCTCCTCGAGGTGATCCTGGCGGAGGGGGAATCGGTGCTGGTGTTCAGCCAGTTCGTGGAGATGCTCACCTTGATCGAGTCCCGCTTGAAGGAGCTCGGGGTGGGGACGCTGTTCCTCCACGGCGGGGTGGCCAGCCACCGTCGGGAGGAGATGGTGGAGGCGTTCCAGGCCGGGGCGGCGCCGGTGTTTCTCCTCTCGTTGAAGGCCGGGGGCGTCGGCCTCAACCTCACCCAGGCCACTCACGTGATCCACTTCGACCGATGGTGGAACCCGGCGGTGGAGGATCAGGCCACCGACCGCGCCCATCGGATCGGCCAGGATCGACCCGTGCAGGTCCACCGCCTGGTCACCGAAGGCACCCTGGAGGACCGGATCGCCATCATGCTCGAGCGGAAGCGCAATCTGGCCGACGTGGTGGTGGGGGAGGGCGAGGCGTGGTTGACCGAGCTCTCCGACGACCAGTTGGCCGAACTGGTCACCCTCAGCTCGGGGAGTGACGACCGGTGAATCCACCGAAGAAGCCGGTGGTCCCGGCCACCTTGCCGATCGACCCGGTCGAACGGGACGAGGGGATAGCCGCCAGCGAGGCGTGGGCCCGCACCCCCGGACCGATTCCGGCCATGCCCTCCCCGCCCCGGGTGCCGGGGCGCCCGGACATCGGGGTGACCGACCTGCCCGGGGACCAAGGGGTGCGAGCCGATTCGCTGCGGGTGCTGGCCTACGACGCCGCCTCCCGGGCGTGGGCCCTCGCCTCCGGCGATGTGGAGACCGGGCTCGACCTGTCGGTCGATCAGGACCTGGCCCGGTGGGCGGCCGCCCTCTTCGAGTCGGACTTCGCCGAGGCCGACCTGGGTCCGACCGTGAACGAGCTGGCCCGGAGCACCGGGATCGCCCCCCGGGAGCTGGAGCGCCGGGCGTTGGCCTGGCGGGACGGTGGAGCGGGGGGCTTCGCCGCCCTGGTCGAAACCTGGGATCCCCAGCCCGGCCAGCTCGACCCCGGCCGGGAGCGACTGGGACCCTCGGCCATCACCCGGCGCAACCGGTTGACCCGAGACGACGAACAACTGCGGTTGGGCCAGGACGGCTACTGGTACCCGTACCGGAAGACCCGCAACGGCTGGGACCCCGACGGGCCGCCGTTCGAGGAAGGCGAACTGGCCTGGTGACGCCGATCCGAACCAATCCGAGGAGGTACCGCCGGGCGACCCGGGGAGATCGCCGGCATCACCGTGTCGGAGACCCGACTGGCGGGGGTGACCGCCGGGTCCCCGTGATCGGCCCGGGCCGGGCCGGTCAGCGGCTCAGGGCAGCTGCTTCCAGACCCGCACGAACTGGACCTCGGTGGTGGCCGGGAGCTGGGTGGTCCCCGGGTTGAAGTTGTTGGTGGCCACCCCGAGCGCCTGGGTGAGGTTGACGAAGAACGGCTGATCGAACGGCTGGGGGGCGGTCTCGGGAGCCTGGGGCACCCAGTGGTCGACCAGGCAGGTCTGGCCGTTGAAGAGCACGGTGATGGAAGTCGGGGTCCACTCGACGACGTAGTCATTGAACTGGCCCTGGTTGATGAGGCAGTAGTTGTTGGTCACCACGTTGGTGTTGGTCAGCACGTTGGTGGTCGATGAGTTGTAGAGGTAGTGGATGTAGGGGATGGCCCGGTCGGCGTACTGGCTGTACTCCTCGGCGATGTCGATCTCGCCCGACGCCGGCCAGGCTCCGTAGTTGGAGTTCTGCGGGTAGAGCCAGAAGGACGACTGGAGACCGGGGATGGTTGACGTCGGCACCTTGGCCATCACCTCGAACCGTCCGTAAGCCTGGTCGAAGGTGTTGTAGGTGGCGATGGTGCCGCTGGTGTACTGGGTGGTGAAGTCGCCGTAGGGATCCACGCAGGTGAAGTAGCCGGCTTCCTTGCGGGCGGTCAGACTCAGGTAGCCGTTCCCGACCGAGATGTTGTTCGGGCTGTTCTCGAAGCAGGCGGTCTGCCCGGAGGTGTAACCACTGGTGGCGGTGGCCACCGGCACCCAACTCGGGTCGAGGGTGGTGCCGGTGAATTCGGTGTCGAAGGTGCAGCCCCAGGTGATCCCGCTGGAGACAAGGGTCGGGTTGCCGCCGCAGTTCGGCGATCCCGGCTGGCCCGGCGCGGTGGTGGTCGTCGTGGTGGTGGTCGGGGGCACCGTCGTGGTGGTGGTCGGGGGCACCGTGGTCGTAGTGGTGGTGGTGGTAGTCGTCGTGGTGGTGGTGGTCGGCACCGTGGTGGTGGTGGTAGTCGAGGGCGTGGGGAAGATGAAGCCGAACAGGCCGCCCAAATTCAACGGGTCGGAGGACGGGGTGGTGCTGGCCACGTTGGCAAAGGGGGTCGGGAGGGCGGAGAGCTGAGTCGGAACCAGGATGGCGGCGACCACGGCAGCGACCGTGCCCAAGAACGAGAGCCACCCGAACCAGGTGTGTAGCGGATGGGGGGAAGGCTCGCTCCGGCGCCGATGGGCAGGCGGGGGCTTTTGCCGACGGTGAGCCGGTGATCCAGGACGCCGCGAAGACATGTCTACCGTTCCCCGTTTTGGTGTAAATACCCGAACCAGAAGGCCTGTCGAGGCGACAGCATATAACCAGCAATCACCAAAAGTAAACGAAGAGTACAGACCGAAGAATTATCTACACAGCCGTAGTTACGTCAATGTAGTTTGTCCACACACCGTCCTCAGGCTTGACGTGGGAAATCCACAGGAAGACCCCTGACGGACGAGGGATTGGCCGGTTCCCTCGCCGCTCAGGCGTCGAGGAAGGGGACGACCATGGCCAGGATCCGCTCGGGGCTGCGGGTCATGTCCATATGGGTGGTGCCTGGCAGCACCGCCAGCTGGCCATGGGGCAGCAACTCGGCGGCCTCGGCGGCGTCCCGGACTCGGATGAAGTCGTTGTCGCCGACCATGACCAACGTGGGGGTGGTGACGGCCCGCACCTCGTCGGCGGTCCAGCCGAGGAAGGCCTGGACCATTGTCCCCACCGTCTCCTGGAGGGCGTCGAAGCGCGAGGGATCTTGAGCCACCGCCTGGTAGGCGGCGCGCATGGCCTCGAAGTCGGCATCGGTCGGCATCGGTGCCGGGACCTCGCCGGGGATAGCTTCCCGGCTCCGGTAGTCGGCCGACGCCACCACCAGGCGGCGGACGACGTTCGGGTACCGCATGACCAGTGACCACCCGACGATCCCTCCCAGGCTGAAACCGAAGACGTCGGCCTCCTCGATCTCCAGGTGGGCAAGCAGGGCGACGATATCGTCGGCCAGCTGGTCGATCGACATCGTCGGGCGGCCATCGGCGGTGCGACCGTGACCCTGCATCTCGACGGCGATCACCTGGTGGCGCGCTGCCAGCGTCGGGAGCATCGGGGCGAACATCAGGTCGAGGGTCAGCACCCCGCCGTGGAGCAGCACCAGCGGGCGCCCGCGGCCGTGGATCTCGTAGTAGAGCCGCAGCCCGTTGACGCCGGCGAAGGCGCGTCTGGGTTCATCCATGTCGGGGTAGACGCCCCGGGTGGAGCCAACTCATCGGCGGGTTACAGCGTGTCGTTTTGGATGGTGACCCAGTCCCGGGCATTGACGTAGGCGGCAAAGGTGGTGGCGATGGCGTCCACGTCCTTGGACTGCTTGGGCCGCTGGACTTCGTAGAGGTGGGGGAACTCGAGCCAGCCGGTGAGGTGGTGCCACAGCCGGACGGCGGCCTCCCCCTTGGGTGGGTCGATGAGCACCGGGCCGAACAGGGCCTGGCCGTCGGGGAACACCAGGGTGGGGACCCCGAAGGCCCCTTTGGCCACCACCGTGTCGTGCTCGGCGTGCACCTCGTCACCGGTGGTCGGGTCGTCGATGGCCGCCTGGACCAGACCGGGGTCGAGGCCCATCTGGCCGAGCAGTTCTTCGGCGACTTCGGGCCGGTGGGGCTTGCGCCCCTCCACGTGGAGGGCATGGCCGGCGGCTTCATACCAGCGGTCGAGGAGGTCCATGTCGGTGCGGCGGAGCAGGGCACCGATCCGCATCATCGACCAGCCGTAGGACCACTCGCGCTCCCAGGGGTGCTTCTTCCCTTCCACCCGGTTGATCTCTTCGAGGCTGAAGAACTTCCAGCTCACCTCGACGCCGGCGGTGTCCCGCACTTCCCGCATCCACAGGGAGGTTTGGTAGGCGTAGGGACACATGATGTCGAAGTGGAAGTCCACTTGGACCGGGGCGCCGGGGGCAGCGCCATTGGAGGTGGGGGTGTCGGCGATGAGGCCAGAGTAGCCAACCGGCCCGGCCCCCACCATCACCGCCTGTCGTCGACGGCGGCCAGCTCGACGAATGCGCGGGCGGCCGGGGCCAGCTCCCCGAGGGGGTGGATGAGCACGATGGAGCGCGTGACCGGCGGGTCGGGACGGACCACCGTGGCCCCGTGCAACGCCGCCACCGAGGCGGTGGCCTCCGGCAGCAACCCGGCCCCGGCCCCGGCCAGCACCAGCGGCAGGATGGCGTCGCGTTGGGCGGTGACCACCGCCACCCTCGGCCCGGACCCGCCCCCGACTCCCTCGTCGAGGAGGCGGCGGGTGGAGGTCCCGGGCGGCGCCGCCACGAACGGCAGGTCGGTCAGCGTGGCTAGGTCCACCCGCCTCTGACCCCGGCCGGACGAGGGTGGCGCCAACTCCATGCCGGGGGGGAGGACGAGCACCAGCGCCTGGTCGCCGAGCGGGTGGGCCGCCAGCCCTTCCGGAAGGCGATCGGAGTCGGTGAGCCCGAGCTCGCATCGCCCGTCCCGGACCAAGGCGACCACGTCGGCGGAGTCTTCCGGGGCGGCCAGGTCGACGGTCACCGCCGGGTGTTCCCGCCGGAACCGTCCGACGATCCCGGCCAGCGGGTCGGCGGCCAGGGTGGGGAGGCTGGCGATGGCCAGACTGCCGGCCTCCAGCCCGGCGACGGCCGCCACTGCCGACCTCCCGGTCTACACATCCCGAAGGGCCTGGCGGGCGGGGCCGATGAGGGCGGCCCCGGCCGGGGTCACCACCACCCGGCGCCCCAGGCGATGGAAAAGGACGGTGCCCAGCTCGGCTTCCAGCTCCTTGACGGCCAGGGACAGGGCAGGCTGGGACACCGAGACCGCCCGGGAGGCGGCGGTGAACCCCTGATGGTCGGCGACGGCCAGGAAGTGTTCCAGCCGGCGTAGATCCATTTGGAAATCATATCAAAACGATCAAAAATCGGTATTCGACTTCTGACTCAGCTTCGATCACCATGGGTGGAGTGGACACCGTCACCGAGCCAAAGCCGGTCGGGTGGCGCCAGCTGATCGTCGAGCCGCGCCGCCCGGCCTCCATCCGGAACCGGCCCGGGGCCTACCGGTTGGCCGTCGCCGCCGTCTGCATCGGTGCCTTCATGGGCCAGCTCGACGCCAGCATCGTCACCCAGGCCTTCCCGGCCCTCGAGCGGTCGTTCGGGGTGGGGGTGGGCCCGGTCACCTGGGTCGGCCTCAGCTATCTGCTGGTGCTGGTGGCGACGGTGGCGGCGGTGGGCCGTTTCGCCGACATGTTCGGCCGCAAGCTTCTCTATATCTACGGGTTCCTCATCTTCAACGCCGGTTCCGCCCTCTGCGCGTTGGCTCCCAACCTCTACGTCCTGTGCGGATTCCGGGTGGTCCAGGCCGTCGGGGCGGCCATGCTGCAGGCCAACAGCGTCGCCATCATCGCCCTGGCGGTGCCGGTGCAGCGGCTGGGCCGCTCGATCGGGATCCAGGGGGCGGCCCAGGCATTGGGCCTGGCCTTCGGCCCGTCGGTCGGCGGGCTGTTGCTGGCGGCGGGAGGATGGCGGTGGCTGTTCCTGGTCAACGTGCCCATCGGGGTCATCGGGGTGGCGGCCGGGCTGTTGTTCATCCCCCGCAGCCGCCATCTACAGGCCCGGGTCGGATTCGACTGGTCGGGTTTCGCCCTCTTCTTCCCGGCGGTGGTGGCGCTGGTGTCGGTCATCTCGTTGGGCAACGCCCAGGGGTGGACCTCCCCGTTGATGCTCGGGCTGCTGGCGGTGGCGGTGGTCCTCGGGGTCGGGTTCGTGCTCCGGGAGAAGCGGTTCCCCCAGCCGATGGTGGACATGACCCTGTTCCGCCGGGTCCGGTTCAGCGCCGGCATCGTGAGCGGGATGCTCTCCTTCATGGTCCTGTTCGGGGTGCTGGTGATCGTGCCGTTCCTGCTCGAACGGGGCTACGGCTACGGCTCGGCTCGTTCGGGGCTGGAGTTGATGGCCATGCCCCTCGCCCTCGGCATCGTCGCCCCGCTGGCCGGCCGCCTGGCCGACCGGGTCGGGGTCGGACCCCCGGGAGTCGGCGGGCTGGTGCTGGTGGCGCTGGGCCTGGTCGGGCTGTCGGTGCTCCACCCGGACCCGACCGCCTTCGTCGCCCTGTTGGCGGTGACCGGAGTGGGCCTCGGCCTGTTCGTCTCGCCCAACAATGCCGGGATCATGGCGGCCATCCCCGCCCAGCAGTCCGGGCTGGCTTCCGGGGTACTGAACATGACCCGGGGGATCGGGACCGCCCTCGGGTTGGCGGTGAGCGGCGCGGTGTTCGGCTCGGTGGCCCGAAACCTGGCTGATGGGGCCCAAGTGCGGCACGCCTTCTCGGTCACCGCCCTGGTACTGGCCGGAGCCGCGGCGGTGGGGGCGGCCGTCGCCCTCTACGGGGTGGTCCGTGATCCCGCCCCGGCCCGCCACCATTCCCCCTCGCGGGGTGAACCGGTGAGGCGGTGACCGCCCCAGCTCACCGCTGAGCCGACACCGGGGTTCCCGCCGGTTGGGGGTCGGCGGACATCGACACGAAATCCCGCGACGAGGTCTCGAAGTACCGCTGGGGCGAACCGGTCATGGTGCTCAACAGCTTGGAGCCGTTGGCCGGGGAGGCGAGCTTCCCCGGCTCCGGCTGGAAGAAGAAGTAGTCGACCCAGTAGGTGTTGATGTCCATCTCCATGGCCCGCACCGCCCCGGCGTGGAGGAGCACGTTGGCCAGGGTGTAGACGCTGAGCCCCGGACCGCCGGCATAGACCAGGGCCCCGTTGGCGGTGACCCCGACCCCCGACCGCCAGACCAGCAACTGGTTCCCGAGGGTCGCCCCCCACTTGCCGGTGCTGTCCGATTTGAGCCCGTCCACCAGCTTGCCGCCGTCGACGATGAGGTCGAGGTTCTGGCGGACGCTGGACACCGTCGGGCCCATGGTGGCGTCCCGTCCCCACTTGGCCACCGTGACGTCGCCGTTGTCGTAGATGACCAGCGAGGCGGCGCCCGGGCGCATGGTGTAGATCAGCCGGCCTTCGCTGTAGTAGCCGCCGTCGGAGTCCTGCATCCGGAAGCCGGAGTTGAACTGGGCGACGAGTTGACTGGCCTGATCGGCGGTGGGGGGGGCGACGTTCTTGAAGCCGGGGGCGCCGGGGACATCGACGCCGGAGAACAGGGTGGCCCGCAGCAACTTGGTGTCCATCCAGGCCACCCCGGTGACCAGGCTGGTGTGAACCGGATCGGAGCGCAGGTAGGTGGTGTAGACCGCGGGGACGCCTCCGACCAGGCGGCCGACCGGTGTCCACTGGCCTTCGCCGCTCAGGTTGGGGCTGACGATGGGGTGCAGCGGCGACGGCACCGGAAGGTGGACGACGTGGGCGTAGTTGCCCGATGAGAAGGGGACCGCCTTATGGGCGGCCACCGCGACATTGGCGCTACCGCCCTTCGGCGGCTGGTGATGGGAGTACCACTGGTTCTCCACCCAACGGACGATCCCGCTGCCGCCGTGGGATCGGACCCACTCCACGCTCTTGGCCTGGAGGCTGTCGGTGCCGGGGGCGGTGACGGCGTGGAGGTACGACCAGCCGGCCACGATCAGGAACACGATGACGGCCGCCAGGAGCGCGGCGAAGACCTTTCGTTTCACCGTTCGGAAGGGCCGCACCGTGTGACCCTAGATCAGGGCGTCGGGGATAAGGTGTCGCGATTCCGACCACCGTCCCTCATCCGGGATCCACCCCACCGGGGGCCACCTTCAGGAGTCTTCTCCTCGGGGACCGGCGCCCGACCCGATGAGGCGGGGCTGGCGCCGGAGATCGCTCGGGGAGGGAACCCCCTGGCTCTGGTTGGTCGTCGGCGTGGTGATCGCCGGGGCGGTCACCCTGGCGGTTGTCCTCGTCGCCTCGTCGGGGAAGGGAGCGGTGAGCGGCGAGCCCCCGCCCGGGCCCTACGCCCTCCCCGGGCCATACGCCGCCGGGGTCACCACCCTCGACCTCGCCGGGGGCCCGGTCGACGTCTGGTACCCGATCGATCGCGCCACCGCGGTGGGCCATCCCCGGGTCGCCTACGACCTCCGTAGCTGGTTTCCGCCCGATCTCGCCGCTCGGGTGCCGGTCGGGATGTCATTTACTACCGACGCCTATGGCGGGGTGGCCGCCTCGAAACACGGTCCCTTCCCGTTGGTGTTGTTCGCTTCCGGGCTCTACTCCTTCCGGGACCAGTCGACGTTCCTGACCTCGTGGCTGGCGTCGTGGGGCTTCGTGGTCGCTTCCCCTGAGTTCAGCACCGACCTCACCCAGTTCTTCTCCGATCTGGGCGGCACCAATTCTGCCCATCACACCAGCGACTACCAGGTCCTCCTGGACACCGAGACCCTCGTCCTCCACGACAGCGCCGCCGGCACCGGGCTGCTCGCCAACCTGGTGCGGCCGGGGATGGTCGGCATCGTCGGCCACTCCCTCGGCGGGCTCGACGCCATCCAGTTCGCCGGCCGTTCCGACGTCGCCGTCTACGTGTCATTGGCCGGGGGCTCGGTGCCGCCCCCCGCCGACCTGCCGGCCAAGCCGTCGCTGTTCATGACCGGGTCGGAGGACCAGGATGTGAACCCGGCCTGGGTGAAGGCGACCTACGACGCCGCCCCGTCACCAAAGAAGTTCGTGTCCCTGCCGACCGCCGGCCATCTCGCTTTCACCGACTTGTGTCTCATCAACCCAGGCCACGGCGGGGTGGCCGCCATCGGGGCGGCGCTGAACCTACGCCTCCCGGCCGGTGCGCCGTTCGTCGGCCGGGC
>DATARI010000115.1:0-14937 GCA_036264255.1 Acidimicrobiales bacterium | reverse complement strand
CCGACGTCGGGGGTGAGCCGGGCATCCAGGCGGAAGGCCCCGGTCTCGAAGTCGGTCCACATCCGACAGGACCGGTCCCGGTGGATGGCGTCATAGAGGGCCTTCGCCTCCTGTTTCGACCGGCCCTGGGCCTTCGCCCGTTGGCAGCGGTCCCGGGTCTGGCGGACGGTGTCGGACTCTGCGGTTCCGACCAGCTCGTCTTCGCTGTCGGGGTTGATCTTCACCGCCGAGGCGATGGCCTTGGCCTTGGAGCGGGAGAGCTTCCCTCCCCGGTAGGCGGAGTCCATCCCCGGGTGGGTGGCGAGGGAGTCCCCGAGCGACAACACGTCGTTCGCCTCCCCGAGGCTCTCCCCGGTGACCTCGGCCAGCCAGTGGGCCGCCGAACGGTGGCCCCCGGCCTTGTGCTGGTTGGCCTCCGCCGCCCGCTTGGCCGCCAGGGTCTTGCCGGCCGCACACAGGCGCTCCCCCCGGGTGAAGAGGGAAACCAACGAAGCGGCGTCCGAGCCGGCATAGCGGCCGGGCTCGAATCCCTCCAGGAAGGAGGCGATGGTGTCGAAGGCTCGGGTGAGGGCCGGAGTGGTGGGGGCTGCACTGGAGGGTTGGGTCGCCAACGCCATGAACCCAGCATGACAGGGGGGTGTATCAGTGGATCCCCGGGGCAGGGAGTACCCCCCGGACCGGAGGGTGGGGTCGGTCGAGTGGGGCGGATCAGGGAAAAGTCAGCCGGCGGGGGTCGGAAGGGCTGGAGCCTCCCGGGGGTCAGATCTCCCGCTCGTCCCCGGAGGATGCCGAAACCAGAGTTGCCTCCAACGCGGTGGTGTCGAGCCCGAGTGATCGGTCCCGCAGCACCTTCAAGGCCTGGCGGCGCATGTCATCTTCGAGACGCTCCACCATCAGCACCCCGTCCAGGTGGTCGACCTCGTGTTGGAACACCCGGCCGAGGAACTCGTCCGCCTCGATCGATATCTCATCGCCCTCGAGGTTGAAGCCCTGGAGGTGGACCTCCATCGGTCGGACGATCCCCAAGCGGAGATCGGGAATGGAGAGGCAACCCTCCTCGTAGTACCACTCGCCCGAGGTCTCCACGATGGCCGGATTGATGATCGCCTCCGGACCGTCGCCCACGTCGTAGACGAACACCCGCTTCTGGACCCCGACCTGCGGAGCGGCGAGGCCGGCGCCCACGGCGTCGTACATCGTCTCGACCATGTCATCCACCAGCCGGGCCAGGGAGCCGTCGATCTGGTCGACGGGGCGGGCCGCCTGCTTCAGCACCGGGTCGCCATAGGTGCGCACGGAATACGAGGACATGCCCACCATTCTACGGGCTGGGTCGCCGGCGCGGCACCGTCCACCTCCGGTCCGCTCCGGGTGCGTGTCCACGTCAGACCTCGGTAGGGGTCCGCCTCAGACGTCGGTGGGGTCCACCTCCACTCGAAGCCGGCCCGCCGGCCGGGGGGTGGACGCCAGGGCATCGCACAGGACCTGGTGGTCGGCCGCCCGCACCAGCCATCGCTCCGGATCGGACGACGACAATGACAGCCGACCGTCGGTCCGGAGGCCGCCGGCGTAGTCAGTCGACCCCGGGCCCCGGAGCAGGGCCAGCGCCCCGAAGGGGGGCAGGGCGAGTTCCTTCCGCAGCTTCCGCTCGGCATCGGCCAGAACCGAAGGGTCGGCATGGACCGCGGCCCGGAGCGCCTCGTGGTCGGGAATCCGGGTCTGGACCAGGATGCGACCACCGGACTGGCGCCCGCCCACCAGCCGGGCCGCCCGGGCCAGGAGGGCGAGCGCCTCCTCGCCGGCCCCGAAGCGCGGGGCCAACAGATGCTGGTCGAAGTCGAGGAAGACCACCGCATCGGCCCGGGTCATCCGGTGAAGGGCGGCCTCGGTCCCCACCACCAGCCGGGAGCTGGCGTCGACCGACTCCTCCGAGTCCCCGGTCAACTCGGTCGCCTCCACCCCGGCCAACGCCGAGAGCTCCTCGGTGGCGCGGGACACCCCGACCCTGACCACCTTCAACCGGGTGGAGTCGCACTCGGCGCAGACCGCCGGCCGGGCCAGGTCGCACCGCCGGCACCGCAGCTCACCGCCGGGCTCCTTCTGGGCTACGGGGCCACCGCAGCGGGTGCACCGGGCCAGAGCTCCGCAATGGGCACAGGCCAACAACCGGGCCCGCCCCTTCCGATTCAGGATGCACACCACTCGGCCGGTCGGGGCGTCGAGCACCGACCTCACCCACTGGACCAGCCGTTCGGAGAACAACCCGGTGCGAGGGTCGTCGGCAGTCCGGTCCGCCACCTCGACGATCGGCCAGCCTCGCCGCTCGACCGCCCGGTCGGTCGTCACCAGACGCCCCTGCTCGAGCAGGACCACCGGAGGGCACGGCGTCACCAACACCACCGGAACCTCCTCCCGCCGGCCCCGTTCGATCACCACGTCCACCGCCGACCAAGTGGGCGAGCGCTCCTCCCGGTAGGCCTCGTCGTGGGCATCGAGCACCACCACCGCACGGACCCGGGCCAACGGGGCCCAGGCCGCCGACCGGGTCCCGACCACCACGCACTCCCCCGAGGCGGCGGCCTCCCACTCGTCGGGCAACAGGGCGACCGGTGCCCCGGCCCTCCGGATCCGGTCGGCCAGCAGCAACGCCCGGGCATGGGAGGGAGCCAGGACCAACACCCCGGGGGGTCCCAGCCGGTGGAGGAGTTCGAGGGCGATGAGGGAAGCATCGAGGGAAGGGGCGAGCCGGAGCAAGGAAAGCCGGGCCCCCCCTTCCAGGATCTCGTTCAGGATCCCCACCGACGCTCCGCCCGGGGAAGGCACCGGATTCGGAGGCGGGGACCCGGGTCCCGGTTCGGCCGGGCCGGGTCGGGAGGGGTGGCTCCTCCTCACGACCCGCGGGGGCGAGGCGGTGCCGAGGAACGACGACAGCGGACCGGCCCATCGCCACGCCGCCCACTCCGCCAGGGCCACCACCGGGGCGGGCGGCCCTTCCCCGCTGGAGAGGGCGATCGGCTTGGGGACGACCCCCTCTGGCGGCACCACGTCGTCCTCCACCACCCAGGCGCCCACCCGCCGTCCGTGAAGGTCGATGCGCACCCGGCTCCCGACCCCGATGACCGCCGCCATCGACTCGGGCACCGCGTAGTCGAACTGCCGGTGAATGGCGGGGACATCGGGGGCGACCCGCACCACCCGGGCGGGTGCACCTCCGGGAAGACGATCCCCGGAGGCGGTCACTGCCCCCGCGGGTCGGGAGGTCGCCTCGCCCCTCAGAGCCCGAGGGCCTGCTTCAGGTCGTCGACCCGGAGGGTCTCCTCCCAGGTGAAGTCCTTCTCGCTCCGGCCGAAGTGGCCGTAGGCGGCGGTCTTCCGGTAGATCGGGCGCTTCAGGTCGAGATCCCGGACGATGGCGGCGGGGCGGAGGTCGAAGATCTCGTCGACCGCCTTGCCGATCTGGATCGGGTCGACCTTCTCGGTGCCGAACGTCTCCACCAACAGCGAGACCGGACGGGCCACGCCGATGGCGTAGGCGACCTGCACCTCACACCGGCTGGCGGCGCCGGCGGCCACCACGTGCTTGGCCACCCAGCGGGCCGCATAGGCCGCCGACCGGTCGACCTTGGAAGGATCCTTGCCCGAGAAGGCGCCTCCGCCGTGGCGGGCCATGCCGCCGTAGGTGTCGACGATGATCTTCCGACCGGTGAGCCCGGTGTCGGCGTGAGGGCCGCCCAGCTCGAAGACCCCGGTGGGATTGGCCAGGATCCGGACGTTGTCGGTGTCCAACTCGGTGGGGAGCAGCGGGTTGATGACATTGTCGCGGAGGTCGGGAAGCAACAGGGTGTCGAGGTCGACCCCCGGGTCGTGTTGGGTCGAGATCAGCACCGTCTCGAGGGCCACCGGGCGCCCCTTGTCGTAGGTGACGCTGACCTGGGTCTTGCCGTCGGGGCGGAGGTAGGGCAGCACACCCACCCGACGCACCTGGGCCAGCCGTTGGGCCAGCCGATGGGCGAGCCAGATGGGCAGCGGCATCAGGTCGGGCGTCTCGTCGCAGGCGTACCCGAACATCATTCCCTGGTCGCCGGCGCCCTGGGCGTTGAGCTGGTCCTCTCCCCCGGTCCCCGCCCGCACCTCGAAGGCGTTGTCCACGCCTTGACCGATGTCCGGCGACTGCTCGTCGAGCGCCACCATGACGCCGCAGGTCTTGCCGTTGATGCCGTAGGCGTCGTTGTCGTACCCGATGTCGAGGACCACCTGGCGCACCAGGGTGGGGATGTCGACATAGGTGGTGGTGGTGATCTCGCCGGCCACCAGGACCAGGCCGGTGGTCAGCAGGGTCTCGCACGCCACCCGGCTGTTCGGATCGTCGGCCAACAGGGCGTCGAGAACGGAGTCCGAAATCTGATCGGCCATCTTGTCGGGATGGCCCTCGGTGACGGACTCAGAGGTGAAGGTATGTCGGGTGTCCACTGGTCGTTCCGTTCTTCTCTGGGGGATGTGGGGTTGAAGAATGCGTCGCTACAGGCTCTGGGGTTCGGACGAGGATAGGTGATATCCGGGCCGTCGGCGAGAAGCCGCCATCCGCGGTCCCGGTGCCTAGTCAGTCGACAGGAGAGCCGCCACCCTATCCAAGACGGCGTCGGCGACCATCATCTTGCTGGTCACCGGAACCTCGGTGATGTCTCCGTTGGCCCCGAGGACCGTCACCGCGTTGGTGTCATGGTCGAATCCGACCCCGGGGGCCGAGACGTCGTTGGCCACCATCAGGTCGACTCCCTTGGCCACCAGTTTCGCGGCGGCCCGCTCGCTCACCTGATCCGTCTCGGCGGCGAAGCCGACCAGGATCTGGGAGCCCGTCCGGCGCCGCCCGAGCTCCGCCAGGATGTCGGGGGTCGGCTCGAGGATGAGATCGGGCACGCCGTCCGCCTTGTGGAGTTTGGAGGCTGCCGCCCCCTTGGGACGGAAATCGGCCACCGCCGCCGCCATCACCACCACCCCGGCCCCGGCGGCCAGCGACAGGACCGCCGCCTCCATCTCCGCGGCGGTGTCCACCCGGTGGACGGACACCCCGGCCGGCGCCGGGCGATCGGTGGTGGTGACCAGATCGACCTCCGCCCCCCGGCGGGCGGCGGCCTCGGCGATGGCGTGGCCCTGCTTGCCCGACGAACGGTTGGTCAGCACCCGTACCGGGTCGATCGGCTCCCGGGTTCCGCCGGCCGACACCACCACCCGGACTCCCGCCAGATCCCGGGGCGTTGCCGATCCGAGGAGTCGGAGCACCGTCTCCACGATGACCGCCGGGTCCGCCATCCGTCCCGAACCGATGTCGCCCCCCGCCAGTCGGCCGTCTTCGGGTGGGACGACCAGGACCCCCCGGGACCGCAGGGTCTCGAGGTTCTGCTGGACCGCGGGATGCTCCCACATCTCGGTATGCATGGCCGGGCAGACCACCACCGGCGCGGCGGTGGCCACCAGCGTGGTGGTCAGCAGATCGTCAGCCAGGCCATGGGCGTACCGGCCCAGAAGGTCGACGGTGGCCGGCGCCACCACCACCACGTCGGCCAACTGGCCGAGCCGGGTATGGGGAATGGGCGAGGCCTCATCCCACAGACTGGTTTGCACCGGCTCGGAGCCGAGGGCGTTGAAGGTGGCCGTGCCGACGAAGTGGGTGGCCCGCTCGGTCATCACCGGCGCCACATGGACGCCGGCATCGACCAGACGGCGGCAGATCTCCACGGCCTTGTAGGCGGCGATCCCCGCCGATACCCCGAGGACTACGAAGGGTTTGGTTTCGCCCGTCACGTCAGATCGGGCCGATCCTGCTAGTCGGTGGACTCGGCAGGCTCGGCGGCAGGATCGTCGTCGCCGGAGCCCTCGACGGCAGCCAGACCGGCTTCGGTGGAAAGGCCGGCGTCCGCCGCCAGCGCGGCTTCCTCAGCCAGAGCCGCCTCGGCGGCCAGCGCGGCTTCTTCTTCGGGGTCGGGACGGGTGTAGGTGGCCTTGCCCGCCGCCACCTCTTCGAAGGCGATCGACAGGGGCTTGCCCGACAATGACGCGACCTGCGGCGGGACCACGACGCCCAATCCCTCACCGAGGGAGTTGTAGTAGCTGTTGACCTGACGGGCCCGGCGGGAGGCCAGCGCCACCAACGTGAACTTGGAGTCCACCTTGTCGAGGAGGTCCTCGACGGGCGGGTCCATCAATGTGCTGCGGTGCTGAGCCATCACGATCCTTCGGAAGCGTCGTCGGGTAGGACATCGGGGGCAGCATCGGCGCCGCCGGTGGTTCCGCCAGCCGCTCCGTCGCCCGTGGGGGCAGCCGAACGGCGAACCCCCACTATACCGGCCACTTCGGCCACCGCTTGCATCATCCCGTCATTGATCACCACCGCATCGGCAATCTGGCGGCCGGCCGCCTCCTCCTGGGTGCCTTCCCTCAGCCGCTTGGCCACATGCTCCTCACTGTCGCCACGGCTCCGCAACCGCTCGGCCTGGATCTCGAGATTCGGGGGTAACAGCAGGACAAGCGTGGCATCGGGTCGCTTGGCTCGGACCTGGCGGGCCCCCTGGAGGTCGATCTCGAGGAGGACGTCGGAACCCTCGGGGGGATCGGGCAGCGGGGTGCCGTAGAGATTGCCGAGGAACTCGGCCCATTCGAAGAACCCACCGGCGCGGACCCGCTCCTCGAAGGTCGCCCGGTCCACAAAGCAGTAGGCGTCCTCTGACTCCCCGGGGCGGCGAGGACGGGTGGTCCATGACCGGCTGAGCCAGAGCCGCGGATCCCGCTCGACCAGCTTGGCGGCGATCGTCCCCTTGCCGGCTCCCCCCGGGCCGAAGAGTACGAAGATCAGATGGTCGGCCCGGCCATCGACCGGGCCCGACGATGAGTCGCTCAGCGAGCGGTCTCGCGAAGCAGCGACTGGCGCTGGTTGCTCCCGAGTCCCTGAAGACGACGACTCTCGCTGATCCCCACCGTGTCCATCAGGCGGCGGGCCTTGACCTTGCCGAGGCCGGGAAGCGACTCGAGGACCGAGATGACTTTCATCTTCCCGATCGTCTCGTTGCCATCGGCATCGGTCAACAGTTGGCTCAGTGTCAGCGACCCCATCTTGAGCTTGTCCTTCACCTCGGCCCGCTCGCGGCGGACCCTGGCGGCTTTGGCCAAGGCGGCTTGGCGCTGTTCGGGCGTGAGTGCAGGCGGTTGCGGCATGACCGCGACGATAGCGCCTCCACGACCGCCGGTCACGATGGATACTTGGGGGGTGGCCGAGGTGGATCTGAATGCCGACCTGGGGGAAGGCGAAACCCTCCTCCCCTCCGACCTCGCCGTGCTCGATTGTGTAACCAGTGCCAATCTCTCCTGTGGATTCCATGCCGGGAATCCGGGGGCGATCCAAGCCAGCCTGGACGCCGCCCTGGAGCGCGGGGTGGCGATCGGCGCCCACGTCTCCTACCGGGATCGGCAGGGCTTCGGGCGCCGGGCGATGGAGGTGCCGGCTCCCCAACTGCGGGCCGACATCATCGAGCAGTACCGGTTTTTGGCGGCCATGGCGACCGCATCGGGAGGGTCGGTCGCCTACGTCAAGCCCCACGGTGCGCTGTACAACCGGATGGGCGTCGACGAGGCGGTCGCCGCGGTGGTGGTGGAGTCGGTCAAGGAGTGCGGCGTCCGGCAGTTGGTGGCGCAAGCCGGAACCGCCATTGCCGGGTTGGCCGCCGCCGCCGGTCTGGACGTCGTCGGCGAGGCGTTCGCCGACCGGGGCTATCTCGGCGACGGCCGCCTGGTTCCCCGCCACGAACCCGACGCCCTGGTGACGGATCCCCGGGTGGTCGCCCAGCGGGCGCTGTCCCTGGTCACCCGGGGGGGCATCGAGGCGGTCGACGGCTCCTGGGTGGCGGTGGCGTGCCAGACCCTGTGCGTGCACGGGGACACCCCGTCGGCGTCGGCCTCGGCCCGGGAGACGCGGGCGGCCCTCGAGGCTGCCGGGGTGACCGTCCGCAGCTTTGCCGGATCGGTATGACCGGGCCGGTGGTGCCGTTCGGGGACGCCGCCTGGCTGGTCGAGGTGGACGACGTCGACTCCGCCCACCGGCTGGCAGCCGTCATCGAGGCGGCGATGGCGGCCGGGACCGCCCCGGTGGGGACCCGGGACGTGGTGGTCGGCTTCCACTCTTTGGTGGTGCGCATCGACCCGTTGAGGAACGAGCCCGAGCGGTGCCGGCAGTGGTTGGCCGAGCTGCAGGCGGCGGAGATCTCTGATTCACCAACCGATGACGACAATGGCCACCGTGGGAGGTCCGGGCCCCGGATCGAAGTCCCGACGGTGTTCAACGGTCCGGACCTCGAAGAGGTGGCGGCCGCCGCCGGCGTCTCCCCCCAGGCGGTCGTCGACCTGTTGACCGGATGCGATCTGTCGGTGGCGTTCCTCGGGTTCTCCCCCGGCTTCTCCTATCTGATCGGGCTGCCCCCGGCGTTGGCCGGGATCCAACGACGGGCCACGCCCCGCACCTCGGTCGCGGCCGGTTCCGTCGCACTGGCCGGAGGATTCGCCGCCATCTACCCGCGAGCCACACCCGGGGGCTGGAGGCTGGTCGGACAGACCTCGCTGCCGTTGTTCGATCCCGATGTCGCCCCTTACGCCCGGCTGCGTCCCGGCGATGTCGTGCGGTTCCGACCCGTCGAGGAAGCCGACGGCGATGGTGGCGTCGGCGACTTCTCCGTCGCGACGGCCGGACCCCGGCCACCGGCCCGGGCGCGGACCCCGCGGTTCGTCGAGGTGTTGGAACCCGGCCTCCTGAGTCTGGTGGAGGACGGCGGACGCTCGTCGGTCGCCACCATCGGTATCCCCGACGCCGGTCCGGCCGACCCCGATGCCATGAGGCTGGCCAACCGTCTGGTCGGCAACCCGGAAGGCGCCAGCGTCCTCGAGGTCACCGCCCGGGGCCCGACGCTCCGATTCGAGGCAGACGCCCACGTCGCGGTGGTGGGCGCCTCCAGTAACGCCATCGACGTCAGGGTGGACGGCCACCTCGCCGCGGGCGATTCCGTGGTGCCGATCGGGAGCGGACAGACGGTGGCCATCGGCCAGGTCCGTCACGGGCTGCGCGCCTACCTGGCTATCGCCGGGGGGATCGAGATCCCCCCGGTGGTCGGTTCCCGGTCATCGGACGTCCTGAGCGGCCTCGGACTCGGGCCGCTGGTGCCGGGAGATCAACTCGACCTGGGCGTCCCCGACCTCCCCCGCGGTCTCCTCACCCACTCCCCCGCCGAACTGACGCCGAGCGCGGAGGCCGGGATCCGGATCGTGGAGGGTCCGCACCCACTGGGTCGGACAAACCTGCAGGCGCTGTGTTCCGTCCGCTGGAAGGTGGCGGACGCCTCGAATCGGGTGGGGCTGCGGTTGTCCGCCCCGGACACCCCCCTGGCCGCCGCCGGGCGGATCCTGTCGACCGGAACCGTCACCGGCGCCATCCAGGTTCCTCCCGACGGCCAACCGATCGTGCTGATGCCCGACCACGCCACCGTCGGCGGCTACCCGGTCATCGCCTGCGTCATCGCCGCCGATCTGGCCAAACTCGGCCAGCTGCGAGGAGGCGACCACCTGCGGTTCGAACTGGTCTCCCAGGAGTCGGCCCGGTCCTGCCTGGTGGAACACGAGCGCCGCCTGTCCAACCGGGTCTCCGGATGGTTCCCGGCGGAGTCGGGCACCTAACCGTCGAAGCGGCGGTTCCGACCGGCGTCGAATCGGATCGGTCACTACAGTCGAAGGCATGGCCACCACCGATCAAGCCCCCTCCCTCACCACCGACGGGGAGACCACCTTCGACTCAGTGGATCCGGCGTCGGGGGAGGTCATCGCCACGTTCCCGATCGACCGCGAGGTGGCGGTCCGGTTCGCGGTCGAACGGGCTCGAGATGCCTCGGTGTGGTGGCAGTCCATCGGATACGACGGGCGGGCCCGGCACCTGGCGGCGTTCAAAGGAGAGCTCGCCCGGCGCATGGGGGAACTCGCCGACCTCATCCATCGGGAGAACGGCAAGCCCCGAGCCGACGCCCTTCTGGAGATCACCTTGGTCATCGACCACATCGCCTGGGCGGCCGGACACGCCCGCCGGGTCCTCGCCCCCCGCCCGGTGTTCCCGGGACTGATGGCCCTCAACAACTCGGCCAGCGTCGAGTACCAACCTCTCGGGGTCGTCGGGGTGATCGGACCCTGGAACTATCCGGTGTTCACCCCGGCCGGATCGATCGTCTACGCCCTGGCCGCCGGGAACGCGGTGATCTTCAAGCCCAGCGAGTACACCCCCGCCATCGGCAAATGGCTCGTCGATGCCTGGGCCACCGCCGTCCCCCAGGGTCGTGACCTGTTCGGGTTGGTGACAGGTTTGGCCGAGACCGGCGCGGCCCTGTGTCGCTCCGGGGTCGACAAGATCGCCTTCACCGGTTCGGCTCGCACCGGGCGGAAGGTGATGGCTGCCTGTGCCGAGAACCTGGTGCCGGTGCTGATGGAATGCGGCGGCAAGGACGCCCTCATCGTGGACGACGGCGCCGATCTCGACGCCGCCGCCGATGCCGCCCTGTGGAGTGGGATGAGCAACGGGGGCCAGACCTGCATCGGGACCGAGCGCGTCTACGCCACCGAAGCGGTCTACGACCGGTTCGTCTCGCTCCTCACTGAGAAGGCCGGCACCCTGCATCCGGGATCCACCGGTGACGCCGCCTGGGGACCCCCGACCATGCCGTCGCAGATGGAGGTGATCCGACGCCATGTCGCGGACGCCATCAAGGCCGGCGGGCGGGCATTGGTCGGCGGGGTCGATGCCGTCAAGGCCAACGGGGTCGATCCGACCATTCTGGTCGGAGTGCCGGAGGATTCGGCGGCGGTGACCGAAGAGACATTCGGGCCCACCCTCACGGTGGCCAAGGTCCGCGATGCCGAAGAGGCTCTCAGGCTGGTCAACGCCTCGGGCTACGGCTTGGGTGGAGCGGTCTTCACCCGGAGCCGGGAGCGGGGCATCGATCTGGCCCGGAGAATGCGAGCGGGGATGGTCTCGGTCAACTCGGTACTGACCTTCGCCTTCGTCCCCGGGTTGCCGTTCGGTGGAGTCGGCGAGTCGGGCTTCGGGCGCATCCACGGTCCCGACGGGTTGCGCGAGTTCTCGCGAGCCAAGTCGATCACCGCCCAGCGCTTCGCGCTCCCGATGAACCTCACCAGCTTCAACCGGCCGGCCAAGGCCACCGACGTCCTGGCCAGGGTCATCAAGGTCGTCCACGGCCGCACCCGCTGACCGGTTCCTTCGGCCCGGTCGGGGTGCATGAGATACTGGCGACAGCTGGCCGCTAATTCGTCGGCACCGAACTGAGCCCGGATGGGATCCGCGATTGAGACCTGGCCGATTACCAGTCGTGCGGAGGCTGGGCCTGTCGCTGGGGTTGGTTCTGACGGGAACCGCGATGGCGGCTTGCTCAGGCCCCACCGTGAACGGATTGGACACGACGGCGAAGTCATCGCTGGACAGCGTGCTCGGCGCCACCACCAAGATCACCGTTCCATCCTTTGATGGCGTCTCCATCGCCACGTGGCAAGCGGGCAGGCACGCCACCGCGGTGACCACCGGCAGTGCCCCGGCGATCTCGACCGGCCCGACGACGATGTCGATTGACCTCTGCGGGGGCGCCAGGGGTTGCCGCCAGCTGGTGGCGGCGGCCCGTGGCAGTGGCCAGAATTGTTGGTTCGCACGCCAGGTGCTCGGCACCACCCCGCTCCCCGGTGGTACCCAACCCGGAAAGGCGTTCGCGGTGACCGCCGGAACCGCCAGATGCACCGCCAGCCAGCCGCCTTCGAGCGGCTGGAGCCCATCGTGGCCGACTCGATGAACGGCTCTCATCGGTCCGACCCACCGGTGCCGAAGGCCGCCGGGTGAGCCTCACCCAGGCTCCTCCGCTACCGACCGGCACCCCGGCTCCTGAGCCCGCCCCGGCGGAGGCGCCGACCAAGGCCTCCGCCACCCGGCTGGTCAGCCTCGACATCGTCAAGGGGCTCATGCTCGTGGTGAGCGTCGGCGTCAACGCCTGGCTCAACGTTCCGCCCTGGTTCGACCATGCCCTCTGGATCGGCGTCCACCCGATGGACTGGATCTTCCCGACCTTCGTCACCTTGTCGGGATGTGGACTGGCCTTCGCCAATGCCCGCCGGGTGAGGCCCGGGCCGGCGGCCCGGAGGGTGGTCATCCTGCTGGCGGTCGGCCTCCTCTACAACTACATCACCGTGTCGGGTGCGCCGTTCCACCTCTCGACCCTCCGGATCCCGGGGATCCTGCAGCTCTACGCGGTGGTGGTCATCGCCCTGGTCCTGCTCCATACGGTGGTCAAGGGATGGCGGCAATGGGCCTTCCTCACCGCCGCCCTGGCGGTGGTCGACACGATGTTCGAATGGGGATGGTCGCTTCACTGTGCCGCCGGTCACCTGAGCCCCACCTGCAACCCCTCCCACACCATCGACTATGCCGTGTTCGGGGCCAACCACCTCTACGTGAACGGGACGCTGGGCTACGACCCCGAAGGGCTGGTCTCCATCTTCGGCGCCATCATCACCGCCTGCCTCGGAGCCACCGTCGGCCACGCCCTCTTGGAGTCGAGGCGGACCGGAGGCAAACGGGCGTCGATCGGTTCGGTCGGGTCGATCGCGGTGGGCGCCTTCGCCCTCGCCGCCGTCCTCGACATCTTCGTCCCCGCCTTCAAGAAGCAGTGGACACCCGCGTTCGCCCTTCTCATCGGGGGCGGTGCGGCGGTCGTCCTGCTGGTTGCCCATCTGGTGGTGGACGCCGGCCCGTCAGGGGAAGGCGGTCTCCGCACGCCGGGGGCGCGGACGATCACCTGGCCGTTGATCGCCCTCGGTCGGAACAGCCTGTTGGTGTACTTCGGTTCGCACGCCCTCACCGCCTGGCTCAACGTCCACACCTACGCCCACGCCAGCTACCTGACCCACTTTGCCGACACCATTGCCATCGGTGGCCACCCGGCCATCACGTTCTTCGTGGTGGCCGAGGGGTTCTGGATCTCGCTCGCCTGCCTCCTCCATTGGCGGAGGATCTATCTGCGCCCGTAGTCGAGTGATCCGGCATCGACCGACCGGCGGCTAGCCGAGGGCGGCCGCCATCTCTTCCCGGGACTTGTGGGCGGCCGCCCGCAACGACGACGGGTCGGGGCCGGCGGCCAGCAGCGACCGGGACGAGCTGGCCAGCACCGATCCGGGCTTGCACCCGCGGAACAGCCGGCCGACATCGTCGGCGGTGGCGCCCTGGGCCCCGACTCCGGGGGCCAGAATCGGTCCCCCGAGCGAGCTGAGCGGGAACGCCGAGGGGGCCAGGGTGGCACCGACCACTGCTCCGACCGATCCCGGGAGGGCGAGCCCACCGGCGTTCAGCTCGGCAATCCGGACCAGCAGCATGTCCTCGACCGCCGGGCCGTTGCCCGACTCGGTGAGGGATTCCTGCAGGGCCCGACCTTCCGGGTTGGAGGTGCGCACCACCACGATCACCCCCCGCCCGTGCTCGGCGGCCAAGTCGAACATCGGTTGCAGCGCGCCGAGGCCGAGGTAGGGGGTGGCCGTCACCGCGTCGGCGCACAACGGGCTGCGGGGATCGAGCCAGGTCGAGGCGTACGCCTCCATGGTGGTCCCGATGTCGCCCCGCTTGGCGTCGGCGATGACCAACAGCCCGGCATGGTGGGCGTCGGTGATCAACGACTCGAGGGCGGCGACACCGGCGGACCCGAATCGCTCGAAGAAGGCCACCTGAGGCTTCACCACCGGCACCACCCCGGCGAAGCCGTCGACACACCGCTTTCCGAACTCCCGGAGACCGGCGGCATCGTCGGTCAGACCCCAGGCCCCGAGCAACGAGGCGGAGGGATCGATCCCGGCACACAACGGCCCGGTGCGGTCGATCGCCGCCGCCACCCGGGCGCCGAATCCCTCCGTCACTCCATCGTCAACCATGGGCCGCTCCGATCAGATCGCCGATGGCCCGGACGCCCCGCCGGGCACACCACAACTCCATCTCTTCCAGGATCCGCCGTGGGGCCCGGGGATCCCGGAAGGTGGCCGTTCCCACCTGCACCGCGTTGGCGCCGGCCATCATCAACTCGATGGCGTCGGCCCCCGACATCACGCCACCCACCCCGATGATGGGGACGTCGGGCAGGGCGGCGCGTACGTCGTAGACGGCCCGCACCGCCACCGGGTGAATGGCCGCCCCCGACAGTCCCCCGCCCCCGGCCCCCAGTAACGGTCGTCGCGCCTCGACGTCGATGGTCATCGCCAACACCGTGTTGATCAGGGTCACCGCCTCGGCGCCGGCTCCCATGGCCGCCCCGGCCACTTCGGCCAGATCGGCCACGTTGGGGCTGAGCTTGGCCCAGAGCGGGAGTGGGTTCACCTGATGCACCGCGGCCAGAACCTCCGCGGTGGCCTTGGGCGAGTGGGCGAACATCCGGCGGCGGTCCTCCACGTTCGGACAGCTGACATTCACCTCTATGGCCGTGAGCCCCTCCACGTTCGACAGTCGCGACGCCGCCTGGGCATAGTCGGCCACCCGCTGGCCCCAGATGCTCACCACCACCCGGGCGCCGGTGGCCACCAGGCGGGGAAGGTCGTCCTCGATCCACCCCTCCACGCCGGGCCCCTGGAGCCCGACACTGTTGAGCATCCCCGACGGGGTCTGGTGCACCCGGGGGGCGGGATTGCCGGGCCAGGGCTCCGGGGAGATCGACTTCACCACCACTGCGCCCAGGGTGGACAGCGGGAAGTAGCTCTCCAGCTCGTCGGCGTGGCCGGCCGTCCCCGAGGCGGTCATCACCGGGTTGGGCAACGCGGTGGTCCCGACCCGGCAGGTCGTGTCTACATCGCCGGCGACCACCGCCCGCCATGCCTTCCGCAC
>DATARI010000113.1:0-14040 GCA_036264255.1 Acidimicrobiales bacterium | reverse complement strand
CATGTCGCCCATGATCTGCTCGAGGCTCATCTTCTTGGAATAGGAGGCCAACGGGTTCAGCGTCGAGTGGCTGTGGTTCTTCTCGGAGATCCGGGCGAACAGCTCGAAGCTGGTGCCGCCGTAGCGGTGTCCGTACTCCATCCCGATCTGGGCGAAGACGCCGGGCATGGTCTCGGTCCCGATCCGTCCGTCGACCGGCGCTACTGCGCCGTAGCGGCCGTGGCGGTTCCAGGTGTCATCGTCGGTCTTCCGGGTTCCGCCCCCGCCGAGCAGGCCGGCGCCGGACAGCTTCTCGACCCCGACGGCCAGGCCCATGTCACACTCGCCGGCCCGAACCGCCATGATGGCCGTCCGCAGGGCGGTGGCACCGGTGGCGCAGGCATTGGCCACGTTGTAGACGGGAATGCCGGTCTGCCCGATCTGCTTCTGCAGCTGCTGGCCGATACCGGCCTGGGCCATCATCAGACAACCGGCCGCCAACACCCCCATGTCCTTCATGCTGACCCCGCCGTCGTCGAGCGCGCCCATCGCCGCCTCCGCGGCCAGGTCGACCACGTCGAGGTCGGGGTGCTTCCAGAACTTGGTCATGTGTATCCCGAGAATCCAAATGTCGTCAGATGCCATTGTGCTGTGCCTCCTGTGGCTCGAATCCGAACCCGATCGCTTCTGTTCCGTTGCTGTCCGTCCCGATCGGATAGGTAGCCAGGCGCACCTTCATGCCCAGGCTCACATGCTCCGGATCCGGTTCCACGTTGATGAGATTGCCCCGCACGCTGGTGCCGTCGCAGTCGACCACGGCGGCCACGAACGGCACCGG
This sequence comes from Acidimicrobiales bacterium, assembly GCA_036264255.1. Lineage (GTDB taxonomy): Bacteria > Actinomycetota > Acidimicrobiia > Acidimicrobiales > RAAP-2 > DASZIT01. The sequence goes on along the minus strand of DATARI010000113.1, from coordinate 13,223 downwards.
GACCCCCGGGGCGGCAAACGAGACGATGGTGAACGCCCGTACCTCGCCCTCACCGGCAATCCGGACCCGCTCGAACTCGGTCTTGCCGCAGGAGGCACAGGCATTGCGACGATCGAAGAACCGGGCGCCGCAGGCCTGGCACTGGTTGGCGACCAGGTGGGGCTCATCGCCCAGCTCCAGGTAGTCCACCAGCGTTATCTGGTCACTCAAGAGACCCCTCCCCTTCATTTGCACCGCTCTGGCCGAAATCAGAGCCACACTCACCCTAATAAGTGCCCTGACCGTAGCGGACGGTCCCGACGGGAGGCCAGGTGGCGATCCCACCCGGATTCGTCCGCCCGAAACCCGCCGCTCGGAGCGGACCCGGGCTCCGGTTTCGGTTGCGGTCTGTTTTATCCGGTGACCGGCCGCTACGATGCAGGTCAACGAGGAGGACCGGATGTCGAGTGCTGAGCGAGGCATCGGTGGTAACCACCCGCCGGTGGCCCCCGCCGACGATCCGTGGGCCAGGTACACATTGCAGACTGTGCGGGGGGGGCTTCTCTCCTCCGTGTTCATCATTCTGGTCGTCACCCTCTACCTGGTTCTCCCCGGCCACAACCAGGTCAACCGGGCCGGAGCCTTCACCCTCATCCTGGTGGTCACCGCCCTCACCTACGTGGTCAGCACCCTCCCCTGGAAGCGGATCCTGGCTCGACCCCGGGGGCGGTTCGCCGTCTACGCCTGGGCCATCGGGATGGTCGCCATGGTCGACCTCAGCATCGCCTTCACCCATGGCGCCCAGTCCGAGCTGTTCGTGCTCCTCATCGTCACCTCCATCTTCCTGGCCGGCCCCAACTACCCCATCTCCGTCCAGATCACCCTCGGCGCCGTCACCGCCGCCGGCTACGTCGCCACCCTGGCCGCCACCGGTTGGGGCATCGGGGTCGCCACCCTGGTCTTCCGGCTCGGGGTGATCCTCGCCGCCTCGCTGGCCGTCGGGCTGTTGAACCACGAGCTCAGCCGGTCCTTCCGGCGCCAGATGGCAGAACATGCCGCCTCGGAGAACCGGGTGGCGTTGTGGAGCCGGGTGGCCGCCGTGGCCCGCCAGATCGATGCCTCCGATGTCGACCAGGTGCTGTCGGCGGTGGTCGATGCGCTCGGCACCCTCGGTTTCGAGTCCTCCGACATCTGCGCCATCGACGACGACGGGTCCACCTACCGGGTGCTCCACGCCCGACACCTCAACCGCGACTACACCTCCCGGCATCACCCCGCCACCTTCGGGATGGTCGGCATGGTGCTCGGTCAGCGCCGGACGGTGGTGATCAGCGACTACGCCTCCCAGCCCGGCAGCGTGCCCATCCTGGCCGGCGACGGCTATCAGACGGTGATCGGTGGTCCGGTCTGGGTCAACGGCGAGTTGGCGGCGATTCTCGAAGCTGGGACCCGCCAGTACCGGACACCGTCACCCGAGGAGATTGCCGCCTTCGAGATGTTGGCCTCCCAAGCCGGTCACGCGTTGGAGAATGCCCAACTCCTCGAGCGACAGATGCGGGATGCCGACCACTTCCGACAGCTCCTCGAAGAGGCACCCGATGCCATCGTGGTGGCCGATGCCAGCGACGGCGCCATCGTCGAAGTCAGCAAGCAGGCCGAGGCGCTTTTCGGATACTCGGCCGACGAGCTGATCGGGCAGCCGGCGTCGATGCTGATGCCCGAGCGGCTGCGCGCCGAGCAGATGGCGACCATCCGGCTGTGGGTCGATCGGGTGGGCGACGTCGATGGCGTGGAGCGGACCATGTACGCGGCGCGCAAGGACGGGTCGGAGATCTCGGTGGAGGCGTCGTTCAGCACCCTCGACACCGCCCGCGGCGAAGTGATCTCGGTGGCCGTCCGGGACGTCACCGTGCGCCGCGAGTACGAGCGCCGACTGACCCACCTGGCCACCCACGACACCCTGACCGGATTGGCCAACCGCGAGCTCTTCATCCAACGCCTCTCCCGATCGCTGCATTCGCGGCTGACGGTCGATCCTCCCATGACCGTCTGCTTTCTCGATCTCGACCACTTCAAGTACCTCAACGACAGCCGCGGGCACCGGGTCGGGGACGCCTTGGTGGTGGCGGTGGCCCAGCGCCTGGAGGAGCGGGTGGACGGGCACTTCATCGCCCGGGTGGGCGGGGACGAGTTCGGCCTGCTGGTGGAAGGTCTGGCCGATCACAACGAGGCCGTCGGCTTCGGCCACCGGCTGCTGGCCACCTTCGATGAGCCCTTCATCGTGGACGACATCGACTGCTACGTGACCGCCAGCATCGGCATCGCCTTCGGCTACGCCTCTGACCGGGCGGAGTCGATCATGAGCAACGTCGATGCGGCCGTCAACCGGGCCAAACTGAACGGACGCTCCCGGTTCGAATTCTTCGACGAGGCACTGACCATCCAGGCCGCCAACCGGGTGGCCACCGAGGCCCAGCTCCACATGGCCCTCGACCGCGGCGAGTTCCGACTGGTCTACCAACCGCTGGTCTCCCTCGACGGCGACCACCCGGTCGGGATGGAGGCGCTCATCCGTTGGCACCACCCCTCCCGTGGCGTGGTGCAGCCGGTGGACTTCATCCCCACCGCCGAGGAGACCGGCTTGATCGTCCCGATCGGCCGCTGGGTCCTCCACGAGGCCTGCCGGCAGCTGGCCGAGTGGCGCGACCGGTACCCGGATCGACCGGACGGCTCCATCAGCATCAACGTTTCGAGCCGGCAGCTCGAGCACGATCATTTTGTGAACGATGTGGCCGAGGAGCTGCTGGCCACCGGGATCCCTCCCGAGCTCCTCACCCTGGAGATCACCGAGACCTTCTTCATGCGCGACTTCCAAGCCGCGGTGCGTCGGCTCCAGGCCTTGAAGGAGTTGGGGATCCGGTTGGCCATCGACGACTTCGGCACCGGGTTCTCGTCGCTGTTCTCCTTGTCCCGCCTACCACTCGACATCGTGAAGATCGACAAGGCGTTCATCGACGGCCTGGGCAGCCGCTACGACGCGGTGGTGACCGCGGTGGTCACCCTCGGCAACGCCTTCGGCCTCGAGGTGGTGGCCGAGGGCATCGAGACGCTGACCCAGCGGGACCGTCTGGTCGAGCTCGGATGCCGGTTCGCCCAGGGCTTCTATTTCGCCAAACCGCTGGAGGCGATCGAAGCCGAGGCGGTGTTCGCCAAGGGCATGGAGGCGCTGCGACGTCCGCCCGACGGAGATCGGCCCCCCACCCCGATCCGCGAACCCCGGAGGGAAGCGCTGGCTTAGCGGGGGGTGATCCCCCAGGTGCCGGACCAGCGGCCACCGGGGTTGAGGACGGTGACGCCGTTCCCGGAGCGGAAGGCGTCCGGCGGGCAGGTCATCGGTTCCACCGCCAGACCCTTGCGTCGGCCGGCGGGAGGCAGGGTGTCTCCGCTGTAGACCATCACGTAGTTGAACTGGTCGTCGGCCCAGAGGGTGACCCCGTTGGTCCCGTCCGGATGGTCGAGATCCACCCGTACCTGTCCGTCTCCGTCGCGTCGCAACGAGGTGTAGCCGGTGTCCAGCCGGGTGGTGCTCAGCAGCCGCCCGGTGGTGAAGTCGAATTCGGTCCCTGCCACCGGCGCCAGCCCGGTGGGCAGGCCGCGGTCGTCGGTAACCAGGCGTCGGTCGGCCGGCACTGTCAGTCGGACCATGTCGACCGTCGGGGTGCCCACGGTCAGGTAGGGATGGAAGCCGAGCCCGAAGGGCAGGTCGGTGGCGCCCAGATTCTCGGCGTCGGTGACGACCGTGAGGCCATCGCGCCCAAGCCGGTACTCGATGGAGAGTGCGAGGGTGAACGGGTAGGCGGGAGACGGGCGGAGGATGCAGGCCATGGTCACCCGGTTTTGGGCGCGACCGGTCATCGACCAGGGAAGCCAGCGCACCAGTCCGTGGATGGCGTTCTGCCTCGAGGGTTCGTCGAGGGCGGCCTGGGCGCTCACCCCTTCGAACTCGTAGCGGCCGTCCCCTAGTCGGTTGGGCCACGGGGCCAGCACCTGACCCCGACCGCCGTGGCTCCACTCGTCGGTGCCGAAGCCGTCGACCACCGGGTTGTCGTCGACGGTGAAGGCACGGAGGGTGGCTCCCACTTCGGTGATCACCGCCCGCTGGTGGCCATGTCCGATGACCCACTGGTCGCCGGTGGAGAGCGAGGTCTCGGACGGCCGCTGGTCTTCGGGCATCGTGCGGGGTGGCATGGTCATGGGGATTCCGGTCTGCCCGCGAAGGGCGGTGGATGTCGACCGGTATGGTAGGTCATCGGGCCACCCGTCCCGTTGAATGGCCCGCCCCCACCGCCACCTCGGAGGTGGCGCCCGGATCCGCCCGACCTCTTGGATTGGACTGCCGACGATGCGCATTCTGGTGACAAATGATGATGGGGTGTTCGCGCCGGGCATCGCCGCGTTGGCCCGGGGACTGGACCGCGCCTTCGACGGCGAACACCAGCTGATGGTGGTGGCGCCGCTGGTCGACCACAGCGGAGCCGGCGCCGCGGTCGGACCGGTGTACGAGCGTGAGTCGATTCCGTTCGAGGCGGTGCAGGTCCACGGGTTGGAGAACGTCCCGGTGTTCGGCATCGAAGGGCCACCGGCTCTGGCGGTGATCCTGGCCTGCATCGAGGGGTTCGGTGATCGCCCCGACATGATCGTCTCCGGCATCAACCATGGGATCAATGCCGGTCGGTCGGCCCTCCACTCCGGAACCGTCGGCGCCACCCTCACCGGCGCCCAGTTCGGCGTGCGGGGGCTGGCGGTGAGCATCGCCTGGGGTGCCGACCCGGTGCCCTGGGAGACTCCGGTGGCCCTGGTCAATGAGGTGGTGCCCGAGCTGGCCACCATGGAGCCGGGGACCGTCCTCAACTTGAATGTGCCGGCGCTCCCCCTCGACCAGCTCCGGGGCATCCGCCACGGATCGCTCGGGGCGGTGGGTCTCATCCGCTCCGCCCGCCAGGACCGGTCCGGAGCCCCGGTGGGGGACTCGATCGTGGACCGGACCGGTGGCGCGGTGACCCTCACCCTCCGCGGGGGCCGGGGGTCCGACCGGCGGGCGGAACAGGCCGAATTGGACCCAGAATCCGACGCCGGGGCCATCGCCGCGGGGTGGGCATCGCTGACTCCGCTGGTCGGGGTCCGAGAGGATCTTTCGGATCCGGCAATCGACGCAATGGCCAAGGCGCTGGGCGCGATTTCTCCCCGATTTCCGGGGTCTGTGGACGGCTGACCTCCATCTTTGTGTCGGTTGTGTGAACAACCTTCACCACTCTGTGCACCCGTTACCTCACCGGTCGTAACGTAATTGCAACGTTGTGACTCCCCCGCTAGGGTGAGAGAACTCGCTCAACAACATGGCCAAAACGGCGGTGAATGCGATGACCAGATGGTCACCGACTACACCGGATGAGGGTCGGCTCGTTTATGCCGTTTGGATCAGTTGGGTCGAGGAAAATATGAACAACACACCGTTCACCCCACCGACTGCGCCGACCAGGAGCCGCCCCACGCTGACCTGTTAAGGGTTACCCCGTCTGCACCTCGTACGGACCTCATTGAAAGTCCCGAGCCGCCTGCCCTGCCCGGCACCAGCCCGCGAGTCGAATGCACCCAAGACGGTTGCCCGCATACCCATGCCACCCTCGAAGCCCTACGGGCTTCCGCGACTTTGAGGAGGCGCAGATATGCGCAAGCACCGCTTTTTCCTTTTGTTTCTCTCAGCCCTCGCTGTGATCGTTGGCATTGCTTTGCATCAACACCAGACCTCGCAGTCTGCCGCCGGCAGTTCTGCCGCCATCCTGGGCTCCCGCCTGGCTGCTGACAGCCTGACCGGCACCAACCAGGGGCTGGCCCCGGTGTCGGCCGCGGCCGCGGGCCCGATGGGTGGCCTCGATATCGCTCTCACCTCCCTGCACATTCCGATGGCCGCCACCCCCGTCGCCGCGGTCACCCCGCCCACCACCGCCCCGACCGGGCCGCCGACGACTGCTGCACCCACCACCACCACCACCGCGCCCCCGCCGACCACCACCACGACCGCGGCGCCGCCGACCACCACCGCCCCCACTGCGTCGTACGTGTCGTCGTCGGGCAACTGGGCCGCCCTCCGGGAATGCGAGTCCGGCGACAACTACAGCGAGAACAGTGGCAACGGCTACTACGGCGCTTACCAGTTCTCCGAACAGACCTGGCAGGGACTCGGGTACTCGGGTCTTCCCAGTGACGCCGCGCCGTCGGTGCAGGATCAAGCCGCCCAGCAACTCCAAGCCCAGAGTGGTTGGGGCCAGTGGCCGGCCTGCTCCGCCGAACTCGGGCTGAGGTAGTCGGCGGCCGAATTGCATTTGGCGGCCAGCGCCCGATGGGCAAGGCTTCGAGGATGAACGGATCGGAAACCCCCGGGACCATCGCCTTCATCTGCGCGATGCCGATGGAGTTGCGCCCGCTGGCTCGGAAACTGTCGCTCCACCCGGCCCGGATCGGGGAACTCCGGTGCCGGGCCGGCAAGCTGGGCGACCATCGGGTCATCGCCATGGTGACCGGGATGGGCACCCAGTTGGCCGCCGAGAAGACCGCCCAGCTCCTCGATGCCACCCCGGTGGCCCGGGTGGTGGTGGTCGGCATCACCGGGGGAGTTGACGAGACGGTCCCCATCGGGTCCATGGTCCTCCCCGAGGTGGTGGTGCAGGCCGCCACCGGAGCCGAGTACCGCCCGGCACCCCTGGGTGACGGCACTCCCGCCGGCACCATGTGGACGTCCGATGCGTTGTTGACCGAACCCGAGGTGATCGCCGGCCTGCGGGGCCGAGGGGTCGTCTCGTTGGACATGGAGACGGCGGCCATCGCCGAAGTCTGTGAGCGGCGGGGTATCCCCTGGTCGGTGTTCCGGGCCATCAGCGACCGAACCACCGACGGGAGCCTCGACGAAGAGATCTTCCATCTCAGCCACCAGGACGGGACGCCGGACGGCCGGGCGGTGGCCCGCTATCTCCTGAAGCATCCCGGGCGCATTCCCGGGATGGTCGGGCTGGCCAAGGGGGCCAAGCTGGCCACCGAGACGGCCGCCGACGCCGCCATCTCCGCCGTCTCTAGGTTGTAGCCCTCAGGAGTCGGGGATTCCCGCCCACTGCTCGTCGAGCCAGTCGAACACCACCTGGGCGGAGAGCCGGATGTTGTCGGACTGGCAATGGGTCGACGCCCCGTCCTCCACCCCGAACCGACGGGCGGTGACCGGTCCCGCCACCCCCTCGACGAACGCCTCAAACTGGGACAGCGGTTCGACCCCCTCCCGGTCCCCCACCAGGGCCAGCACCGGGCAGTGGATCTCCCCGACCAGGTCGCCCAGCCGGTACTCGGCGATGGCCTCCCGCCAGGCGGAGAACGACGGCACCCCGAAGCGACGGCAGATGGACTCGATTCCCCACTGCATCTGCTTGGGCATCAGATCCTCGGGAACCCCGGCCACATCCTCAGGCCGGATGTCCCGGGTCATCCCGAAAACGTCGCGGCCCACCCACGCCTCCATGTACCGACGCATGTCGATCACCGGCGGGTTCGCCACCAGCGCCCTCACCCGCGAGTCGGTGGCCGCACTCCGGGCGGCGAAGTAGGAGCCGAAGCTCTCCCCCACCAGAGCCAGCCGGTCGGGGTCGACATCGTCACGGGCGCCGATCCCGTCGAGCACCGCCGCGATCGGGACTTCGTAGTCGGGCCGGAACGGGAGGGCCGGGTCGAGGCGCATGCACCCGGGCTGTCCCGGCCCGTCGAAGGCGAACACGTTCCATCCCCGCTCGGCCCCGGGTGCCCCGTAGTGGAAGTAGAGCTCCTCGGCGCTGGAGTCGAACCCACCCACACAGACCAGGGTGGGGAGCCGCCCGGAGTTGCCCGCCCGGCCGGAGCCGGGTGCAGCCGCCCGCAGGAAGTACCCCGGCAATCTCGATCCCTCGAAGGGCACATCCACCAGCTCGACCGGCGGCAGCATCAGCGACCCTGCCTCCGCGAAGCACGCCCGGCTCCGCTCCCCGGTGTGGCGGGACACCTCGACGGCCGGGTCCCCGTAGTATTCGGCCGTCCGGTAGTAGGTCGACGCCCGGAGCAGGTGATCCCGGCCGCTGACCCGGTGGCCGGCCGCCAGGCAGAGACGGGCGGCGGCCTCCACCCGATGGGCCAAGTCGTCGAAGCCCCGGGCCCAGCTCTGGGGGCTCCCGTCGGTGATCTCCGCCGCCACCGCCAGGCATTCCCCGATGGTGGAGCCGCCGTAGTCGGCCACCCCCATCGCCTTGATCAACTGGTAGTCGAACTCCTCGTCCCGGAAGCCCTCCACCCGAACGGCGCTGCGGACGATGTCTGAGTCTCCGAAGGACACTGCGGCTCGATTCTGCTGGTCGGCTCCTCGGCGGCCGCCCCCGGCGGTCGCCGACTCCCAGCCAGACATTGTGCCCGATCGAAACCGTCGGGCCTGCCGGGGCCCCTCCGCGGGTCAGCCGGGTCCGAGCGGCGGGATCGGGGCCGGGCAGAGGGGCAGGGCACCGAGGACCGCCGACTCCAGTCCGGCGCCGTCGAGCCCGGCCTCGGCCAGGAGGTCGGCCGGCCGGCCGTGGGGAAGGAAGGCGGACGGCAGCCCCTTGGTCACCGTGAGCGGGCCGGCGTCCCCCACCATGGCGCGGCCCCGGGCGGCCCGTTCGACCCCGGTGGCGATCGACGCCCCCACCCCGCCGTCGGCGATCCCGTCCTCCGCGGTCAGCACCAGGGTGTGCCGGGCGGCGTCCTCCACCATCGTCGGGTCCAGCGGCGAGGCCACCCGCACGTCCCACACCGTCACCCCGAGGCCCCGGCCCTCCAACCGGTCGGCGGCCTCCTGGCAGGCGGCGACCATCTTTCCCACCCCCAGCAGGCAGACGTCGGGCCGGTGGCCGGCACCCCCCTGCCCCCGGTCGGGAGCCGACCGCAGCCGGCGGGCGAGCAACCCGTGCCCGGCCCCGCCGGTGGTGGGGGCCTCCGTCTTCGGCCAGCGGATGGCCGACGGGCCCGGCAACGCCAGCGCCTCGTCCAGCATCACCCCGAGCTCTTGATAGGAGGAGGGGGCGAAGACGGTGAGTCCCGGCACCTTGGTCAGCAGCACCAGGTCGAAGATGCCGTGGTGGCTGGGCCCGTCGTCGCCGGTGACGCCGGCCCGGTCGATGCAGAACACGATGGGGGCCCGGTGGAGGGCCACGTCGAAGAGCAACTGGTCCCAGGCCCGGTTGAGGAAGGTCGAATAGATGGCCACCACCGGGCGGAGCCCGCCGAGGGCCATGCCGGTGGCGGTGGTGACCGCGTGCTGCTCGGCGATGCCGACGTCGAAGTAGCGATCGGGGAACCGCGCCTGGAAGCCGAGCAGGCCGGTCGGGCCGCCCATCGCCGCGGTGAGGGCTACCACCGCCGGGTTGCGCTCGCCGGCATCGATGACCGCCCGGCTGAAGGCTTCGGTGTAACTCGATGACCGGGGTCGCCGGGAGGCCCCGGTGGCGGGGTCGAACGGCCCGACGTCGTGGAGGCACTTCTCCGGGTCCTGCTCGGCCGGCCGGTAGCCGCGGCCCTTGACCGTGTGCACGTGCACCACCACCGGACCCAGGGTGGCATCGGCCACCGAGAAGGCGTCGTCGAGGGCGGCGACATCGTGCCCGTCGACCGGACCCAGATAGGTGATCCCGAGCGATTCGAAGAAGGTGGCGGGTCCCGCCCCTCCGTGGACCCCGCCCCCGCCCGGCGCGGTGGTCAACCGGGACACCGTCGGGGCATAGGAGCGTCCGTTGTCGTTCAGCACGATGACCACCGGGGTCCGGGTGACTCCGATGTTGTTGAGGGCTTCGAACGCCAGTCCCCCGGTGAGGGACCCGTCTCCCACCACCGCCACCACCCGGTGGGGATCCCCGGCCAGCCTCCGAGCCGCGGCCAGCCCGTAGGCATAGGAGAGCCCGGTGGAGGCATGGCTGTTCTCCACCAGGTCGTGGATCGACTCGGTCCGGTTCGGGTAGCCCGACAGTCCTCCGGCCTGGCGGAGGGTGGCGAACACCCCGGCCCGCCCGGTGACCAGCTTGTGGATGTAGGCCTGGTGCCCGGTGTCCCAGACGATGGCGTCGTCCGGGGAGCGGAACGCCCGGTGCAACGCCAACGTCAGCTCCACCACCCCGAGGTTCGACCCCAGATGGCCGCCGGTGGCCGACAGGGTCGACACCAGCAGCCGCCGGATGTCGGCGGCCAGCTCCACCAACTCATCGGGACCCAGGTCCCGGAGGGTCTCAGGGTCGAGGTCGGCCAGCGGTGGCGCCGGGGGTGCCGCCGGTGGCACCGTCGGTTCGGCGCAGGCCGGCGGGGGCGACACCGGAGCTGAGGGGGCCACCAACCCGATACCGGGCTCGGTCAGGATGAGCGAGTCGATGGTGGCCATGATCAGTGGGTGTTGACCAGCGCCCGCATCGACTCCCGCAGCGAGCCCATGGTGGCGATGACCGAGGAGGGCTCGTAACCGCAGTGGGCCATGCAGTTGGCGCAGCGGGGGTCCTTGCCCCGCCCGTAGGCGTCCCAGTCGGTGGTCTCCACCAGTTCCCGGTACGAGGAGGCGTAGCCGTCGGCCATCAGGTAGCAGGGGCGCTGCCAACCCAGCACCGAATAGCTCGGAACCCCCCAGGCGGTGCAGGCGAACTCGGTCTGCCCCTCCAAGAAGTCGAGGAACAGCGGCGAATGGTTGAGCCGCCACTTCTTGCGCTTCCCGGCGAAGGCCTCCCGGAACAACTTGTGGGTCTGCTCCACCCCGAGGAAGTGCTCCTGGTCCGGGGCCTTCTCGTAGGCGTAGGCGGGGGAGATCATCATGGCGTCGACCCCGAGGTCGTCGTTCAGGAAGTCGAGCACGTCCCGCACCGTCTTGGGGGAGTCGGTGTTGAAGAAGGTGGAGTTGGTGGTGACCCGGAAGCCCCGCTCCTTCGCCTGCCGGATGGCCGCCACCGCCTCGTCGAAGACGCCTTCCCGGTCGACGGCCTTGTCATGGCGTTCCCGCAGGCCGTCGATGTGGACCACCCAGGAGAAGAACCGGGAGGGGGTGAACTTGTCCATCCGCCTCCGCAGCAGCACCGCGTTGGTGCAGAGGTAGACGTAGACCTTCTTCTTGATGAGCTCGGCCACGATCCGCTCGATGTCGGGATGGAGCAACGGCTCGCCCCCGGCGATGGAGACCATCGGGGTGCCGCTCTCCTCCACCGCCCCGAGGATGTCCTCCACCGACAGGCGCTTGCGGAGGATGTCGGTCGGGTGCTGGATCTTGCCGCACCCCGGACAGGAGAGGTTGCAGGCGAACAGCGGCTCGATCTCCACGATGAAGGGGTAGTGCTTGGTCCCCTTCATCCGCTGCCGCAGCAGGTGGGATCCGATCTTCATGTTCTGTCGCAACGGAATGGGCATCAGCGCACCTGCCTTGGTAGAGCGAATTGGACGGTTTCTTCGGTGACCCGGTGCTCGCGCACCTCCACGGGGCCGAGGGCTTCCAGCACCCCGATGACCCGCTGGACGAGGGACTCCGGGGCCGACGCCCCGGCGGTGAGCCCGACGGTGGTGGCGTCGAGCAGCCACGGGAGCCGGAGATCGGACTCGTCCTCGATGAGCTCGGTCCGGCACCCCTGACGCCGGGCGGCTTCGACCAGCCGGGCGGTGTTCGACGAGTTGGCCGACCCGACCACCAGCATCAGGTCGCAGGCGCCGGCCAGCGCCCTCACCGCGTCCTGCCGGTTCTGGGTGGCGTAACAGATGTCGGTGGCGCTCGGCCCGACGATGGAGGGGAAGCGGGCGTGGAGGGCCCCGACCACCTCGTCGGTTTCGTCGGTGGCCAGCGTGGTCTGGGTCAGGTAGGCGAGCGGCACGTCCTCGGGCAGCTCCAGCCGGGCGACGTCGTCGGGGCCCTCCACCAGATGGATCCGGTCGGGGGCCTCCCCGACGGTGCCGACCACCTCCTCGTGGCCGGCGTGCCCGATGAGCACGATGTGATGGTCGCCGTCGGCGAACCGCCGGGCCTCGTGGTGGACCTTGGCCACCAGCGGGCAGGTGGCGTCGATGACGTTCAGGCCCGGCCGGGCGGCGGCTTGGCCCCTGACCGCCGGCGACACCCCGTGGGCGGCGATGACCACCGTCGAGCCGTCGGGCACCTCGTCGAACTCCTCGACGAAGATCGCCCCCTTGGCCTCGAGCCCGGCGACGACATGGGTGTTGTGGACGATCTGCCGGCGGACGTAGACCGGCGACCCGAATCGTTCGAGGGCCCGCTCGACGGTGTCGATGGCCCGCTCGACGCCGGCACAGAACGAACGGGGACCGGCCAGCAGCACCGTGCGGGGACGGGTGGCCTCCGCCCAGCGCTCGAGGGCGGGACGCACCCGGAGGAGGGCCCCGAGGGCCCGCAGGTCGCCGGCCACCGGGGCGTGCCCGCCGGCGTCGGCGACCGCCCGGACCACCGCCACCGGTCGGGGGCCGAGTGCCTCGGCCAACCACGCCGACTCGCTGTCCACCGCGATCGCCCCGTCGGCGGTCAACCGCTGCCGCTCGGACGTTTCGACCGGGAGGGATGCCGAGACGATCGGCCCGGTGTGGACCCAATGCCCGTAGCGGCGCAGTTCCTCAGCCAGCAGATGGGCGCCGGCCAACCGGAGGGGTGACGAGCCGGCGGTGGTGCGCACTTCAGTCGCCACCACCAGGTGCCCGGGCCACACATGGCCGCCGAGGGCACCGGCCACCCCGACGATGGCCACCGGGTCCCCTGGCTCGAGCTGGGCGGCCAGTCGGCGGCCGGCGGCGGCGGCGGGTTCGGGGCCCGTTCCGACGGTCGTCACCGGGCCCCCGAGGGCCTGGGCCTCGAGTCGCTGCGGGCTGACCGCGGTCAGGTCAGCCATCCTCCACCCCCTCCCCGGCACCGAGGTAGCGCCCGAGGGCCATCACCGGAAAGACGATCCGGTAGAGGTGGTAGTTGATGTAGAAGTCGCCGGGAAACCCGGTGCCGGTGAACCACGGCTCATCCCAGCCGCCGTCGGGACGCTGGCGGTCGACCAGCCAGCCGACCCCGTCCCGGACCGGGGTGCCCCGGTCCCCGGCGGCCAGGAGGGCGAGGAGGGCCCAGGCGGTCTGCGACGTGGTCGACTCCCCCCGGCCGTGCCATCCCGGGTCCGCATAGGAGCGGAGGTCCT
>DATARI010000098.1:0-7337 GCA_036264255.1 Acidimicrobiales bacterium | reverse complement strand
AGGCGACGGAGAGGACCGAGAAGTCGATGAGGGAAGCCTTCCCGGCCCGGCCCCCCGAACAGATCAGGGGATCCATCATCCCGACCGGCACCCCCGAGAGGTGCTCGGCCCGCTGGCACAGTCGGGCCAAGGTGATCGACGATCCGGTGGCGCCGAAGACCCGGGACAGGGCGGTGGTGAGCGCCGCACTGGAGGACAGGCCGGAGCCGACCGGGAGGGTGCTGACGATCCGGCACACCCCGCCCACCTCCGGCTTGACGGTGGCCATCACCGCCGCCACCAGTCGGGCCCACGGCGGCTGGAGCGAAGCCAGCGCCTCGGCATCGGCGGGCACGTCGAGGGGCAGGGTGATCGCCTGGTTGTGCTGGGTGGAGAAGAAGGTGACCCCCGGGGCTCCGGTGGGCGTGAACTCGATGGTGGTGGCCAGATCGATGGCGATGGGGAGCGCCAGGCCCCGGTTGTAGTCGGTGTGGTCCCCGATGAGGTTGACCCGGCCGGGTCCGGTGGCTCGTCGGGCCAGGCTCATTGCTCTCCCCCTCTCTCCGGTGCAGCCACCCCTCGGTGATCCGGCGTCTCCGAACCTTAAACTCCGCCCGGTCCGGTGTGGCCCGGCCGGTGGAATCCGGGCACCGGTGGCGACGAAGTCGCTCCCCGGACCCGGTCACCGCATTTGACCGGCGACCGATAGAGCAGCCACCATCCCTGGATGGTCGACTCCAACCCACCGCCCCAGCCCACCACCACCCTCGTTCCGATCGGCGTCCGATGAGCGGCCCCCTCGAAGGGGTCCGGCTGGTCGAGCTGGCCGGAATCGGGCCGTCCCCCTTCGCCGGGATGATGCTGGCCGACGCCGGGGCCGACATCATCCGGATCGACCGGTCCGAGCGGGCCTCCTACCCGCCCAACGAAGGTGCCCACGTCGATCTGTTGAACCGGGGGCGTCGTTCGGTGGCGGTCGATCTCAAGCATGCCGACGGGGTGGCCCTGGTGTTGCGGCTGGTGGAGACGGCCGACGGGCTGACGGAGGGCTTCCGTCCGGGGGTGGCCGAACGGCTGGGCCTCGGACCGGAGGCCTGCCTGGCCCGCAATCCGAAGCTGGTCTACGGGCGGATGACGGGCTGGGGCCAGTCCGGCCCGATGGCCCAGGCCGCCGGTCACGACATCGACTACATCGCCCTGGCCGGCGCGCTGGACCCGATCGGCCGGGAAGGGGAGCGACCGGTTCCTCCGCTCAACCTAGTGGGGGACTTCGGTGGCGGAGGAATGCTGCTGGCCTTCGGGATGGTGGCGGCGATCATCTCCGCCCGCCAGACCGGCCAGGGCCAGGTGATCGATGCGGCCATGGTCGACGGGGCCGCCTCCCTCATGACGATGACCTACACCCTCCGGCAAGCCGGGATCTGGAACGACGAGCGGGGGACGAACCTGCTCGACAGCGGCGCCCACTTCTACGAGGTCTACGAGACCTCCGACGGGGGATACATGGGGGTCGGGGCCATCGAGCCCCAGTTCTACGCCGCCCTGCTCGAGGGGTTGGGGCTGACCGACGAGGAGATGCCCGGACAGAACGACCGCCAGGCGTGGCCGGCGATGAAAGAGAGGTTTGCGGCGATCTTCGCCGCCAAGACCCGCGCCGAGTGGGAGGCGATCTTCGACGGCACCGACGCGTGCACGGCTCCGGTGCTCACCTCCGCCGAGGCCCATCGCCATCCCCACAACCAGCACCGGGGCACCTTCGTGGAGGTGGCCGGAGTGGTCCAACCGGCACCGTCTCCTCGTTTCGAGGGCACCCCCGGCGTCATCCGCCGGCCCCCGCCCCACCCCGGACAATACGGTGACGAGGCGCTGGCCGACTGGGGGCTGGATACCGGGGAGATCACCAAGCTGCGGGAGTCCGGGGCCATCCGTTAGCGCCCGGGCCGGCGCAGGGATCAGACGTCCCCGCCGTAGAGGTCGAAGGTCCGGGCCATCCCTCCGTCGGCGGCGATCGTCTCCCCGGTGACGAACCGGGCGGCGTCGGAGGCCAGAAAGACGATGACGTCGGCGATGTCCTCCGGGGTGGCCCAACGGCGGAGCGGGGTCTGGCCCTCGATCGTCTCGGTCACCCCCGGGACCAGCTTGTTCTTGGCCCAGAGGGCGGTGTCGACGACGCCGGGCGCCACCGCGTTGACCCGGATGCCCGACGGTCCGAGCTCGATGGCCAGTGAACGGGTCGCCGCATCGATCGCTCCCTTGGTGGCGGCATAGGCGGCCCGTCGCGGCGTGCCGACCAGGCCCGAGACCGACGACAGGTTGACGATCGAGGCTCCCCCTCGCCGGATCATCGAGGGGATGAGGGCGGCAATCAGCAACAGGGGGGCCCGCACGTTGACCGCCAGCATCTCGTCGATCAAGGTGGCGTCGGTGTCGACGGTGGCGAGACGGGCGGCGGCGGCTGCGTTGTTGACCAGGACGTCGACGCCGCCGAGGGCGTCGAGCGCTTGCCCGGAGATGGCGGCGGGAGCCCGGGGATTGCCGAGGTCACCGACCAACACGACGGGGTCGTGGGCCAACCCCGCCGCCACATCGGCGAGCCCGTCCCGGCTTCTCGCCACCAGTGCCACCCGGGCTCCGGCCCGGTCGAGGGCCCGGGCCGCCGCCGCCCCGATGCCACGGGAGGCACCGGTCACCAGGGCCGTGCGCCCCACCAGCGAGAACCGATCCGCGTCCACCAAGGGGTCAGCCTGCGGCTATCAGGGGAGGTCGGATGGGGGTCAGAGGTTGACGACGGGACAGGTCACGGTACGGGTGATCCCCTCGATGAGCTGGATCCTCCCCACCACCATCCGGCCCAACTCGTCCACGCTGGTGGCCTCGGTCCGGACGATGACGTCGTAGGGACCGGTGACATCCTCGGCGGCGATGACGCCGTCGATCTTGGCGACGGCTCGGGCGACGGTGGCGGCCCGTCCGACCTCGGTCTGGATGAGTACGTAGGCGCTGACCGGCATGGATTCTCCCGACACATGGTTTCTGTGGCTGGATGCATGCTACCGCTGCCGCCGCGGCCCCTAACATGCCGCGAGTGGCGACCGTTCGGGAGCGAGGAGAGCAGTTCAAGCGACTGGCCCGGGCGGCCGTCGCCGACCTGTTCGACCAGCGGCAACCCTTCGGCCGCTTGGCGCTCACCCACGTCTTGATGACGGCGGGCGACACCATCTTCGCGGTGTCGCTGGCCGGGTCGCTGTTCTTCTCGATTTCTCCCACCGCCGCCCAGGACAAGGTGCTGCTCTATCTGCTGTTGACCATGGCGCCGTTCGCAGTGGTGGCCCCGGCCCTCGGGCCGCTGATCGACCGGAGCCGGGGGGCCCGCAGGGGGATGGTGGTGGTCTCGGCCCTCGGCCGGGCCGCGTTGTGCCCGCTGTTGGCCCGGGACATCCACTCCCTGCTGTTGTTTCCGCTGGCCTTCGCCATGCTGGTGCTCTCCAAGGTCTACCTGGTGACCAAGGGAGCCCTGGTGCCGGAGATGGCCTCGCTCGGGCTCATCGGTCACCCCCCGGGGAGCGACCCCCCGGGCACCGTCATCGAGCTGGTACCCACCTCGCCGCGGCCGTCGGCCACCCCGCCCTACGGGACGCCGATGACCGGTGGGGGAGCGGAGCCCGAGGACCCGGAGACACCCGACCTCGAAGGCGCCCCCGACCTGGCCGGCCTCAACGCCCGGCTGGGGCTGCTGGCGTCACTGTCGGCTTTCGTCTTCGCTCTCCCGGCCGTCGGCATGCTCAAGCTGGCCGGCGCCTCCGGTGTCCTCTGGCTCGACTTCATCGTCTTTTTGGCGGCGGTGGTGGCCGGGGCCCGGTTGCCGGTCCGCCAGCGCCGGCGGACGAGAGGGGCGAGCCGGCGAAGGGTGCGGGAGAGAGTTATCCCGATGGTGCCGGTCTCCCAGTCCCTCGCCGACGCCCCGGCCGCCCTCCCCGCCGAGCCGACCGACGATGAGATGGACCTGGCCGCCTTCCGGCCCATCGCCACCTCCGAGGTCCTGCTGGCGTTGATGCCGATGTCGGTGCTGAAGGCGGAGCTGGGGTTCCTGACCTTCCTGCTGGCCTTCGGGCTCCGCCGACAGGGGGCGGCCACCTGGTGGTTCGGGCTGCTGCTGGGGGCCATCACCGCCGGCGCCCTCATCGGGGTGCTGCTGGTGGCCCGGCTGCGAAAGGTGTTCAGCGAGCAGCAGATCCTGGTGGCGTCGCTGTGGTTGGTGGCGGTGTTCGCCGGCATCACCTCCCTTCAGTCCAGTCGCTACTTCCAGATCGTGGTGGCCGTGGCGGTGGGGGTGGCCGGCGCCATCTCCAAGCCGTCGTTCGACGCCCTGGTCCAGCGGCACGTGGAGGTGTTCAACCAGGGTCGGGCGTTTGCCCGCTTCGAGACGCGCCTGCAGTTGGTCTGGGTGGTGGGCGCCTTCGTGCCGGTGGTGCTGACCCTGCCCGTCTCGACCGGCGACCTGATCATGGCCATCGTGGCCGCCCTCGGGGCGGTGGTCTACATGAGCTCGCTGCGGAGCGGCAGCCACCGGTGGTGAGCTCGGGAGGGTTAGCCTCCAGGTGTGTTCGAGCGCTCCGAAACGGTGGTCCGTTGTGAGGAGGGCCACCTGTTCACCACCATCTGGATCCCGATGGTGTCGATCAAGGCGGTGCGGCTGGGGAACGCTCGATGGCAGCACTGCCCGGTCGGGAAGCACTGGACCCGGGTGACGCCGGTGGAAGCGTCGACGCTGGATCCGGACGCCCTGGCGGCCGCCCGGGGTGTCCACGACATTCGCCTTCCCTGAAAGCGCGGGGCGTGGCCGGTGACCACCCCCGGCTCTGTCAGCCCAGCAGTGTTTCGAGCCGGTCGACTTCCTGGTTGAGCTTGGCCGGGAGCTTGTCGCCGAACCTGGCGTAGTGCTCGCGGATGCCTGGCACTTCCGCCTTCCAGCCCTCGATGTCGACCGCCAGCAGCTCGTCCATGTCCTCGTCGGAGATATCCATCCCCTCGGTGTCGATGGCGCCCGATGCGGGGACGAAGCCGATGGGGGTCTCTTCGGCCTCGCCGTCACCGCCGGCCCGGTCGAACACCCAGGACAGCACCCGGGAGTTCTCCCCGTAGCCGGGCCACAGCCAGCGGCCGTCCTCGTCCTTGCGGAACCAGTTCACGTAGAAGATCTTCGGGAGCTTGGCCGGATCGGCCGACTCGCCGATGTCGAGCCAGTGGGCGAAGTAGTCGGCCATGTTGTAGCCGCAGAACGGGAGCATGGCGAACGGGTCACGGCGGAGCTTCCCGACTGCCCCGGCCGCCGCCGCGGTGGTCTCCGAGGACATGATCGAGCCCAGGAACACCCCGTGGTCCCAGTCGCGGGACTGGAAGACCAACGGCACCACCGAGGCCCGCCGGCCCCCGAACATGATGGCGTCGATCGGGACCCCGCCCGGGTCCTGCCACTCGGGGGCGATGGCCGGGTCCTGGGCGGCGGACACGGTGAAGCGGGCATTGGGATGGGAGGCCGGGGTATCGGACTCGGGGGTCCAGTCCTCGCCCTTCCAGGAGGTGAGGTGGGCCGGCGGCTCCTCGGTCACCCCTTCCCACCAGACGTCGCCGTCGTCGGTGAGGGCGGTGTTGGTGAAGATGGCGTTGCCGTCGATGGTGAGCATGGCGTTGGGATTGGTCTTGAAGTTGGTGCCGGGGGCCACCCCGAAGAATCCGGCCTCGGGGTTGATGGCGTAGAGCCGACCGTCGGCCCCGAACTTCATCCAGCAGATGTCGTCGCCGATCGTTTCCACCTTCCAGTCGGGCAGGGAGGGGATGAGCATGGCCAGGTTGGTCTTGCCGCAGGCGGAGGGGAACGCCCCGGTCACGTAGCGGGTGACGCCGGCGGGGTTGGTGAGCTTGAGGATGAGCATGTGCTCGGCCAGCCAGTTGTCGTCGCGGGCCATCACCGAGGCGATGCGGAGGGCGAAGCACTTCTTTCCCAACAGGGCGTTGCCGCCGTAGCCGGAGCCATACGACCAGATCTCCCGGGTCTCGGGGAAGTGGACGATGTACTTGTTCTCGCTGTCGCAGGGCCAGGGCACGTCGGCCTGGCCGTCGGCCAGCGGGGCGCCGACCGAGTGGAGACAGGGGACGAAATCGCCGTCAGCCCCGAGCACCTCCAGGGCGCCCCGTCCCATCCGGGTCATGATCCTCATCGAGACGACCACATACGGCGAGTCGGTGATCTCCACCCCGATGTGGGCGATCTACGAACCCAGTGGCCCCATCGAGTAGGGAACCACGTACATGGTCCGACCCCGCATCGACCCCCGGAACAGATCGGTGAGCAGGGTCCGCATCTCCCCGGGGTCCCGCCAGTTGTTGGTGGGCCCGGCGTCCGACTCCTGGGTCGAGCAGATGTAGGTCCGGTCCTCCACCCGGGCGACGTCGCCGGGGTCGGAGTGGGCCCAGTAGCTGTTGGGCCGCTTGGCCTCGGACAGCTTGGTGAAGGTCCCATTGTCAACCAGAAGCTGGCAGAGGCGGTCGTACTCATCGGCCGACCCGTCGCACCATTCCACCGAGGCCGGCTGGGCGAGCGCCGCAACTTCGTCCACCCAGGCGATCAGCTTCTTGTTCTCAGTGGGGGGCATGGGTGGGCGATTCCTCCTCGGGATTCCAGGTCGGTGGCCGCAACGATCGGGTACAGCTGGTGCCGGCGTCGCGGTGGGGCTACTCGATATTAGTGGCGGTGGCCGGGGACGATGGTAGGCAAGGGACATGGTCGGAACCAATCCTGGGCCCACATCAGCCCATTTCCCCGGTTCCGGTGACGAATTTGACGCCATCGACCGCCTGCGGGCGCGATTCGAGCGGGCGGCCGGTGCCCGGATGGACCGGGGAGGGCCGCCGGAGGGAGAGACCTGGATCGGGGATGACGCCGCGGTGGTCCGGCGTCCGGAAGGGAAGCTGGCCCTGCTGTCCACCGATCTGGTGGTGGCCGGGGTCCATGTCGATCTCGACCTCAGCGGCGTCGACGACCTGGGCTACAAGGCGCTGATGGTCACGGTTTCCGACATGGCGGCCATGGGCGGCCGCCCCGACCACGTCCTGGTTTCGATCGCCTCGCCCCCGGGGACGGATCTGGACCGGCTGGCCGACGGCATCGCCCGGGCCGCCGGGGAGGCCGGGTGCGTGGTGGTCGGCGGCGACCTCTCTGGTTCCCCCGCCCTGATGGTCTCGGTGGCCGTCTCGGGGTCGCTCCACCGGTCGAGCCATCTCGGGCCCCTGTTGCGCTCCGGGGCCCGCCCCGGAGACCAACTCCTGGTCACCGGGCCGCTCGGCGGGTCGGCGGCCGG
>DATARI010000008.1:0-19846 GCA_036264255.1 Acidimicrobiales bacterium | reverse complement strand
GGCGGCGGCGTCCGTCCCCGCCCCCGACCCCACAGCAACCGGCCCGGGGTTCCCGACCCGGGATCAGCTGGTCCAGGCCTGGGGCGATCACATCCTCGGCCGACTGCGACCGAAGGCCAAGGCCCTCTTCCAGGCGGGGAGGTTCATCGGTTCGGAAGGCGGCAAGGCGGTGTTCGGGCTGCCCAACGAAATCCACCGCCAACGCTGCGATGAGATCCGGGGGGATGTCGAGCCGGCGCTCACCGAGTATTTCGGACTGCCGGTCCCACTCTCGCTGGTGGTGGAGAGCGACTCGGGCGGCACCGGGGCCCCCGCCGCCGCCCCGTCGGGAACGGGAGCGGGCCGAGGGCTCCCCACCCCGCTGCCCACCCCGTCACCGGCATCCGACCGTCAACCCGCCCCCGACGACGATGAGGACGCCGGTGACATGGCCAGCTTCCGGGATGGCGACTCCAGCGCATCGGTGAAGGTGGACAACTCGGCCGAAGCCCGGGTGCTCGAGGCGTTTCCCGGGGCGGAGGAGATCCTCTAAATGGGAGTCTTCTCCGGGCCGCTGCAGTCATTGATCGACGAATTGGGGCGCCTCCCGGGCATCGGCCCCAAGTCCGCCCAGCGGATCACCTTCCACCTTCTCAAAGTGGCGCCGGAGGACGCCCTCCGCCTCGCCCAGTCGATCATCGACGTGAAGGAGCGGATCACCCTGTGCACCCGGTGCTTCAACGTTGCCGAGGGCGGCCTGTGCGCCATCTGCCTCGACGACCGCCGGGACGCCACCTCGGTGTGCGTGGTGGAGGATCCCCGCGACATCGTCTCGGTCGAGAAGACCGGTGAGTTCTCCGGCCGGTATCACGTCCTCCAAGGCGCCCTCAATCCGATCGAGGGCATCGGCCCCGACCAGCTGCGGGTGCGGGAGCTACTGGCCCGGCTCGAGGAGGACGGCATCTCCGAGGTCATCCTCTGCACCAACCCCAACCTCGAAGGAGAGGCCACCGCCATGTACCTGGCCCGCCTGCTCAAGCCGATGGGCCTGGTGGTGACCCGCATCGCCAGCGGGCTGCCGGTCGGGGGCGACCTCGAGTACTCCGACGAGTTGACCCTCGGCCGGGCGCTCGAGGGTCGTCGGGTCGTCGATGCCTAGCTCCGGGCTTGGCGCCGGCCGGGCGGGAGGCATGCGGCGATGACGGACCCCTCCGGCCCGGCCCGCTATCTGTGGGTGCTGCGCCACGGCAAGGCGGCCCACGGTGCCCCGGCCGGTGGGGGCGACAAGGAGCGCCCGCTGACGGCGCGGGGAAGACGCGACGCCACCGCGTTGGGGCAACGGCTGGCGGCGGGCGTCGGTGTCTTCGGACTCGACGACGTCCCGGTGCCGGAGGTGGCCCTCTGCTCGTCGGCGGTGAGGACCCGGCAAACCGCCGACCTGGTGTTGGCGGCGATGGGCGGGGACATCCCTCTCGAACCGCTGCACTCCCTCTACGGTGCCAATCCCGACACCGTGCTCGGCTACGTCGGTGAGCTCGACGACCGCTACCCGAGCGCCCTGCTGGTCGGCCACAACCCCACCCTCTACGAACTGGCCTTCCAACTCCTGGCTCCGGCCTGGGGTGACGACGGGCACGAAGCCGGGGACCGGGCGGTCCTCCGTAACCACGGCTTTCCCACCTGCTCGCTGGCGGTGGTCCGCCTACCGGTAGGTGGGTGGGCGGAGGTCGGGGAGGACGGCGGATCGCTGGCCGGGGTGTTCAGCCCGCCGTACTGAGGCGGGTCCGCGGCCCCCGGTGCTCAGCGGGAGGGGCGACGGAATCGTTGGGACAGGGCCCGGAGAGGACGGGTCATCTTCCAGCTCGAGGATGCCTTGATCTTGACGAACTCGGCGGCATGGGTGTCCCGATCGATCCGGGTGTGGGCGAGCTCGGCGAGGAGGGCCGACACCTGCTGGGCATGGCTCTCGACCGCGGTCTGGTGGGCGCTGACCAGCGAGTCGTGGCTGTCGACCAGGGTTCCGTAGGCGGCACCCATCCGGCTCAGCTCCGCCTCCAAGGCCACCCGGGCGCCGACCCCCGGGTTGTACTGGGAGCTCAAGGCCAACGGGAGGCGCAACTCGTCCCACAGCACCGCTTCCTGCATCGCCACCGCCTCCGCCCGGCTGGCCGGCTCGGGGGTGTGGAGGGACACCTCGGCCTGGAACGCCGCCTCCCCGGCTACCGCGTCGGCGATCCAGCTGCCATCGGCGGGGAGTCCGATCAGGGTCCCGATGTACCTGACCACCTCCTCGACGGTGAAGGCCCCCCACCGGCTCGGCTTGGTCATCCGGGACAGGCGTTGCCCGGTGACCAGGGCCCCCCGGGCCACCACCGCCTCCCGGGCGATCCCCATCTGGACAAATTTGGAATCGATGACCCGCACCACCCCGTCGGGGAGGGCCACCAGGTTGTGCGGCAACAGGTCGACCGGGGTCGGTTGTCCCTCCTCGAACTCCCGGGTCAGGAGGTCGGTCCAGCGACCCAGCCAGTCGATGAGCTCCTTGTCGGTGGCCCGGCTGAGAAGGACCAGGAAATCGGTCCCCTCGGTCCACGGGGTGCGCCCCAACCGGAGCTGCACCCGGGGGTCGACCCGGCTTTCCGGATCGGTCGTTGGTCCGGTCTTTGGTCCCCGGCCAGGATGGCAGAGGGCCCGTCGGTCGAAGGCGATGGCGCCGTCCTCGTCGACCACCCGGGTCTCGGAGGCGTAGCCGGCTCGCCGGGCGGTGGAGTAGTAGGCCGCCAGCAGTTCTTCGGGCCACAAGCGGCCGGGGGGTCGGCGGGAAGCCAGGATCACGAAGGAATTGGCCGTCT
This sequence comes from Acidimicrobiales bacterium, assembly GCA_036264255.1. Lineage (GTDB taxonomy): Bacteria > Actinomycetota > Acidimicrobiia > Acidimicrobiales > RAAP-2 > DASZIT01. Next base: position 17,015 of record DATARI010000008.1, on the reverse strand, counting down.
CGGTCCCCAACCCCGCCTCGATCATCGTCCGCCACACCGCCCCTTCGTTGGCCACCCGCTCGACTTCCCCGCCCCAGTCGGGACTCGGGAAGTGGGGGATCCGGTAGGCCAGCGACGGGTCGATCTGCAACAGCTCGTCGGACATCACCATCCGGGTCAGCTTGTAGTCGGGGAAGGCGCCGAACACTTGGGGGGTGAGCGCGGTCTCCCGGATCAGGGCATCGAGCTCGCTCCGGGAGAAGGTGCGGGCCAGTGATCCGTTGGGGTACCCCTCCAGCGAATCGAACGGGCGGTTCGAGTGGTCTTCGGGGGACCCGGAGAGATACTTCACCCCGATCCGGTTCTCGATCGCCACCAGCAGGGCGCCGTCCTCGGTCAACAGGGAGGCGGCCCGGCGCAGGAACTGTCGGTAGGGGGCGAGGTCCGACGAGCCCGCCCCCACGTACTCGAGCACCCCCACCAACACGATGATGTCGTAGACGTTGCCGTCGGGGACGTCGAACAGATCCCCGACGAATACCTCGACCCCGGGGAGATCCCGGGTCCGGGCCCGGGCGACCCGCGCCCGGGCCGGCACCGGTTCGACGGCGTCGACCAGGTCGCACACCTCCCCCAGATACCGGGTGATCGCCCCGCACTCCGCCCCGATTTCCAGCACTTTGAATCCGGCTTGCCAGCGCATCGGCCGCAGGACGTTGGCCCGGTCGTGGCTCAGGTGGTAGCGCTCCGGCCAGGTCTGCGCACTCCCGGCCAGCTCGTCGCTGGTCGAACTCAGATCGACGGCGGACTCGACGATGTCCAGCAACCGTTGCTCGGTCCCGTCGACGGGGGGCGACGGGGGAGAGGACAGGACCCGGCAGCCACCCTCGTCAATCGGGGAACCGAGATCTCGCAACGGAGTGCTGGAGAGTTCGCCCATTGCTGAAGTCAACTCCCCTGTTCTGTGAGAAGGCCGAGCCAACCTCGGGCCGGCGGGTTCACCTCCGGCCTGAAGGTCGATGTCGGCGACCAACAGGCCGTCGCCGGTTACAGCGTCCGGAGCACCGCGGCGTCGCCTTGGCCACCGCCACCGCACAGACTGACCGCCGCCGTGCCTCCACCCCGGCGCTTGAGCTCGAGGAGGGAGGTGAGGGCCAGCCGGGTACCGGACATCCCCACCGGGTGCCCGAGGGCGATGGCCCCGCCGTTCACGTTGAGCTTCTCCTCCGGAATGCCGAGGTCGTCGGCGGACGCCAGGCCCACCGCCGCGAACGCCTCGTTGATCTCGAAGACGTCGACGTCGCCCAGCGCCACCCCGGCCTTGTCCAGCGCCACCGACATGGCGTGGGAGGGCTGGTGGAGCAGCGACGGATCGGGGCCGGCGACCTGGCCGTAGCCGATCAGCTCGCCGAGCGGCGAGAGGCCGAGCTCTTGTGCCTTGGCCTTGGACATCACGATGACCGCGGCGCCGCCGTCGGAGATCTGGGAGGCGTTCCCGGCGGTGATGGTGCCGTTCTTGTCGAAGGCGGGCCGGAGCTTGGCCAGGGACTCGGCGGTCGTCTCCGGCCGCACCCCCTCGTCGGTGTCGACCACGATCGGGTCGCCCTTGCGCTGGGGGACGTTGACCGCCACGATCTCCTCGGCGAACTTGCCGTCCTTGATGGCGGCGGCGGCCCGCTCGTGGGACAGGGCGCTGAAGGCGTCCTGGCGCTCCCGGGAGACCCCGTCGGCCCCGTTGTAGACCTCGGTGCTGAGGCCCATGGCCCGCTGGTCGAAGGCGCAGAACAACCCGTCGTACATCATCGAGTCGACCAGGGTGCCGTCCCCGATCCGGTAGCCGCCCCGGGCCCCGGGCAGGAGGTAGGGCGCCTGGGTCATCGACTCCATCCCCCCGGCCACCACGATGTCGGCCTCACCGGCGTTGATCATCAGGTCGGCCAGGTAGATGGCATTGAGGCCGGAGAGGCAGACCTTGTTCACGGTGGTGGCGGCCACGCTCATCGGGATGCCGGCCTTGGCGGCGGCCTGGCGAGCGGTGATCTGCCCGGCGCCGGCCTGGATCACCTGGCCCATGAAGACGTAGTCCACCTGCTCGGGCTTGATCCCGGCCCGGTCCAGGGCGGCGGCGATGGCGAAGCCGCCCAACTCGGTAGCGGCGAAGCCCCCCAGCGAGCCTGACAATTTGCCGATCGGGGTACGGGCACCAGCGACGATGACGGAACCGGACATTCTGACCTCCGGGGCCTGACGGCCCGATTAGGCGGCGACCCCCCTGGGGCCGAGTTCGCCAACAGACTAATCGGCAGCACCGGCTCACAGAAACTCGAAGCCGGACAGGACCTGGCCAGGCCCTCGGGCCCGGACGGCCACGCGGCGGGTCCCGGGTGACCGACCGGTAATCGGGGCCGTCAGGCGGGCTATCCTCCCATCCCATGCAGGAGTTCCTTCAAGCCATCCAATCGGGAGCCAGCGGAGACGAAATCGCCGCCATCCCCATTCCCGACACCTACCGAGCCTCCTTCGTGTCCAGGGACGAAGTGGACATGTTCGACGGGCTGGAGTCCGAGGACAAGGACCCCCGGAAGTCGCTCCACATCGGAGAGGTGGCCACCCCGGAGCTGGCCCCCGACGAGGCCTACATCGCGGTGATGGCGAGTTCCATCAACTTCAACACGGTGTGGACGTCGATCTTCGAGCCGCTGCCGACCTTCGGCTTCCTCGACCGGTTGGGCAAGGAGAGCGCCTGGGGCGCCCGCCACGCCCTCCCCTACCATGTGGTCGGATCCGACGCCGCCGCGGTGGTGCTGCGTACCGGCTCGGCCGTCCGCAACTGGAAGCCGGGCGACCGGGTCACCGTCCACTGCAACTATGTCGACGATCAGAGCCCGAGCGCCCATGACGACTCGATGCTGGCCGACAACCAGCGGATCTGGGGCTTCGAGACCAACTTCGGCGGCCTGGCCGACCTGGCCGTGGTCAAGGCCAACCAACTGATGCCCAAGCCCCGCCACCTGAGTTGGGAGGAAGCCGCCGTCAACGCCCTCTGCAACTCCACCTCCTACCGGATGCTGGTGTCGAAGAACGGGGCTTCGATGCAGCAGGGCGACAAGGTGCTGGTGTGGGGGGCCTCCGGCGGCCTCGGGGCCTACGCGGTCCAGTACGTGCTCAACGGAGGCGGCACCCCGGTCGGGGTGGTGTCCTCCCCCGAAAAGGTGGAGCTCCTCCACGACCTCGGGGTCGAGGCGGTCATCGACCGCAAGGCCGCCGCCTACAAGTTCTGGAAGGACGAGCACACCCAGGACGAATCCGAGTGGCGACGGCTGGGCAAGGACATCCGGGGACTGGTGGGCGAGGACGTCGACATCGTCTTCGAGCACCCCGGTCGCCAGACCATGGGCGCCTCGGTGTTCGCCGCCAAGCGGGGCGGGATGGTCGTGACCTGCGCGGCGACCTCGGGCTACATGATCGAGTACGACAACCGGCACCTGTGGATGAAGTTGAAGACCATCAAGGGGTCCCATTTCGCCAACTACCGGGAGGCGTGGGACGCCAACCAGTTGGTGTACGAGGGGAAGATCCTGCCGGCCTTGTCGGCGGTCCATACCCTCGACCATGTCGGCGACGCCGCCTACCAGGTCCACCACAACCTCCATGAGGGGAAGATCGGGGTGCTCTGCCTGGCCCCCGAGGAGGGTCTCGGGATCGACGACCCCGAGCGGCGGGCCGAGGTCGGAGAGGATCGGATCACCCTGTTCCGGAGGCACGGCGCATGACCGAGCCACTGCTGACCGAGATCGACCACGTGGCCATCGCCGTCCACGATCTGGAGGCGGCCATCGCCTATTACGCCGAGACCTTCGGGGCGACGGTCGCCCACCGCGAGCGGATCGACTCCGACGGGGTGGAAGAAGCGTTGTTGAAGGTGGCGGACAGCTACATCCAACTCCTCACCCCGACCTCGGAGACCTCGCCGGTCGCCAAGTACCTGGAGAAGAAGGGCGAGGGGCTCCACCACGTCGGCTACCGGGTGGACGACTGTGCCGTCGCCCTCCAGTCGGTGAAGGACCACGGCGGTCAGGCCATCGACGACCAACCCCGCCCGGGATCAAGGGGGACGACGGTCGCCTTCATCCATCCGAAGGGCGCCTTCGGGACCCTCATCGAGCTGGTCCAGGAGTAAGCGAGCCCTACCGAGCGAACGGCTGGCAGATCTGGCAGGGCGTGAGGTTGGGGTCCTCGAGGTTGGCGGGTCGGAGGTCGGGGTTGTCGGCCACCACCGGGCAGGTCGGGAGGTGGGCCATGGAGCCGTGGCGGGTGGCGACCAGCACCGGGGCAAAGGCCCGGGAGGCCACCGGCGTTGCCCCCGATGGCGCCGGAGCCGCCACCGCCGCCGGGGCTGCCACGCTCGATGCCGACAGCGCCCCTGCCGGTGCCAGTTGGGCGAGTTGGGCGGAAATCCGCTCCAGGGTTTCCAGGGTCTGGCGGTCCTGGGTCTGGTTGGTATGGAACAGCTGGACCATCCGGGTGAGGAAGTAGCCGAAGTAGCAGAAGCCACCGAAGACGACCAGGGCCAGGCCGAGCAGGCCGCCGCTGATGAGGTAGTCGAGCTGGGCGTAGGTGCGGAAGGTGTGAGCCGCGCCGTACCACCCGATGATGATGACCAGGATCCCGGCCGGCATCGCCACGCCCCCCAGGATGAGCAGCACCTGGTCGAGCTTGATGGCCTGGGTCCGGACCCGGATGCGGGCGATGGCGTCGGTCAGGGCGGCCTGGCGGCTGGAGACATGGTCGGACGCGGCGACGTCAGCGCCGGTCGCCGGGAATTGCCCCTGTCGAATGGTGGTGGCCATAGCTGATCGTTCCTTTAAGGAGTATCGGGCACAGAGAGAGGACAGGCGTCGGTCAGGTCAGGTTGCTCGAGACGGCGGGCCAGCAGCCACAGACCGTAACCGGCCAGGGCGGCGAGAACCAGGATGAGGATCATCAGCCCCACGCTGACCGGGCTGGAGAGAATGGCCGAGGCCAGGCCCTTGGGGGACACGGAGGGAGAGGGGGTGGCCGCCGCCGGGGTGCCGCCGCTGGAGCCGAGTGTCCCGTCCGAGCCGGGGGTACCGAGACTGCCCGGGGTGCCGAGATCGGTGGGCCCCAGGGTGCCGAGGCTGGGGGTGGTGTCATTCGACGGGGTGGCGCTGGCGCCGAGGTCGGGCCCGAAGCCGTTGGAGGCGATGGCGGTGGCGGTGGCCCGGCCCAGGGTGATGGTGATGTTGGCCCCTTTGACCAGTCCGAGGAGGCTGGAGGCGGTGCTGATCTGGTCGGTGACCGAGGAGGGGAGCAGGGCGCTCAACGCCGGCGGGAGGCTGGCGGTGGGGGCGACGCCGGCCGGGAGGGTGAAGGTGATCTGCAGGCCGCCGCTGGAGATGGTTTCGGCCGGGGCTTGTTTGGTCTCGGTCTTCGGGAGGGGGACGACCTTGAGGCCGAGGGCGGCGATGACCGAGTTGACCAGCGGGGTGACCAGGCCGCCCAGGGCGCCGGTGCCGATCACCCCGGTCACGCCGTTGGTGCCCAAGGCGATCGGGACCCCGGCGATGGTGAGGTTGCCGATGTCGGTGTTGGTGGTGCCGGTCAGGGTGGTGCCGTCACTGGAGGCGGTGGCGGTCGACTCGACCCCACTCAGCACGATGAGGCCGCCCAGCAGCGAGATCTGACCGGTGTCGGCGGTGGCGGTCGAGGTGGCGACCGACGTGGCGGTGGCCCGGGCGGTCCCGCTGACCGCCTTCATCCCGATGAGGGCGTCGCTCACGTTCGTCACCGAGGCGGTGGCGGAGGTGCCGTTCCCGTCGGCGTGCGAACTGGCCTCGAAGAACCCGGAGGGATTCCCCGGGGGGTAGTTGGCGGTGGTCGGGCCCGCCGGCGCGAAGGTCTCGGCCCGCACCGGGTCGTTCAGGTTCTTGAAGGCCGCCTGGAGGGCCGGGGGGAAGGGCAGGTCGGCGGACGCCGAGCCGAAGTTGCCACCGGTGGCCCCGGGCCACAGCACCGATGCCAATCCGTGGCCGAAGGGGCCGGTTTCGAAGTCGGCGGTGTCCTCGGGGATGGTCACCTCGTCGAGGGGATGGGAGCCGGCCAGGCCGCCGGTGTCGTCGACCACGATGTCGATGGCATTGGAGTCGGCGTTGGTCGTCCACGACACCAGCGTCGGGGGTCCGGCCGGGGCCGTGGTGGTGGTGGTCGTGGTCGGGATGGTCGGGGCGGTGGCGGCGAACGCCGCCGGCACCGCCGCAAAGACGAACAGCACCGTGGCCCCGGCCACCGACACCGCCAACCGCAGCTTCCGTCCTGACCTCATGACGCCACCCCCAGGTAGGCGTCGGTGACGTCCTGCAGATCGGCGGGCTGGCCGACCGCCTGGATCTCGCCATGGACCATCACGGCGGCGTAGTCGGCGATGGCGAGGGCGGTGCGGGCGAACTGCTCGACCAGCAACACGGTCATGCCATCGGCGGCCAGCGACCCGAGGGCGTCGTACAGCTCGGTGACGATGAGAGGGGCCAAGCCCATCGACAGCTCGTCGACCAGCAGCAGGGCCGGATCGGTGGCCACCGCCCGGGCCATGGCCAACATCTGCTGTTGGCCTCCGGACAGGGTGCCGGCCGTCTGCGAGCGCCGTTGCCCGAGAATCGGGAAGCGGGCGAAGACCCGCTCGCGGATCTCCCCGTCGCTGAGCCCGAGGGCGCTGTAGTTCATCACCCGGAGGTTCTCCGCCACGCTGAGGTTGGGAAAGATGCCCCGGCCTTCGGGGATGGAGCACACCCCGGCCCGGGCGATGGCGTCGGCCCCGGCCCCGTTGATGTGGTGGCCGGCGATGTGGAGGCAGCCCGAATTGGCCGGATGCCGCCCGTCGATCACCTTCAAGGTGGTGGTCTTGCCCGCCCCGTTCGGTCCGAGAAGGGCGAACATCGAGCCGGCCGGCACCACCAGATCGATGCCGTGGACGACCTCGATCCGGCCGTAGCCGGCGGTCAGCCCGATCAGCTCGACGGCGGCGGGCACGGTCATGGCAACGTCCCCGCCCCGGCCAGGCCCGGTTCGGTGATGCCTCTGGCCGGCGGCTCCTCGGCCCCCAGGTAGGCGTCCTGCACCTGCTGGTTGGCGCGGATCTCCTCCGGCGTTCCGGAGGCGATGAGCGCCCCGAAGTCGAGGACCATGAGGTGGCTGCACGCCTTCATCACCAGGTCCATGTCGTGTTCCACCAGCAGCACGGCCAAGCCATCCTCGGCCAGGTTGGCCAACAGTTGTCCGAACGCCTCGGTCTCGGTGGCGTCGAGGCCGGAGCCCGGCTCATCCAGCAGGAGCAACCGTGGCTGGGTGGCCAGCGCCCGGCCCAGCTCGACCAGGCGAGCGGAGCCGGTCGGCAGGGTGTCGGCCGGCACGTTGGCGAACTCCTCGAGACCGACCCGGGCCAAGATGGCGTCGGTCGCCTTTTTGATGTCGGTCCGTTGTCGGCTCCACCGGCGCCGGACTTCCACCGTCACCCGGATGTTGTCCCGCACCGACAATGAGCCGAAGATCTCCAGGCGTTGGAAGGTGCGCCCGATCCCCAACCGCGCCCGCCGGTAGACGCTCATCGAGGTCACGTCCTCGCCTTCGATGAAGACCTGGCCCGACGTCGGTGGCTGTAGCCCGGTGATGATGTTGAACAGGGTGGTCTTGCCCGCCCCGTTCGGGCCGATCAACCCGGTGACCAGTCCGGGCTCGGCCCCGATACTGACGTTGTTCAGCGCGTCGATGCCACCGAAGCGCATGGAGACCTCATGAGTCTGCAGGAATGCCAAGGAGCCTTGCCTCCTCTCGCATCGGGGCGGCCGCCGGCCGCCGGATCTGCATAGTCTCCCAGGCGGCTCGGGTCCGACTGGAGATGGCGTCGAGCGTGCCGTTGGGGTTGATCACCATGCCGAGGGCGCCGAACCCGACGGCCAGGTAGGTGAGCTGGGACGCCCAGGCCGGCAAGTGGGGGGCGATGAGCGGGAGAACCGCCAGCGACAGCCCGGCGAAGAGGGCGGCCATCGGGGAGTGGACCCCCCAGATGTAAATGGTGAGGACGATGAACAGGCCCAGATAGAAGTAGAAGTCGGTGGCGGTCACCTGTTGCTGGGTGGAGCCGTAGAGGGCCCCGGCAAAGGTGGCGAGGGCGGTGGCCAGCGCGGTGACGCCGACTTTGGTCAAGGTGAGGTTCAGGCCGATCGTCGCGCAGGCCGCCGGGCTGTCCCGGGTGGCGGCCAGCAATCGGCCGAACCGACTTCGGCGGATCGCCGCCACTCCGAAGGCCAGCACCGAGAAGACCACCGCCAGGAAGATCAGGTTGGCCCGGGGTCCTTGGAGGGAGATGAACGGGATGCGCACCCGGTGCACCTGGATGACGTTCTCCATCACGTTGCTCTGGTTGAACAGGACGTACCAGACCAACTCGGAGAGAGCCAGGGTGGAGAGGGCCAACTCCAGCCCCCGGAGCCGGAGCGCCGGTAGCGCGAACAGCGTTCCCACCACCGCCCCGATGAGGGTGACCAGCACCAGCCCGCCGAGGCCGCCGCCCGGCGACAATTTGGTGAACAGCCATGCCCCCAGGCCGAGGAAGGTGTACATGGCGAGGTTGAGCTGCCCGCCGTAGCCGGACAGCAGCACCACCGCCAGCCCGAGGATGGCAATGGCCATCCCCTGGTTGACCGCCCCCAGGTTGGTGCCGTGGAGGAACGGCAAAGCGACGATGGCGGCCACGATGACCAGGATGGATTGGATGCCGCTGACCCGGGCCGACGCGATGCGCGGGGCCCGCCGGGCGGGTGGGGCGCCGACCCGCAGGCGCACCGAGGGCAGCACCAACAGCACGATCACCAAGAACAGGGTGGGGAGCACCGTCTCCAACTCGGCCAGCGGTCCGGACTGGGTGTGGACGTAGCCGGTCACGTAGCTGGCGGCCAGGCCCAGGACCAGGGCCCCGACGAAGGTGAGGGGGAGGTTGCGGAGGCGTCCCAGCATGGCGGCGGCGAAGCTGTTGATGACCAGGAAGGTGAGGTTGAGCACGCTGAGGTCGTCGAACAGGGTCGCCTGGAGGATGGCGGCCAGCGCCCCCATGCTGATCCCGATGGCCCACGACAGGGCGTTGAGCTTGGCGGTGCGCCACCCGTTGAGGGCGACCAGGGGGCGGTCGTCGACCACCGCCCGCATGGTGATGCCGAGCCGGGTGCTGAACAGGAAGAGGCGCAGGCCGATGGCCACGGCGATGGCCAGGCCGATACACAACAACTGTTCGTAGGTGATCCGCTGGCCCAAGAAGGTGACGAAGGCGCTGGGCCCGAAGAACGGGCCGAGGGCCCGGGCGGTGTCCGGCGGCCAGATGGCGTAGGCCACCCCCATGCCCAGCACCAGCAAGGCCAGGGTCATCACCAGCATGATCCCGGTGTCGTTGATGTCGATCCACCGCACCAGGGACAGTTGCAGGCCGGCCCCGACGATGGGGGCGGCGACCAGCAACACCGCCCCGAGGGCCCAGGGCCCCGCCCAGTGGTCGGCCACCCGGAGCTGCCAGTAGAGGAACGTCATCAGCATGCCCAACGACCCGTGGGCGAAGTTGAAGACTCCGGAAGTCGTGTAGGTGACCACCAACCCCGACGCGGCGATGGCGTAGATGGCGCCGGTAGCCAGACCGGCGATGGTCAGACCGATGAACAGGCTCATCGGCTAGCGGGTCGCTTCGCCGAGCGGGACGACGGCGCCGGTCGGGCTACTCATGGAAGCTACTCATGGAAGAAGGTCCCGCTGCAGGTGAAGCCGCTGGGGGTGGACGAGTCGCGGACGAACTTGCCGTTGGTCACGTCGATGATGATGAAGCAGTTGGGCGGGGTCTTGGCCGCCGGGTTGACCGGTGCCACCATGCCGGAGCCGTTGAAGTTGGTGATCGTCTTCAGGCCGTTGAACAGCGCGGCCCGGGTCGGGGCCCCTCCGGCGTTGATGGCCTGGACGAACATCATGCCCGACAGCCACCCGTAGGCGGCGTAGATGGTCGGGGATTGCCCGCCGGACACCGAGGCGTACCACTTGTCGAACAGGGCGACTTCGGGGACGGCGGCGGCGTCCTGGCCCTCGTACATGGCCAGGCTCTGTTCGAGGATCGCCCCGTTCGCCCCCGGACCACCGGTGGTGACGAACTGCGGGTCATAGGCGGGAGCCCCCCAGTCGGCGAAGGGAATGGTGTAGCCGGCGGTGTACATCTGGGACGCCATCGCCCCGTAGATGGCGGCGGTGGCCTCGAAGATGAGCCCCTGGACCCCGGCCGACTTCATCGACGCGATGATGGCCCCGAAATCGGACGTCGTCGGCGAGATGCTGGTCGATGAGTACACGAACTTGTACCCGACCGATTCCATGGCCTTCTCCTGGGCGATGCTCTGGGCCTGGGCGGTGCCCTGGTCCTCGGCGAGGATGGCCATGTGCTGGGTCACGTTGGGCCCGAACTTCTGGGCGAAGTACTGGAAGGGGCCGGTGATGAAGCCGTTGGGCTGGGGTTGGGGGGAGAAGTTCTGGGGCAGGTTGAACCGGGCGGGGGTGAGAGCCTCGCCGATGTCGGGCACGTTGGCCGAGGCCATCGCCGGGGCGCCCCCGTCGTCGGCCACCGAGAACGAGCCGACGAAGGCCAGCACCTGGCCGGCGAGCGACTGGACCGCGGTGGAGTTCTGGGCCTCCTGGAGGTCGTCGTCGGCCGAGCTCAGCGCCAGCTTCCGGCCGCAGACCCCGCCGATGCTGTTCTGGTAGGCGATGAACGCCTGGGTGCCGAGCCGGGCCGAGGTGAACAGTCCGGGTACCGGGCCGGTCACCGTAGAGACGTTGCCGAGGGTGATGGTGCTGGCGCTCACCCCTGGGCCCGATCCGGCCGCCCCGTTCGGGCAGACGGGACCGGCGGCCACCGCCGCAGCCCCGCTGGGGGCTCCGCCCCCGGTGGCGGCGGCACCGCCGGTGGCGCTCCCGCCCGCGGTCGCCGCGCTGCCGGCGGAACCGGCGGTTCCGGCGGCGCCGGCCACGGTGGTGGTCGTCCCGGTGCCCGCCTTCGCACTGCCGGACCCGGTCCCGGATCCGCCCAGTCCGTTGTTCGAGGCATTGGCCGCCGCCAGCTGGGCGGCGGTGAGCCGGGCCCCACAGGCGGTGGAGACCAGGGTGACCGCCAACAGGACCACCAGGATCGTGCCGGTCCGCCGGCGCCGGGAGCCCCCGCTTTTGCGGATAGTGCCCGGCGACCTGGAAGTACCCGTCATGCACCCACCTCCCGCCCAGCAAAGCTACCCAGGATCAGGATGACCGAATCGTGAGGGGCGTCCCGACGGAGGTCCATCAGGGCAGGAACCCCCCCGGGCCGCACCTGGACACCAGAATTATCACCCAAAGCCACGAATCCCTCCCTGTTCGACGGCTGGCGCGCCCCCGAAGCATCGTAGTGCCACCCGTTCGCCATTTCTATAACATGTTCTCATTATGGAGAATGGCGCTCCTTGAGGAACGTCCCCCGGACCCCGATCTTGTGGCCCTCGGTCGAGAAATATACAATCCGCGCGCTGGTGAGGGGCTGCGAGCTGGGCGGGAACTCGGTGCCGGCGGCGGGGCCGGTCGGAGGTGGGCGTTCCCGGTCGGTCCGGTAACGTAGTCGCCTATGGATCATCCGATGACCCAACGCCTGGAGGAGCTGGCCCAGCGCCGCGAACAGGCCCTCCACGCCGGTTCCGAACGTGCCGTCACCAAGCACCACGCCAAGGGGAAGATGACGGCCCGGGAGCGGCTCGACGACCTGCTCGACGACGGCTCGTTCCAGGAGCTCGACATGCTGGCCCGTCACCGGGCCCACGGGATGGGGCTCGACGACAACCGGCCCTACACCGACGGGGTGATCACCGGGTTCGGGACCATCGACGGCCGCCGGGTCTGCGTCTTCAGCCAGGATTTCACCGTGTTCGGCGGTGCCCTGGGTGAGGTGTTCGCCGAGAAGATCCACAAGGTGATGGATCTGGCCTCCTCCATCGGGGTGCCGATGATCGGCCTCAACGACGGGGCCGGGGCCCGCATCCAAGAGGGGGTGGTCTCGCTCCACTCCTACGGCGGGATCTTCCACCGCAACGCCCAGGCGTCCGGGGTGATCCCCCAGATCAGCGTGATCCTCGGGCCCTGCGCCGGCGGGGCCGTCTACAGCCCGGCCATGACCGACTTCATCTTCATGGTCCAGGGGACCAGCCACATGTTCATCACCGGCCCGGATGTGGTCAAGACGGTCACCGGCGAGGACGTGACGCTGGAGGAGCTGGGTGGGGCCATGAGCCACGCCACCAAGTCGGGCGTCGCCGCCTTCGTTTCCCCCGACGAGAAGTCGTGCCTGGACAACGTCCGCTACCTCCTCAGCTTCCTGCCCTCCAACAACCTGGAGGAGGCCCCGGTGATCGACTCGGGGGACGATCCCGAGCGACTGTGTCCGGAGCTGAGCGAGCTGATGCCCGACTCCCCCAACCAGCCCTACGACATGAAGAAGGTCATCGAGTCGGTGGTCGACGACGGCGAGTTCTTCGAGGTCAACCACCACTGGGCCATGAACCTGGTCTGCGGCTTCGCCCGGGTGGACGGACGGGCGGTCGGGATCGTCGGCAACCAGCCCCAGATGCTGGCCGGGGTGCTCGACATCGATGCCGCCGAGAAGGGGGCCCGGTTCGTCCGCACCTGCGATGCCTTCAACGTCCCGCTGGTCACCTTCGTCGACGTGCCCGGCTTCATGCCCGGGACCGACCAGGAGTACGGCGGCATCATCCGCCACGGCGCCAAGCTGCTCTACGCCTACTGCGAGTCCACCGTTCCCCGGATCCAGATCATCACCCGCAAGGCCTACGGCGGCGCCTATGTGGTCATGAACTCCAAGTCCATCGGGGCCGACCTGGCCTACGCCTGGCCCTCGGCGGAGCTGGCGGTGATGGGCCCGGAAGGGGCGGTGGAGATCGTCTACCGCCGGGACCTGGCCGAGGCCGCCGACCCGGTCGGCCGGCGGAAGGAGCTGGTCGAGGAGTACACCGAGCGTTACGCCAATCCCTATGCCGCCGCCGAGCGGGGCTACGTCGACGACGTGATCGATCCGGCCGAGACCCGCCAGGTGCTGGTCAAGAGCCTCGCGCTCCTCGTCTCCAAGCGGGAGGAACTTCCGAAGCGCAAGCACGGGAACATGCCGCTTTGAGCCCGACCTACCCGTCTCCCTCCCCCTCCTACGGTCTGGCCCCCCGCCCGGAAGTCGACCCGGCGGTCCTGGCCGTGCTGGCGGCATCGGCCGAGTCGGTGTGGGCCGAAGTCCGGGTGGCGGCTCCGGAGGAGGAATACGACGGCGGGCCGGCCTGGCGCTTCAGCGGCCGGTGGTGGGCCCGACCGGTGGCCTCCCGCCGCGACCGCCCGTGGGCCAGTCGCTGACCCCGGGGGGAACCGCGGTCAGCCGGTGAGGGCGGCCCGGTGCTGCTCGGCCAGTTCCTCCAGGTCGTCCATCATCTTGCCGATCTCGAAGTCCTTCGGGGTATAGACCCGGGCCACGCCCTTGCCGATGAGGATGTCGGCGTCCTCGGGGGGGATGATCCCGCCCACCACCACCGGGACATCCAACCCGAAGGCCCGCAGGCGGTCGACCACCTCCGGCACCAACTCGAGATGGCTCCCCGACAGGATGGAGATCCCCACCACGTCGACGTCCTCGTCCCGGGCGACGGCGGCGATCTCGGCGGGGGAGAGACGGATCCCCTGGTAGATGACTTCGAAGCCGGCATCCCGGGCCGCCACCGCGATCTGCTCGGCCCCGTTGGAGTGCCCATCGAGCCCGGGCTTGGCCACCAGCAGCTTCGGCGGACCGCCGGCGTTCTCGGCCAGCGCCTTGGACCGGGCCAGGACCCCGCCGAGGTCGCTGCCCCGATGGCCGACACCCCCGGCCACCCCGGTCGGGGCCCGGTACTCCCCGAAGACCTCCCGGAGGACACCGGCCCATTCGCCGGTGGTGCCACCGGCGTGGGCGAGGGCGATGGTGGCCGGCATCACGTTGTCGGTCCCCTTGGCGGCGCCGCGGAGGTCGTCCATCGCCCGCTTGACGGCGGCCTCGTCCCGTTGCGCCCGCCAGGCGGCCACGTCTGCCCGCATCTCCGACTCCACCGCCGGGTCGACCCGCAGGATCGAGCCCCCCGATCCACCGATCTCGGAGGCGAGCGGCGACTCGGCCGTCTCGGTGAAGCAGTTGACCCCCACCACCTTGAGGTCGCCGGTCTCGATGCGACGGACCCGTTCGGCCTGGCTGCCGACCAGCCGCGATTTCAGCTCGTCGATGGCCTCGAAGGCCCCGCCCAGCGACAGCACGTCCTCCAATTCGGCCCAGGAGGCGTCGGCGACCTCGTCGGTCTTCCGCTCGATGACCACCGACCCGTCGAAGATGTCCTCGTACTCGAGGATGTCGGACTCGAAGGCCAGGATCTGCTGCATCCGCAACGACCATTGCTGGTCCCAGGGGCGGGGGAGCCCGAGGGCTTCGTTCCAGGCCGGCAGCTGCATGGCCCGGGCCCGGGCCCGCTTGGACAGGGTGACCCCCAGCGATTCGAGCACGATGCGGGGCACGTTGTTCTCCGGCTGGGCCTCGGTCAGGCCCAGTGAATTGACCTGTACCCCGTAGCGCATGCGGGTGAGCTTGGGTTCGGTCACCCCGTAGCGCTCGGTGCAGATGCGCTCCCACAGCCGGGTGAAGGCCCGCATCTTGCAGGTCTCCTCGATGAACCGGACACCGGAGTTGACGAAGAAGGAGATCCGGCCGACCACCGAGGGGAACTCCGACTCCGGCAGCTGGCCGGAGTCGCGTACCGCATCGAGGATCCCGATGGCGGTAGCGAGGGCGTAGGCGACCTCCTGGTGGGGGGTGGCCCCGGCTTCTTGGAGGTGGTAGCTGCAGACGTTGATCGGGTTCCACTTGGGGACGTGCTGCACGGTGAAGGCGATGGTGTCGACCGTCAGCCGGCGGCTGGGGAGGGGCGGGAAGATGTAGGTGCCCCGGGAGAGGTACTCCTTGATGATGTCGTTCTGGGTGGTTCCCGACAGCACCTTCGGATCGACACCCTGATCCTCGGCATTGGCGATGTAGAGACCCAGCAGCCAGGCGGCGGTGGCGTTGATGGTCATCGAGGTGTTCATCGACTCCACCGGGATCTGGTCCATCAGCTGGGCCATGTGGCCGAGGTGGGCCACCGGCACCCCGACCTTGCCGACCTCGCCGGCCGCCTCGGGGGCGTCGGGGTCGTAGCCGATCTGGGTGGGCAGATCGAAGGCGATGGACAGCCCGGTCTGGCCCTTGGCCAGGTTGGTCCGGTAGAGCTCGTTGGATTTCTTGGCCGTCGAGTGCCCCGAGTAGGTGCGCATCATCCACGGCTTGTCCCGGGTGGGGACTTCGGGCGTGGGTTCGCTGCTCACATCCTTTGGACGGGTCACCTTTTCCACGTGAGTCATCCCTCCATTGTTGCCGCGGTTGCCCCTCAGTGCTGCCCGGCTACTTCTTTTTGTAGTCGAGGAACCCCTGGCCGGACTTGCGGCCCAGCAGCTCGGCGGCGACCATCCGGCGCAACAGGGGGACGGCGGCATAGTTGGGATCGCGGAATTCCTGGTAGAGGGCATCGAGGATGGCCAGGGAGGTATCCAGTCCGACCAGGTCGAGGAGGGCGAAGGGGCCCATGGGGAACCCGCAGCCCCCCTTCATGGCGATGTCGATGTCCTCGACCGAGGCCACCCCCTGCTCGTAGAGCCGCACCGCGTTGTTCAGGTACGGGAACAGCAGGGCGTTGACGATGAACCCGGCTTGGTCCTTAACCTCGACCGGGGTCTTGCCGCACTCCTCGGCGAACCGGCGGGCGGCGGCGATGGTCTCGGCGGAGGCGGTAATGGGCCGGACCACCTCGACCAGATCCATGACCGGAGCGGGGTTGAAGAAATGGACGCCGCAGACCTTGTCGGGACGCCCGGTCTGCATGGCCAGCTCCACCACCGGGAGGGTGGAGGTGTTGGTGGCCAGGATGGTCTTGTCGTCGGTGATCCGATCGAGCTCGTTGAAGAGCTCCTTTTTGATGGCGAGATCCTCCACTACCGACTCGATCACCAGATCGCAGGCCTTCAAGGCGGTGAGGTCGGAGGTGCCGGTGACCCGGGCCAGTGCCGCGTCCCGCTCCGCCTCGGTCTTCTTGCCTTTCTCGATCTGCCGGTTGAGCGACTTCTCCATCGCCGCCAGCGTGGCGTCGGCGGTGGACTGGCTCCGGGAGCGCAGGACCACCTCGAAACCGCTGACCGCCGCGATCTCGGCGATACCCGAGCCCATGATCCCCGAACCGACAATTCCGACGCGTGTGATTGACATGGGTGGTGATGTTACTGATTGGTAGGGGTGCGGCGCGCCTGGCCGGTCGCCGGGCCCCCCACCAGCGCTCCCCGGAGGCGTTTGGCCCCCTGGTCGATGAGCAGCCGGGGGGAGAGCCGATAGATCGCCCACGCCCGACGGGCGTGGAACGGGGTGACGATGATGGGTCGGTTGAGGGCGACCCCGTCCAGCACGTCCGATGCCAGGGAAGCGACCGGGTAGGGGGGCCCGACCAGCGAGGTGAGCATCGTCCGGATGTTGGGCATGGAGGCGACCGGCGGCAGGTCGTCGGGGTTGGCCTTGTCGAGGAGGGGCGTCTCGATGACCCCGGGGCAGACCACCGTCACCTGCACCCCGTGGGCGGCGGCTTCCATCCGGAGACCGACGCTCAACCCGACCACCGCGTGTTTGGTGGTGGAGTAGGGCACCAGCATCGGGCTGGGCAGAAGACCCGACAGCGACGTGGTGTTGACGATGTGGCCGCGGCCCTGAGCGATCATTCGCGGGTAGGCGGCGTTTACCCCGTTGATCACGCTCCACAGGTTCACCTCGAGGACCCGCCGCCAGTGGGCGGCGCTCAGCTCCCGGACCTCGCCACCGACGC
>DATARI010000258.1:0-2207 GCA_036264255.1 Acidimicrobiales bacterium | reverse complement strand
CGACCTCATCATCCGCAACGGCACGGTGGTGGACGGCTCCGGGGGGCCATCATTCCGGGCCGACGTGGCCATCTCCGGTGACCGCATCGCCGAGATCGGCCGGATCACCGAGCGGGCCACAGCCGAGATCGACGCAGAAGGGCAGGTGGTCACGCCGGGATTCGTCGACGGCCACACCCACATGGACGCCCAGGTCCTCTGGGACCCCCTGGGTACGTGCTCGTGCTGGCACGGGGTGACCACGGTGGTCATGGGCAATTGCGGCTTTTCGCTCGCGCCCGTCCGATCCGATGCCCGGGAACTGGTCGTCAGGAACCTGGAACGGGCCGAGGACATCTCCCCCGCCGCCCTGGCCGCCGGGATCAGCTGGGGCTGGGAGACCTTCGCCGAGTACCTCGACGAGGTCGATCGTCAGCCCAAGGCCATCAACTACGCCGCCTACGTCGGCCACTCGGCCCTCCGTACCTGGGCCATGGGCGAGCGGGCCTTCGAGGAGGAGGCGGGAGAGGACGACCTCGGAGCCATGGAGGTCGAGCTGGAATCGGCCCTGCGGGCCGGCGCCATCGGGCTCACCACCTCGCGCAGTCGTAACCACGCCACCTCGGACGACCGGCCGGTGGCCAGCCGGCTGGCCAACTGGAGCGAGGTGCAGCGCCTGGTCGCCGTGCTCGGCCGGGAACGGGCCGGCGTGTTCGAGCTGGCCCTGGAGGAGGCGGCTCGGTCCCGGGACCCCCACCGCCGGGCCGAATTCCTGCACCGCCTGGGTCGCCTGGCCCTGGACACCGGGGTGCCGGTCAGCTTCGGGGTGGTCGGGGGGTACGACGAGCACCTGCTCGAGCTCATCGACGACGTGGCCGCAGCGGGGGGCACCATGTTCGGGCAGAGCCACTGTCGTGGCGTGGCCACCCTTCTCTCCTTCCAGACCAGGCTGCCCTTCGACAAGCTGCCCGAGTGGAACGACCTCCGGGCGCGGCCCGAAGGCGAGCAGTTGGCCGCACTGTCCGACCCGGCCGTCCGGGCCCGCCTGGTGCACTCGGCCGAGCACGGCGAGTACGGGAAGGCGATCGGGGCCGAGGCCCGTCGCCCCGATTTCGATCACGTCTACGTGATGGACAGCGGCCTCCCGCCTCACGCCACAGTGGCCGAAGTGGCAGCGGCGCGAGGCGTCTCGCCGGTCGAGGCCATGATCGACCTCGCCGTATCCACCGGGCTGCAGCAGTTGTTCATCCAGCCCATCACGCCGGAGGACCCCGACCTGATCCTCCCCTTTCTCCGCCACCAGGGTTCGGTGATGACGTTCTCGGACTCCGGGGCGCACGTAAGCCAGGTGATCGACAGCTCGATCCAGACTCACCTCCTGGCCTATTGGGTTCGCCAGCGACAGGACCTCACCCTGGAGGAGGCGGTCCGCATGTTGACCAGCGCCACCGCCGACGCCTGGGGGTTCACCGACCGGGGGCGCCTCGGGCCCGGGCTGGCCGCCGACCTCAACGTCTTCGATCCCGAAACCGTGGCTCCCTCGATGCCCGAGGTGGTCACCGACCTGCCCGGCGGGGCCCGCCGGCTGCGGCAAGGGGCCACCGGGTTCAAGGCCACCGTGGTCGCCGGCCAAGTGGTACTGGCCGACGGCCAGTCCACCGGGGCCCTCCCCGGTCGGCTCCTCCGGGACGGCGCCCGGCGGGCCTAGTGAGCCAGCTCGATCCCGACGGCATCGACCCGGCCGTGGTCGCCTCGGTGTCCTCGGCTGCCCTCGAGCACGCCGAGCGCCTGGGGTGCACCAACGCCGACGTACGGATCGAGCGGATCCGATCCCAGGGGGTGCGGTTGCGTGACGCCCGCCTGGAGACGGCGGCCGACGACACCGAAGTCGGGGTGGGAGTTCGCGTCTTCCACCGCGGTGCCGTGGGCTTCGCCGCCACCGTCGAGGTGACCCCCGAGTCGGCGATCCGATTGGTGGACCAGGCCGTCGACGCCGCCCGCACCACCGCGCTGGCCGCTCGAGGGCCGGTGGAGCTGGCCCCCGAACCCGCGCACGGTCTCGTGGTGTGGTCCTCTCCGTACCGAGTCGATCCGGTGAGCATCCCGTTGGCCGACAAGGTCGCGCTGTTCCAGGACTGGAGCTCCCGACTTCTGGGATCCCCGGGGATCGACCACGTCACCGCGTCGATGATGGGGGTGAGCGAGACCAAGCACTATGCCGACCTGTC
>DATARI010000028.1:0-11414 GCA_036264255.1 Acidimicrobiales bacterium | reverse complement strand
CGCGACGCGGTATGACCGGATTCCTGTTTCGCCTGGTACCCCCTCGGCCCGATTTTCCCTTCACCATGTCCGAGGACGAGCGAGCGACCATGGCTGCCCACGGGGCTTACTGGTCGGCTCTCGTCGCCCGGGGCACGGCGCTCGCCTTCGGGCCGGTCAATGATCCCGAGGGACCCTACGGGATAGGAATTGTCCTGGCCGAGGATCAAATGGAGGCGGAAGAGGTAAGGGACGCCGATCCCGCCGTCACCTCACGTCATGGCTTCCGGACCGAGATCCTGCCCATGCTGAGTCTGGTTACTGCGGACGCCCGCTACGACGCCTCCGCCTGAGCCCGACGCGGCTCAGGCCCGAGCGACGGGCCGTCCGTTCCCGACACCCGTACCCGCGCCAGCGTCCTCATCGAGCTGGGCCCGGGACTCACGAAGCCGGACAGCGATCGCCGCCCGCTCGTCCCGGAAGGCCTGGATGCGGGAGAGGGTGTCGTCGAGCCGGGCCAGGAGTTCGTCGTTGGCCACGATGCCATCGTCGAGCAGCTCCTTGCGACGGGAGGGGGGGAGATCGACGGCATCGATCTCCGAGTGGACCCGGTCCAGCACATCGACGGCTTCGGTGGCAAGCACCGCTTGGACCTCCGCCAGGGAAAGCCCGAGCAGGTCTTGCAGCTTGCGGATCCGGGTCACCCGGGACAGGTCGGTGGCCACGTAGAGCCGCTCGCCGCTCTGGCTGTGATTGCTCGGCCGGAGCAGCCCGAGTTCCTCCCAGTAGCGCAGGGTCCGGGTGGTCACCCCGGTGAGTTTGGCGACCTCACCGATCCGCCACAGGACGGGCTCTGTCTCCGCCGGTCGCTTGGACGTCATGATTCGATAACCCTCGGCGAGCTCCGGACCACGGCATCGGTCGGCTGGCGGCGGGCGCCATTCTCGGCACCGGCGTCCAGTTCGCCGTCCCGGCTGGGGGTGGTCGACTTGGAAGTGGTCGACGTGGAAGTGATCGACGCCGGTGTCCGCACATGGCCGCCCCGGGTCCAGGAAGCGGCGGCGGCCAGGAGGCTGGCCACGATGGCGAAGTCGAACGCCGCGTGCAGTCCCGCCCGGAATGGTGCGGTGATCAGCCCCGGGAAGAAGCTGCGGCCGGTCACGGTCGCCTGTTGGGCGGCGGTGAGATGGGACAGGACCTGAGGCCCGATCAGGTGCTGGACCGGGTTGACCCCCAAGAAGGCGGCGAAGAGGGTGGACACCGGCGGCAGGTGCGAGACCCGGGCGGCAACGCTCGGCGACACGCCGTTGGCCACCAGTCCGTGAGAGAGGCTGGCCGGCAGCATCGAGGACAGCCCGACGATCATCAGGCTGAAGAAGATCCCGATGGAGAGGACCTGGGCGGAGTTCTGAAAGGTGGTGTTCATCCCCGAGCCCGCCCCCCGGTGCTCGGGCGGAAGGCTGTTCATCACCCCGGCCCGGTTCGGGGCGCCGAACGACGACATGGAGAGGCCCGCGACGAACAACAGGATGGCGAACACCCAGTACGGGAAGTCGATGGGCAACAACTCGAGGAACACGAAGACCGCCGCGGTGCCGATCATGCCGCCGGTGGCGAAAGGTCGGGCACCGTAGCGATCAGAAAGAATTCCCGAGAAGGGCGCCGCGACCAGAAATCCGGCGGTGAGGGGGAGCAGGGCGATCCCGGCCCACAGGGGGGTGCGGGCGAAGTCGTACCCGTGCAGCGGCAACCAGATCCCCTGCAGCCAGATGATCAGCATGAACATCAGCCCACCTCGGCTGAGGGCGGCCAGGAAGCTGGCGAAGACGCCGGCGGTGAAGGCGCGGATCTTGAACAGCTGGAGCCGGAACATGGGTTGCGGGACCTTGGTCTCGATGATGCCGAAGGCGATCAGGAGGAGGGCCCCGAGGACGAGAGCACCGATGACCATCGGGTTGGTCCAGCCCATGGTGTCGTGGCCGTAGGGCTCGATCCCGTAGGTGATGCCGATCATGACCAGGATGAGGCCGAGGGCGAAGGTGATATTGCCGGGCCAGTCGATGCGGGCCGGTTGCCGGGCGCTGAGCTCCCGCAGCTTGATGTAGCCCCAGACGGTGCCGAAGAGGCCGATCGGCACCGAGACCAGGAAGATGAGCCGCCAGTTGATGGGGGCGAGCACCCCACCGAGCACCAGCCCGATGAAGGTTCCGCTCAGCGCGGCGGCCTGGTTGATACCCATGGCCAGCCCCCGCTGGCCCTCGGGGAACGCATCGGTGAGGATGGCCGCCGAGTTGGCCATCAACATGGCCGCCCCGACCCCTTGGAAGATCCGCATGACGATGAGGAAGATCCCCGCGGCGCGACCGTGGGTCCAGGTAATGGTGAGCAAGAGTGAGAAGAAGGTGAAGACGGCGAACCCGAGGTTGTAGGTCCGGACCCGGCCGTAGATGTCGCCCATCCGGCCGAGGGTGGTGACCAACACGCTGGTGACCACCAGGAATCCCAGGATCATCCAGAGGAGGAAGAAGCTGTTCCCGGACTGGAGCGGGTCGATGCCGATGCCCCGGAAGATGTCGGGCAACGAGATCAGGGTGATGGACCCGTCGATGGTCGCCATGAGCATGCCCAGGGTCGAAATGAACAGCGCCACCCACTTGTAGCCGTCGTCGGGCACGGCCGCCGTATGGTCGAGAACCTCGGGCTGGGACGGTGGCTGAACGTCGAGCATTGGACTCCGGGGGCTGACTTGTGGTTTACGTGGACGAAAACTAAGCATAACGTAAACGTCAACACATGGAATCGGCTCCCTTGCCCAGGATCGGGCAAGGATCGTCACACCATGACCACCCATCACCGAGAGGAGCCCCTTGTGAGCACCAACGCAGAGATCACCATCGAGACCACCGACGGCCCGATGCCGGCCTACGAGGCGTCTCCCGATGGGGCGCCCCGGGGGGGCATCGTCGTGATCCAGGAGGCCTTCGGGGTGACGTCGCACATCCAAGACATCGCCCGCCGCCTGGCCGATGCCGGCTGGTATGCGGTGGCGCCGGCACTCTTCCACCGGCAGGGTTCACCCGCCCTCGCCTATGACGACTTCGACTCGGTCATGCCGCTGATGGGCCAGCTGTCGGCCGAGGGTTTGACGGCCGATGTGACCGCCTCCTTCGAACATCTCGAATCCCGGGACTTTGCCCCGTCCCAGATCGGGGTGGTGGGGTTCTGCATGGGCGGCAGTGTCACGTTCTACGCCGCCACCCTTCGGGCGGTGGGGGCGGCGGTGACCTTCTACGGAGGCGGTGTGCTCGAGGGTCGCTTCGGGCTGCCATCGTTGATCGACCAGGCGCCCAAGCTCCAGACCCCCTGGCTCGGTCTCTACGGGGATCTCGATCAGGGAATCCCCTCGGAGCAGGTCGAGCAACTGCGGACCGCGGTCAAAGCCGCGCCGGTGCCGACCGAGATCGTCCGTTACCCCGACGCCGACCACGGGTTCAACTGCAACGATCGACCGGCCGTCTTCAACCCGGAGGCGGCAGCCGATGGTTGGAAGCGGACCCTCGCCTGGTTCGACGCCCATCTGAAGCCCGCCGCTGGCTGATCCATACCGGAACCCGGCACGGCATCAGGTCGTCAGGATGACGGCCTGATCCGGCCGCAGGCGGCCGCCGAACCCCGAGCCCACTCCTGTCCCGTTGCTGGATGCCGCCACCGTCCCGGGATCGCCAGTCGAGGTAAACAGGCTCCCGATCCGCTCATCGACGTCCACGGTGGCGTCGGTGAAGTTGAGGAGCACGGTGCAGATGTCATCGTCCCACCTCCGGGTGTAGGCGAGGACGCCGGCTGGGGCATCGAGCCAAGCGAAGTCACCCCGGGACAGGGCCGAATGCTGCTGCCGGAGGCCGATGAGGTGGCGGTAGAGGTGGAGCATCGATCCCGGATCGTCCCGTTGGCTGGCGTAGTTGCGGGTAGCTGATTCGGGGGGGAACGGAAGCCAGGGACCGGTGCCCGCCTCCGAAGCCCACCCGTGGTCGCCGGATCCGTCCCAGGGCAGGGGCGCCCGGCATCCGTCTCGACCGCCGGGGTCGACCTGCCGTTCCGGCGGGATGTCGGCATCCAGGAGGCCCAACTCTTCACCCTGGTAGAGAAACGGGGTCCCCCGCAGGGTCAAGAGGAGCACCGCGGCAGCGCGGGCCCGGGACTCGCTCCGCCGGGCGGTGGTGGACGGATCCTCGCCGGCGAACCGGGCGCCGGCGTCGTAGCGGGACCGGTGCCGGGGGTTGTCGTGATTGGACAAAACCCAGGTCGGCCACGCCTCCCTCGGCCCGAGCGCCTCCACCGTCCGGGCGATGCGCCGGCGCCAGTGGGACTCCGACCAGGGTGCGAACAGGGGCGGGAAGTTGAAGGAGAGGTGAAGCTCGTCTCCCTGGCCGTAGTAGGTCGCCACCTGATCGGTGGACATCAGGAAGACTTCGCCCACGATGACCCGATCCCCGGGGTAGCTGTCGAGAAGCGAGCGGATGTCTCGCAGCCGTTGGTGGGTCACCGGGACATCGTTGAGGGCGGAATGGGGCATGCCGGCCATCTCCGGCGGGTCGTCGGGGAGGCGGGGGTCCTTGCCGATGCAGTGGATGACGTCGGCTCGAATCCCGTCCACCCCCCGGTCGAGCCAGAACCGCAGCACGTCGTGCATGGCGGCGACCACCCCGGGCTCGTCCCAGTTGAGGTCGGGCTGGGCGGCTTCGAACAGGTGGAGGTACCACTGGCCGGATGCCTCGTCGAAGGTCCATGCCGGCGCCGATCGGTCGAACGAGGCCACCCAGTTGTTGGGAGGGGACCCGTCGGGGTTCGGGTCGCGCCAGACGTACCAATTGCGGTGCTCGCTGGCCCGGTCGGCCACCGCGTCCAGAAACCACGGATGCTGATCCGAACTGTGGTTGGGGACCCAGTCGATGATGATGCGCAGGCCGAGGGCGTGAGCCTCGGCCACCAGGGCATCGAACGCCTCCAGGGTCCCGAACCGGGGATCGACGTCGCAGTAGTTGCTGACGTCGTAGCCGAAATCGACCATCGGCGACGGGAAAAACGGGGAGATCCAGACGGCATCGACACCCAACCACGCCAGCTCGCCGAGGTGGGCCCGGATTCCGGCCAGGTCCCCGATCCCGTCCCCGTCGCTGTCGGCGAACGACCGAGGGTAGATCTGGTAGATGACGGCGGTCTTCCACCAGGGAGTCGGGGGTGGGGACACGGCTGGCGACGGGGGGTGGGGGAGGGTCAAGCCTCGGCGCGGGCCTTGAGTCGGGTCAAGGTCTCCGCCATGTTCTTGCGGTTGTGGGCACCGGTGTCCTTCACCCCCCGGATGAACGGGCTCATCGCCTGGAAGCCAGAGCTCCGGTGATCGACGAACCGCTCGGTGACCGTCGTTTGCCCGTCTTCCCCGGTGCCGGCGATGCGATAGCTCCACTCCGCCACCGGGACGGGCCCCACCCGCACATCCCAGGCGACCTCTTCGCCCGGTTGGTAGCGCACGATGGTGCAGGTGGTCGACCACCGTCGCCAGCCGCTTCGGTTGCTCCCCCGAAAACGGGCCCCGATGGCCGGTTCCTTGACGGACCCGGTCCACTTCATGGAGGTGCACTCGGCGGTGAGGTCGCCCATGAGGGTGGGGTCGCGGATCAGTTCCCAGATTCGCTCGGCTGGCGCTCTGACCTGCTCACTGACCTCCACGGTGCCCATGCCGGGACGTTAGCAATCAGGTTTCACCCCGACCAAGTGGGCCCCGGCGGGAGAGCGCCCGAGGCGTCAGGCCGGAAGCGGTTCGATGGGGAGCTCGGGGACGGGGATCGGTGCGGAGCCTTTCGCCGCGATCGGCTCGTCGTCATGGCGGATCAGGCGACGCGACACCCAGTTCCGCCCATCACTCTCGGCCCACACCAGGATGGGCGGGAGGATGACCAGGGCGCAGATCAACGCCACCAGGACGTTCATGCCGACGATGATCCCGAATCCTCGCAGGAGCGGCCAGGGCGACGAGGCGATGACCGCCACACCGGCGATGGCGGTGAGTCCGGACACGATGAACGCCCGGCCGGTACGGGTGGCAGTCTCGTGCATCGACTCCACCGGCGTTCGGTTTCGGGCGCGCTCTTCCACGAAGCGCAGCAGGATCAGCGAGGTGAACTCGGTGCATACCGCCACCACCAGGGGACCCGACACCGCAGTCATCGGACTCAGTTTGAGACTCAGCGCCCAGGCCACCAGCGAAACGGCCCCCACCGCCACCACCACCGGGATCAGGGACAGTATCGACCGGATCAGGCTGCGGAGCCGCAAGGCCAAGAAGACGCCGACGAAGATGATCGACAGGTAGGTGAGCAGGGTCCGGGACTTGGCCAGGTTGTCGAGGAATCCGACCCCGACCACCGCGATCCCCCCGGGTTCGACGGTGATCCCGGCCGGCGGGTGGAGATCGCTCTGGAGATGGTCGACCACCGGCTTCAGGTCCCCGACCGTGGACGTCTTGGAGCGGAAGATCACGCCGAGGTCGGCACCTCCGTTGGCCACGGTGGCATGTTGGATATCCGGGGGTGTCAGCCCGTAGACCTGGCGGACCTCGCTGCCCAGCGGTGGCACCGGGGTGGTGCCGGGCACCGCGGTGAACTCATCGACCAGGTTGACCATGCCCGCGGCCGGGAACAGCTGGGCGGGAAACGTCTTCACCTGGTCGTTGGAGAATGCCGACACATAGGCGACCGTTTGATCGCTCCATGGGTTGGCGGTGTGGATGGCGGCGGCGACCTCGTTGTCCGTCCCGGTCCCCGCCTTCAGGGCGTTGACGTCCTTGACGGTCTGCGAACCCGGGTCGACCCATTGCAACGGGTCGGTCTGCAGTTGAATGTGGCCTTCCACCGCCAGGCCGCCGGCGAGGATGGCGATGGCGGCCACCGCGAAGGGAATCGCGGCCTTGGCCGGCACGCTGCCCATCCAGGCGGTCAGCCGGGCGAGCCGGCCGTGGGAGAAGTCGACCCCGGTGGTCGGCGACTTGAACTCCCGGATGCCGAGGAAGGCGAGCGGGCCGATGATGCTGCAGATACAGACGGCAATGATGCCGACGATGAGCAGCCACCCGAATTGCCGGAGCATCGGGACCTTGGCCAGCAGGAGGGCGGCAAAGGCGAACACGGCGTCAAAGGTGACCACCAGGAGAGCCGGGCCCAGGTGCCGGGCGGTGGCCTGGATGGGATGGGGGGCGCGGGCCAGGATCACCTCCTCCTCCACCCGGGAGTGCATCTGGATGGCGTAGTCGATCCCCACCCCTAACAGCACCGGAAGGCCGGCGATGCTGGCCAGGGTGAGGGGTATCCCGAGGAGCCCGGTGAGGCCGAACCCCCAGATAAGGCCGATGACGACAATGAGAAACGGGAGCAACCGCCACCGGACGTTGAACAGCAACAGCAAGATGATGATCATCACCACCGCGGCGATGGCGCCGAGGGTGAGCATGCCGCCTTTCAGGTAGTTGTTGATGGTGCGGAGGAGGGCGGGGACACCGGTGGTGAGGGTGGTGGTGTTCTGGAAGTGAGCGCCACTGACGATGTTCTGGACCGAGACGGCGGCTGCCGATTCCTGTTCGATGGTCAGGTTGCCTTTGAGGACCACCACCATCGCGGCATGCCCGTTGTTGGGAAAGAAGGTGGAAGACGCGGTACGGAGGCTGCCGTCGGGGTTATGGGTCAGATAATTGACCCAGGCCGGGTTGGTGATCACCTGTTGCTTGGCCGGGATGGCTGCCTCTCCGCTGGCCAGTGCCAAGATGTTCTTCTGTCGAATGGCCTTGCTGGCGGCCGACGGGTCGCGGGAGAACGCCGACAGTAGGAGTTTGCCGGCGGGGCTGTCGGTCGGGTTGCCGTCCGGACTCTTGGCCAGAGCGTTCGAAAGGTCGAGGTCGTCGAGGGGGGTGATGGCACTGAACACCGACGGATCCCTCTTCAGCTGGGCCTGCATGGATTGGAACTGGGCAATGTTGCTGGGAGTGAACAGGTTGTCGATAGTGGTGCCGGGACGCATGGTGAACATGGTCACGATCGGGTCTCCGCCGAACAGCGACTCATAGTGGACGTTGTCGATTTGGGCCGTGTCATTGGCGTTGAGATAGCTGGCGTTGCTGGTGGAGAACTTCAACTGGGTGATCCCGAGACCCAGGCCGATGGTGATCACCAACCCGATCACCGACACGGTGCCCGCCCGCTTGCCCAGGTTGAGACCCAACCAGCTCCAGACATTTCTCATAACGGTGCTCCTGCCCCCTCGACCTGCGGTCCCACGGCCATTCCCCTGGTCCTATAGGGGCGAAAGCTAACAGCCGTGGGCTTCCCCGGCCTCCGTCCCCGGTGAAAGATATCCCCGGTTTCATCCGGACGGACTTCGGGAAGATACGCTGCCTGACGGTCGAGGTGTGCATAGTCAAGGCTTTTGGGGATCGACAGTGGGGTGCGCAGTGCCTGCCGGATGTGAGTTTCCGGCCGGCTAGGCAATCGGTCCGAGGATGGCTATCGCAGGCATCGGTCGGTTTGACAGAGTTCCGGGTCGAGTGACCTGCCAATGTCCGAGAAAGGACTTCACCCGTGGATCTGACCTTTGAGATTGCCGAAAAACGAGTCGATGGTGTCTCGGTGGTGACGGTAACCGGCGAGATCGATGTGGCCACCGCCCCGGATTTGAAGGAATGCCTGGTGACGCAAGCCGCCGAGGGGGTTTCGGCGATCGTGGTCGATCTCAGCGGGGTGTCGTTCATCGACTCCACCGCCTTGGGGGTACTGGTCGGCGCCTTCCGGAGGCAGGAAGAAGCCGGAGGGACCCTCAAGCTGGTCGTGACCGAGCCGCGGATCCTCAAGGTCCTGGAGATCACCGCGCTGACCAGTGTCTTCCCAGTCTTCGCCAGCGTCGAGGAAGCGGTGGGCGGATGAACGGCACCGTTGAACTGACGATCCCGGTCCGATCCGACCTGTTGATCCTGGCCCGGTTGACCGCCGCGGCCATGGCGGGGCGGGCAGAATTCGGGATCGAGGACATCGAGGACCTTCGCCTGGTGGTCGAGGAACTGTGCCTCTCCGTCATCGGACGGAACAAGACGGGCGCGGTTCATCTTCATTTCACCGAGGATGCCGGGGTGATCACGGTGGGATGCTCGTTGTGGGGAGAGGGCGATCTCGACGAGCGGGGTGAGGATGATCCCGACGATCTGTCGTTGCGGATCATCGAAGCTCTGGTCGACGAGTACGGGGAGGACATGGCGGATGGTCGACGGCAGGCATGGATCCGCAAGCACAGGAGCAAGGTTGCTTCTTGATGGCCGACGCTGCGGAAAGTCCGCACACCCCCCAAGAATCGTGGGTGGAGTTCGCCTCCACCCGTGACCCGGTGTTGCGCGAAAAGCTGATCTCAGAGAATCTGGGGTTGGCCCGACGCCTTGCCCATCGGTTCGCCCACCGGGGGCAGTCCTACGATGACTTGGCTCAGGTTGCTTCCATCGCCTTGATCAAGGCGGTAGATCGGTACGATCCCGAGCGGAACGTGAAATTCTCCACCTTCGCCACCGGGACGATCATCGGGGAACTGAAGCGGCACTTCCGTGACCGGGGGTGGGCGGTGCGAGCGCCCCGGCGTGTTCAGGAGCTCTATCTCGAGCTGGGGACCACCATCGAAACCCTCGGCCACCAACTCGGTCGATCGCCGACCGTCCCGGAGCTGGCCCGCGCCACCGGCTCCTCGGAAGAAGCCATCGTCGAGGCCATCGAAGCCGGGCAGGGCTACCGTTCCGCATCGCTCGACGCGCCCGTCGTCGGGGGGGCCACGCTGGGCGACACCCTCTCCACCGAGGATGCTGCCGCCGCATTGGTGGAACAACGGTCGGTCCTCGAGCCCGCCCTTGCCCTCCTCCCGGAGCGGAACCGGGACATCGTGAAGCTCCGGTTCATCGACGGCCTCACCCAGTCCGAAATCGCCACCCGGATCGGGATCAGCCAGATGCACGTCTCCCGCCTCCTGGCTACCAGCCTCGCCCAGCTCCGAGAGGCATTCGCCGACGATCTTTGACCGGGCCCGACGATCTCTGATCGGGATGTTTAGCCGGATTCTGGGCCGGGTATCGCACCCTCGAGGGGCTGCCTGGGTTCCTTGGATTCGGAGGTTTTCCGTGCTCGAACACCCGACACCGAATGGCTCGATCGTCGGAGAACGCCTGGGTGACCATGGCAGCCCGCAGGTCTACGGCTCCAACCGGATCTGCGCCCACGACGGGTGCGAGGTCCGGCTGTCGATGTACAACAGCGCCGACTCGTGTGCATTGCACGACGTCTCCATGCTGTCCTCGTCGCCGGCCAAGGGGTTCAGTCGCCGCCGCCGGCGCCGGTCCCCGGTGTCGAACTCGGCGTAGCCGGGCCACCTCGTCCCGGGCGGCAACACTTCAGGCTCGGCCCCCGGTTAGAGCGGCCGCCGGTCAGAGCTTCAGCTTGCACCACACGGCTTTGCCTTGGCGGGCTCGAGGTCGGGTCGTACCCCAGGTGTCGGCGACGGCCTCCACCAGCGCGATACCCCGTCCCCCCTCGGCCGTCAGGTCCTGATAGAGCCGGCGAGGGGATCGCATCGCCACCCGATCGGCGACCGCCACCTGGAGATAACGATTGTTGGCGGTGAGGGTGATGGATTCGGCCCCCCCACCGTGGCGCAATCCATTGGTCACCAATTCGGAGGCCACCAGGCAGGCGTCGGCCTCCAACTCGGTCAGACCCCAACCGGACAGGACGTCGCGCACAAAGGCGCGGGCCACCGAGGGGCTGGACGGACCGGACGGAAGCGCAGTGGTGCGCCGGATCGGCCGAACCCCGGTAGCTAACCTTCCCCAGAAAGAGGTCGAGGGGCGTCGACGGTAGCGCCCGTGGCGTTTGTGGAACGGAGTGTCCGGCGATTCTGAAATGAGGTTCATGGTGCGAGGCCCGATCCCCTTTCTGGGCGGTGGGCCATTCAGGTCATAAAACTTCTGTCTACCCACTCCGAGCTTGGGTAACCGTCGACCGGGGCGAAACGGCTTCCTTCCGAAGACCCACGCCTGCGCCGGCCGTTGGCGCGAAATTGAGTCAGTACACTTCGATCCACACGAGGATCGACGAGGTGGGGGAATGACAGACGAGGCTACGCAGGCAATCTGCCGGCTCAAGTACGAGTATTTCCGGCTGCTCGACACCAAGCGCTTCGTCGAGCTCGGCGAACTCTTCGTCGACGACGCCACCACCGATTACGAATCGGCACCGGGCCCACAGTCGGGGCGTTCGGAGATCGTGGAGTTCCTGGTCTCGTCCCTGACCGACCCGGGTATCGTCCACCTTCACAACGGCCATCACCCGGAGATTGATGTCCATGGCGATGGTACGGCGTCG
>DATARI010000194.1:0-12406 GCA_036264255.1 Acidimicrobiales bacterium | reverse complement strand
ACCGCCGCGACACGGGCCGTCAGCTGGCCGGGGTGCCGAAGGGAAGGAAGGACTCCGCCTCGTAGGCGCGCATCCGCTCGTAGACGTCGCGGAGTTCCCCGCGGCGGGCCCGATCGTTGGCCAGGTTGACCAGTTCGTCGGCGTCGGAGTCGTGGTCGTACCACTCGTGGTCGTTGTCGTCGAACGAGCAGTCGACGTCGAACAGCTTGGCCCCCGGCGACTTTCCCCACAGCCCGGTCGACGGCTTCCCCCCGCCCACCCCGTAGTAACGGGCGTACTTGGTCCGGCCGTCGTAGAAGCCGCGAAGGGCGTAGCGCACCTTGTTGAGGTTCTCGGTCTGGGCGGAGTCCTGGGCGAAGAGGACGTGGTCACGGACCGATGCCGTCGGGTCGGCGAGGACGGGGGAGAGGTCGGCCCCCTGGATGGTGGGCGTCGTCGCCGAGGGGGCCGCCCCGGCCAACGCACAGATGGTGGCGGCCAGGTCGACGTGGGACCCGAGAGCGGCGGTGACCGAGCCGGGAGCGGTGACCCCGGGGACCTTCACGTAGAGGGGCACCCGCATGATCTCGTCGTAGACGAACGGGCCCTTGGACCGCAGCCCGTGGGAGCCGCACATGTCCCCGTGGTCGGAGGTGAAGATGATGATGGTGTCGTTCCACGCCCCCGACGCCTCCAGCGCCGCCAGCACCGTGCCAAGGCTCCGATCGGCCAGCTGGTGGAGGTGGACGTAGTAGTCGAGATGGCGGAGCCAGGCCCTCGTGTCGGACGGGTCGATGTAGCCCCACAGACCGTGCTGCTGGTCCCAGCGCCACTGGCGGTGGGCTTCGGGCTTGGCATGGAGGTCGTCGTCGAAGTTGGCCGGCAAACGGTCGACCACCTCGTCGTAGGGATCCGTGTAAACGGGGAGGGCGTCGTCGTCCTTCCAGGCCGCCGACTCCAGGATGGAGCGCACCCCGGCCACGTCGTCGGGATGGCGCTCCCGGTAACCGGGCTGGTCTATCGGGAACCACATCACATCGTGCGGATTGACCAGGGCCACGGTCAGGAACCAGGGGTCGGGGGCGGCTTGACCCTCATCCACCGACGGGGCGGCGTTGGCCTTCAACCAGTGGGCGGCGTTGGAGGCGATGATGGGGTCGAAGTGGACACCGGTGCCGGCCCAGCCCATGAAGTGGCGGTCGTTGCCGTCCCAGTCGGCGAAGCCGTAGGCCTCCATGTCCGGGGTGGGCGACTGGGAAAGATGCCACTTGCCGATGTAGGAGGAGCGGTAACCCGCCCCGTCCAGCAGGGAGCCGAGGGTGGGCACCGAGGTCGCCAATTCGTGGTGCTCGGGCATGATCACGTTGTCGTTGACCCCGTGACCGGCCAGGTACCGCCCGGTGAACAGGCTGGCCCGGCTGGGCGAGCACGGCGACGAGTGGGTGAAATAATTGGTGAACTCCAGCCCCTCCTCCCGGAGGCGGTCCCGCCACGGCAGCGAGGTGCCGGCCGGGAGCCACGAACGCTGGCGCTCCTGGTCGGACACCACCAACAAGATGTTGGGCCTCCTGGCGCCACCGCCGACACCATCTACCTCTGCTCGCCCGGGTGTGGTCACGTCACCTCTTTAGCTGGGTATCTCCCACCAGGACGGGGGAGACCCCGCCGACTCTACCCAGGACCACCCCCGCCGGGCCTCAACGGAGCCAGGCCCGGGCCTTCGGTTGGTCGAGGTTCCGCCAGCTCGATCGCCACCGGCGCCGCAGCTTCTGCTGCCGGCGGATCTGTTGGGCCGCCAGCATGCCGGCCGCGAAGCTGGCCGCCCGGGTGTCGTGCAAGGCCTGCTCCCGGAGCCACGCCTCGGCGGTGACGGCGTCGTGGTGCTCACCGAGGACGGTCTGCAACCGCTCGGCTCTGGCCGCGGTCCGGGCGGCCGGCCGCCCCATCACCGGCGTGGCCGCCTCGGCGGCGTAGCGCAGCTGTTTTGCCCCGATGCGGATCCGGTGCAGCTCGGCGTCGCTCGGACGGTTCCCCGCCTTGCGCACCTTCTTCCGGAGGGCGCGCCATCGCGACGCCACCAGGGCGGGGACGGCCACCCGGGCCCGGTCATCGGGGCGGGGATGCCCCGACCGAGAGGGCTTCTTGCCTCCCCTATTCGGGTAGAACGGTGGCCGCTGCGCCCCGGCATCCAGCCGGTCGAGCAGGGTGAGGTAACGGTCGCTGTCCAGGGCGGCACCCAGCTCCCGGGTGGCTTGCCGGCGCTGCTTGGCCAGCCCGGCGGTCAACTCCGTTGTCCCCGAGGGAACCACCGTCGCCTCGTCTCGCTCGAGGTTGGCGGCCAGCACATCGGGGTCCCGTACCCTCCCGAGCAGCTCGCCGAGCCACTTGAGCTCGGCCCGGGTGTGGCCGAGCCATACCGGATCGAGGATGGATCCGAACGTCTTCAGGTCCGACCGCATCCGCCGGGTCGCCACCCGGGCCTGGTGCACGTCATCGGGTTGGAGGTCGGAGGGATCGACCCGCAAGCGGTAGTCGTGGTCGAGGATCCGCTCCAGCCCATCAGTCAGGCTGGCCTGGACCACCTGTCCCAGCCGGGCCTTGCGGCCGGGGGTGCCGCCCCGGCCTCGGTCCGGCGGCGGTAGATCGAGCGCCCTGGCCAACTTCGGCGCCTTCCCCGACCGGATGCCGGCTTTGGCGAACTTCTTCAAGACGGCCTCGACCACCTTGGCCGGCGCCGCCTCGAATTCCACCTCGACCTCCCGGAAGCGGTGGCCGTCCCGCCGACCACCGACCACCGTCACCCTGTCGTCGTCGACCTCTCCGAGGGGGCGCCCCTTGGCGTCGTAGAGGCCGAACCTCACCCGCTCCGAGGCCAGCTCGGCGATCGGGACGAGTGCGGTCCGACGGACCACGCCCTTGAGGACCCGCAACGCACCTTCGGGGATGATCTCCCTGGCCCCCGGCCAGGTGAGCTCGGTGCGGTCGAGGACCGCCCCCCGGTGACCTTCCGGAAGCTTGAGGGTCCAGGTCCCGGTTACCGATTCCTCGCCGACCCGGTGCCGGAGGGTGAGCCTCCGCCGCCACAGCCGGAAGTCGGCGGTGTCGAAGTAGGTGGTGCGGAGGGACTGCTCGGGCAACCGGACGACGCTTCCGACCACCTTCCGGAGATCGGGCAGGGGACTGTCGAGGTCGGCTTCGAATTTGGCTTCCCGTTCGATGGAACTGGCCAGAGGCGTCATCCCCCTCTGGTACCCACTTCGACCCGGAGAAAACGAGCCGGACCCGGAACCCGAGCGCCCGGGGTCGATGGCCGACCGCCGGATAATTGGGCCGGGAGAGCCCTGTTGGCGCACAAAACTGAAATGTGTTCTACTTTTCTGAATTGACGTTCGTCGAGCCATCAGAGGGAGGGGTCGGATGCCTGAGGGCGAAGCGTTGCACGCCAGCCATGTCCTGGAATACCCGTATTCGCGATCGGTGGGTCCGGTCATCGGGGCATTCATGACCGGGCTGCGGGACGGGAAGTTGACCGGGGTGCGCGGGGCCGGTGGCTCAGTCATCGTGCCTCCCACCGAGTACGACCCCACCACCGGTGACGACACCGGCGAGATGGTGGAGGTCGGTCCCGGCGGGGTGGTCGAATCCTGGGCGTGGGTGTCCGACCCTTTGCCCAAGCACCCGCTGGACAAGCCGTTCGCCTGGGCCCTCATTCGGCTGGACGGGGCCGATACCGCCTTGCTTCACGCCGTCGACGCCGGCGGTCCCGACCAGATCGCCACCGGCGACCGGGTGACGGTGCGCTTCCGGCCCGTCGCCGAGCGCATCGGGTCCATGGCCGACATCGACGCCTTCGTCCCCGAAGGAGGTGCCTCCTGATGGCCGGCGAGACCACCACCGAGGAGCTGGGACCGGTCACCACGCTGGCCACCCCCATTCGCCTCGACTTCGAGTTCACCCCCGGGATCGCCCTGTCCGGGTTCCTCCGGGGCCTCGAGCAGGGCAAGTTCATCGGCCAGCGGTGCCCGAAATGCGGCAAGGTCTATGTCCCGTCCCGGGGCTCCTGCCCCACCGATGGAGTGCCGACCACCGAGGAGGTCGAACTCGGCAACGCCGGCACCGTCACCACCTACTGCGTGGTCAACGTCCCGTTCGCCGGGCAGTCCATCGAGATCCCCTACATCTGTGCCCAGGTCCTTCTGGACAAGGCCAACATCTCGTTCATGGGTCTCATCCAGGAGATCCCCACCGACGAGATCCGCATGGGCATGCGGGTCGAGGCGGTCTGGGTCGATCCGTCGGAGCTGACCCCGACGCTGGCCTCGGTCAAGTACTTCCGTCCCAACGGGGAACCCGACGCCGACTACGACACCTATAAGGAGTACTTGTGAGCGCCGCCGCCAACGCCGACAGGTCGGTGCGCCGTCCGGTGTCGATCGCCTCGTTCGCCCAGTCCGACAACGTGCGCCGGGAGAACGAGCGCAACGAGGTGGAGATGCTCCAGCCGGTGGTGGCCGAGGTGTTCGCCAACATCGGGATCGACAAGGACGACATCCACTTCATCTGCTCGGGGTCTACCGACTACCTGATCGGTGGCCCCTTCAGCTTCGTGACCGCCCTCGACGCCGTCGGGGTCTGGCCACCCCGGGCCGAGAGCCATGTCGAGATGGACGGAGCCTGGGCGCTGTACGAGGCTTGGGTCCTGCTGCAGGAAGGGGAGATCGACACCGCGCTGGTCTACTCCTTCGGCCGCTCGTCGCCGGGGAACCTGCAGGAGATCCTGGCCCTCCAGCTCGATCCGTACTACCTGGCCCCGTTGTGGCCGGACCCGGTGAGCCTGGCCGCCCTCCAGGCCCGGGCGCTGCTCGACGCCGGCAAGGCCACCGAGGAGGATTTCGCTGCCATCGCCTCCCGGAGCCGAAAGGACGCGCTGGGCAACCCGAAGGCGCAGGTGTCCAACGACATCTCCACCGAAGCGCTGATGAAGGACGACTACGTGGTGTCCCCCCTCCGCCGCCACGCCTTGCCGCCGATCACCGACGGGGCCGCCGCCATCGTGCTCGCCGCCGGCGACAAGGCCCGGGAGTGGTCGGACAACCCGGTGTGGATCACCGGGTTCGACCACCGCATCGAGACCCACTCGCTGGGGGCCAGGGACCTGACGTCGTCGCCGTCGACGGCCAAGGCCGGCGAGGTCGCCGGGGTGGCCGACGGTGCCGTCGACGTGGCCGAGCTCCATGCTCCCTACGCCCATCAGGAGATCATCCTCAAAGAGGCGCTGGGTCTCGGCGACGGGGTCCGGATCAACCCGTCGGGTGGGGCCCTGGCCGCCAACCCGATGATGTCCGCCGGCCTCATCCGGATCGGCGAGGCCGCCGCCCGCATCGCCGCCGGCGAGGCCGGACGGGCGGTGGCCCATGCCACCTCCGGGCCGTGCCTGCAACAGAATCTCGTCTGCGTGCTGGAAGGTGGTGAGTGATGGCTGAACGCTGTGCAGTGATCGGGGTGGGGCAGACCCACCACAAGGCCAAGCGGGATGACATCTCCATCGCCGGCATGGTCCGGGAAGCGGCCAAGATGGCCCTCACCGACGCCGACCTCACCTGGTCGGACATCGACGCGGTGGTGATCGGCAAGGCCCCCGACATGTTCGAGGGATCGATGATGCCCGAGCTGTACCTGGCGCCGGCCCTCGGAGCGGTGGGCAAGCCGATGCTCCGGGTTCACACCGCCGGATCGGTGGGAGGGTCCACCTCGATCGTGGCCGCCCACCTCATCTCCTCGGGAATCCACCAGCGGGTCCTCACCGTCGCCTACGAGAAGCAGTCCGACTCCGACGCCATGTGGGCCCTGTCGGTGCCGCAGCCCTTCGCCGCCCCATTGCTGGCTGGAGCCGGCGGGTATTTCGCCCCCCACATCCGCGCCTACATGCGGCGCTCGGGGGCACCCGAGCACATCGGGCGGATGGTGGCGGTCAAGGACCGGCTCAACGCCATTCGGAACCCCTACGCGCACCTCCACCTTCCCGACATCGACATGAAAACCGTCGAGGAATCGATGATGCTCTGGGACCCGCTTCGTTATCTCGAGGCCTGCCCGTCGTCGGATGGCGCCGCCGCCATGGTGTTGGCCGCCGAGGACTCGGTGTCAGGGAGCTACCCGCCGGCCTGGATCCACGGGATGGCCATGCGGTCTGAGCCCACCCAGTTCGCCGGGCGAGACCAGGTCAACCCCCAAGCCGGTCGGGACTGCTCGGCCGATGTCTACGCCCAGGCCGGGATCACCAACCCCCGGGCGGAGATCGACGTCGCCGAGGTCTATGTCCCGTTCAGCTGGTACGAGCCGATGTGGCTGGAGAACCTCGGCTTTTGCGACCTGGGCGACGGGTGGAAGCTCACCGAGGCGGGGGCCACCGCCTTCGACGGTGACATCCCCTGGAACACATCGGGCGGGGTGCTGTCGTCCAACCCGATCGGCGCCTCGGGGATGCTCCGCTTCCTCGAAGTCGCCATGCAGGTGCGGGGCCAGGCCGGTGAGCACCAGATCGACGGGGTGAGCCGGGCCCTCGGCCAGGCCTACGGCGGCGGGTCCCAGTTCTTCTCCATGTGGGTGCTCGGCTCCGACAAGCCCTAGTCACTCGCCCGAGGGGCGTCCGACCCCTACCCGAAGATGTCCTTGCCGAAGGTGGCGCTGGCCGTCTTGGCCTGGGCCAACCGGGTCAGGCCGAACAGGTCCTCGATGGTGGCCAACGACGAGTAGTGGTTGTAGGGCACCGTGCTGGTGGTGCCGGGATGGATGAACGGCGAGATGAGCACGGTTCCGATCCGACCCCCGCCCGGACCGCTGAGCCCGGGGTTGGGCGCGGCCGGGCCCGGAACCTCCCGACAGCAGGCGGTGGCATCGCCGGTGTCGGCCTCGTCGAAGGTGACTTCCAGCAGGCCGTCCTTCTTGAAGGCGGGGGAGTTGGTGATCAGCGGGACCCACTGCTGGAGGAAGGCGTCGATGTTGGCCAGTTGCGACGCCTGGCCGGTCTGGTTCACGCACGGGTTGTCATGGCCGTCGTTGCAGAGGTTGGGGGTGATGAAGCTGAAGTTGGGAGTCGATGACGCCGACAGCAGGTCCTTCTGCAATCCGGTCGTCCCGGTCGGGATCCCGGCCGGCATCCCGCCAGTGGTGGTGCCGAGGGGAACCACGTGGGTGTTGCAGAGACTGGCGTTGTCGATGATCGAGTGGAAGTAGACGAAGGGGTCGTGCCGGGTGGCGTAGCCGTCACCGGGCACCGCCCGTTGGGTGAGGTCGGCGGTCCCGATGGCCGGGTGCCCGCAGGTCGCCGACTCCCGGGTCGGGAGGTTGCCCATGTCCTCCATGTACCCCTTCCAGGTGAGACCGGCCGTCGTCAGCTGGTTGGCCACCGTCGGCACCGACGCCGGGAAGACGCATCCGGATCCGGAGATCTGGCCGTTGGCCGCCACCGTGGAGGTGGCCGGAAAGTCGGCGAAGGTCTGGCAGTCGGCCTGGTTGGACGGATTCGGCGCCTGCCCCGAGAGGAACGAGATGTAGTTGTCGTTGGAAAGGTGGCCGGTGGCGTAGTAGTTGGACAACAGGGCGCCCTTGGACGGAAGGGTGGTGGCCAGATACGGGTCAGCGGCCGGATTGCCGAAGGTGGCCGGGTACCCCTCGTTCTCCAGCATGATCACGAACACGTGGCGGACGGCCGGCAGCCCGGTCCCCGAACCGGTGGTCGAGGTGGATCCGCCCCCGGCGGTGGTGGTGGACACCGACAACGTCGGTCCCGAGGAGCAGGCGGTCAGCGTCACCGCCAGCGCGGCCAGGATGCCCGTCCCGACCCGGAACCGGCGCCGGCGCTGACGGCGGTCGGGGCGTTGCCCGGCAGGCGTCGAGGAGCGGGACGTCAGGTCGGGGGTGATCACGATCAGTGTTCTAGCCGAGGGGATGGCCAGGTGCCCAACACGCCTGGCGGAGGCCGGTACACTCGGATGCGTTCACCGAGTTCCCGGAGGTCACATGAAGGTTGTCGTTGATTACGACGAGTGCGCCAGCAACGCCGTCTGCATGGGAATCGCCCCCGAAGTGTTCGAGGTCCGGGACGACGGGTTCCTCTACGTGCTGAACGAGCATCCGGGGGAGGACCTGCACGAGAAGGTGCGCCAGGCCGCCAACGGCTGCCCGACCGGAGCCATCACCATCATCGAGGACGAGTAACCCCGGCGTGCCCGGGGAATCCCCCAGAGTTCGCTTCGCCCCGTCACCGACCGGCTTCTTCCATGTAGGCAGCGCCCGCACTGCGCTGTTCAACTGGCTGGTCGCCCGCCGCTCCGGCGGCACCTTCGTCCTCCGCATCGAGGACACCGACGCCGAGCGCAATCGGGAGGAGTGGGTCGACGGGATCGAGGCGGCCATGCACTGGTTGTCCATGGACCCCGACGAAGGGCCCTACCGGCAGTCGGCCCGGTTCGACCGCTACGACCAGGCCGTCGACGCCCTGTGGGACGGCGGGTTCCTTTACGCCTGCGACTGCACCCGGGAGGAAATCGACGCCCGCAACAAGGCGGCGGGGATCCAGACTCCCGGCTACGACGGCTTCTGCCGGGACCGGAAACTGTCCCGGGGGGAGGGCCGGGCCCTTCGGTTCCGCACCCCGGACGCCGGCGTCACCACCGTGATCGATGTGATCCGGGGCGACGTCGAGTTCCCCAACACGGCCATGGACGACTTCGTGGCGGTGAAGGCCTCCGGGGCCCCGTTGTTCGTGTTGGCCAATGTGGTGGACGACATCGACATGCGGATCTCCGAGGTCATCCGCGGCGAGGATCTGCTGCCCACCACCCCGAAGAACATCCTGATGTGGGAGGCGCTGGCCTCGCTCGGCTGGGTCACCGACGGGACCACCGGCGCCGCCCCCGAGCCGGTCCCGGCCCTCCCGGTGTTCGCCCACCTGCCGATGCTGGTCAACGAGCAGCGGAAGAAGCTGTCCAAGCGGCGTGACCCGGTGGCGGTCGAGTCCTACCGCGATCAGGGGTACCTGCCGGAGGCGTTTGTGAACTACCTGGCGCTGTTGGGCTGGAGCCCACCCGGAGGCGAGGAGATCTTCAGCGTCGATCAGCTGGTGGAGTGGTTCGATCTGAAAGCGGTCAACCATTCGCCCGCCTTCTTCGATGTGGTCAAGCTCACCCATATCAACGGTGAGTACATCCGGGCGATGTCCCTCGACGCCTTCATCGACGCCAGCCGGCCCTGGCTGACCGGGCCCTCGGCGCCCTGGCCCGACGACGCCTTCGACGCCGAGGTGTTCCGACGCCTGGCCCCGCTGGTGCAGGAGCGGGTGGCGGTGCTGGGGGAGGTGCCGGCGATGGTCGACTTCATGTTCCTCACCGAGCCGGCCATCGATGACAACGACTGGGCCAAGGCGATCAGTGGGGACGATGCCGCCGCCACCATCCTGGAGGGAGCGATTGCCGCCTACCGGGAGCTGGCCGGGACCGACTGGACGGCGGACGGGCTCCACGCCGCCACCCTGGCGGTGGGGGAAGGGGTCGGTCGCAAGCTGGGCAAGGCCCAGGCCCCGATCCGGGTGGCCATCACCGGCCGGCGGGTCGGGCCGCCGCTGTTCGAGGCCCTCGAGGTGCTCGGACCGGAGAAGGTGCTCGCCCGGCTGAGCGCCGCACTCGAGCGGCTCCGGGCAGAGAAACCCTAGCCAGTGGGCCTACTCGCCACGTTCGCCGGGCTCCGGCTGGTGCGACTGGTCTTCCGGCTGATCGTGTTGTTGGTCGCCGCCATCGTGATCTATCTGGCGGTGACCGCGGTCCAGGTGTTCCTGACCGGCCGCCACTTCCAGGCCCACGCGGCCGGGGCCATCGTGGTGATGGGCGCCGCCCAGTACAACGGGGTGCCATCACCGGATCTGCAGGCCAGGCTGAACGAGGCCAAGTACCTCTGGCAGCAGCAATACGCCACCAACATCGTGGTCACCGGGTCCAAGGAGCCCGGAGACGTCTACACCGAGGCGGAAGCCTCGGCCCGCTATCTGATCGCCAACGGCATACCTGCCCGCGATATCTATCA
The DNA here is from genome assembly GCA_036264255.1 of Acidimicrobiales bacterium. Taxonomy (GTDB): domain Bacteria; phylum Actinomycetota; class Acidimicrobiia; order Acidimicrobiales; family RAAP-2; genus DASZIT01. The sequence goes on along the minus strand of DATARI010000194.1, from coordinate 2,347 downwards.
AGCGGGAGGAAGAGACTCCTGGGAGAACCTGGCCGACGCTTCGCCGGTGCTCCTGGCCCATGGGGACAAGACCATCCTGTTGGTGACCGACGGCTTCCACGAAGCCCGGTGCCTGGCCATCGCCTCCTCGGTGGGCCTCACCGCCTCCCCGACTCCGGCCCAGTCGTCTCCCATCAAGGGATGGTCGACGGTGCCGTACTACGCCAAGGAGACGGTGGGGGTGGGGTTGGGCCGGATCATCGGCTTCAACCACCTGACCTCCCTGCATTCGTCGCTGGGGTGAGCGATCTCGTGGGGGCCCGCCCTGGCGGCTACCCCTGGTTGCGACGGTCTGAGCTCTGAGCTGGGAGCATTCCCGGTGGAGGCTCCATGTCGGCTAAATTGGCCATTCGCCCATTCGGGGGTGGCGCAACTGGCAGCGCGCATGATTCTGGTTCATGAGGTTGGAGGTTCGAGCCCTCCCCCCCGAGCGCTTGCGGACGCCCCCGGGCGCCGTGGCACCATCATCACTGCAGCACCCATCTGCCCCGACAGGGACCAGGTGGCACGGTCCCATCGTCTAGAGGCCTAGGACATCACCCTCTCAAGGTGGAGACACGGGTTCAAATCCCGTTGGGACTGCTCGGTCGCCTGGCAGATTCTCTGCCATGACTGCTGTAGCGCCAATTCAGCCCCGGTCATCCATAGCGCGCCCATCGCGCGTGTCGATCCGCCGTCATCCGGCGGGGACGAGGTGCAGGCACAGAACGTCTCCACTCTTACAATTTGTTCGCACCGATCAATCGCACCGATCAATTGACAGCAGGAACCCGTGATTGGAAGGATCTCCGTTTATGCGGAGTGGGGTGGGCGGGCGACGGCCGGTGGCGATTGCGGTTGTGGCTTTGGTGACGCTGTTGGTATTGGCGCTCGTGTTGATCTTGGTTACCCGGGGGACCGGGCCGTCCTCGGCTGGACCCCCGCCCGTGCAGACCTCGGCTGGACCGCTGCCCGTCCAGACAGCTGACATCTCGCTGGGGAGTCCGTTTACGGGAGGTCCCTGCACGAACAGCGGCACGGGGTTCGACCCCGGGTTTTCGCAGGAGACATCGGTCGCGGTGAATCCAAGCAATCCCCAAAATGTCTTGGTGGCGTGGATCCAGGACGGTCGGGCGACAGACCTCGTGATGGCGTCGCGCGACGGAGGACATTCGTTCTCCCGCATACTCGTCCCCGGGCTCTCCTATTGCACCGGCGGTGCCATAAAGGTTGCCAGCGACCCCGGGGTCTATTTTTCGGCTGATGGGCGGATCGCCTACTTCTCCGCGATCGTGGTCAACTTCACCTCTCCCACCGATCCGGAGTCCGCCGCGACAAGCATGGTGGTCAGCCAATCAATTGACGGCGGCTTCTCATGGTCGGTGCCAACTGTCGTGCAGCCGCTCACGGGTGATTTCTGGGATCTTCCGAATTTGACGCCGGATCCTCGCCAGCCACTGACAGCCTACCTTTACTACGTCCATCGGTCGGGTTCCGACTTCTTCACTGGCTACAGCCTGATGTCGACCACAACCGACGGCGGGCGCACGTGGTCGAAACCGCGGATCCTGTACGACCCGAAGACCCCGGAACGCTTTCCTGCCCGGGGGAAGATCCTGGTGAACCCCGACGGTTCTCTGCTCAATGTGTTCTCACTCGTCAGCAGCGACTCGAATCCCGATCCGAATGCGGTTCGTTCGCTCCCCACCCAGGAGTTGGCGCTGCGGTCCGTCGACGGCGGCCGCACCTGGAGCCAGCCGATCACGATCGGGCAGACCGGCGGGCGAGACATCCATGATCCGGTCACGGGACAGGGCATGAACATCTATGACACGTTCCCGGCGGAGGCCGTCGCGCCGAACGGCGATGTATACGTCACCTGGTCCCAACCCGGCGCGACCTCCTCGCGGGTCGTGGTGGCGAGGTCGCAGGACGGTGGGCGCACCTGGACCAGCCATTACCTCGGGGTCGATGGTCAAGCGTCACTGCCCTCGGTTGGGGTTGCGGGCGACGGTACGGTGGCTGTCACTTACTACAAGTCCTCCGCCGCCAGCAGCAACGGATTCTGGCCGACGCAGGTTGTCTTGGCCAACTCTCGGGATCAGGGTGGGACCTGGAGCTCTCAGCCCATCGGTGGGCAGTTCAATCTGCTGTCGGCGGGCAGCAACGCCCGCCCCTGTTGCTTCGTCGGCGACTACGAGGGCATGGCGCGCCTGCAAAATGGCCTGCTCGCAACCACCGCGGTGGGCAAGCCACTGGCAAAGTACAAGGTCGACGTATTGTTTAGCCGCATCGCCACGTCGTGAAGGTGAGCTGGCAGGAGCGGGTG
>DATARI010000021.1:0-2426 GCA_036264255.1 Acidimicrobiales bacterium | reverse complement strand
GGTGGTGGTAGGGGAGCGAGCTGACCCCGGTGCCCAGCTTGATGTTGCGGGTCCGCTGCGAGGCCACCGCGATGAAGACCTCGGGGGAGGCGATGATCTCGTAGCCGGCGGAGTGGTGCTCGCCGATCCACGCCTCGTCGTAGCCCAGCTCATCCAACCGGGTGATCAGCTGGAGATCCCGCTCGAGGGCGAGGGTCGGGTTCTGACCCGAGGGGTGGAAGGGGGCGAGGAAGATGCCGAAGCGCATAGGCCGGTCCATCCGCCGATGTTTGTGCACGGCATGGATTTCGGTCAATCACGCCCCGAAGTTGGCCTGAGCCATGATGCGGCATGGCTCTGCCCAGCCTGGTCCGCGAGGTGTGCAGCGAGTACCTGGAGCAGGCCGATGCCGAGACCCCTGGCCTGGTGACCGGTTTGTACCTGATCGGCTCACTGGCCCTGGGCGGGTACCGGGACGGCCGGAGCGACATCGACTTCCTGGCCGTGACGTCGCGCCGACCCGGTCCCGAGGACGTGGCCGGGCTAGGCCGGCTCCACGCCGAGATGGCCCGCCGGCACCGTCATCCGGTCCTCGACGGGGTGTATGTGCGGGCCGCGGATCTGAGCCGGCGACCCGATGATCTGGACGGGGCCGTGAGGGCCAACCTCGGAACGGTCAGCCCTGGTGATCACTACGAGCCCAACCCGGTGACCATGCACCTGCTGGTGCGACGGGGAATCGCCTTCCGCGGCCCGGACATCCCAGATCTGGGGCTGCGGGATGACCCCTCCGCCCTCCGGCGGTGGGTGGCCGACAACCTCGTCTCCTACTGGAAGCCCTGGGTGACCCGCTGGTCCCGCTCTTTCGGGCCCAAGGCCATGGGGGGTTGGCCGGTGGAGTGGGCGGTGCTCGGAGTCCCCCGACTGCACTTCACCCTCACCAGTGGGGAGATCTGCACCAAAGAGGAGGGGGCCCGGTACGCCTCACGGCGCTTCGGTGGCCAATGGGATGCAATTCTCGACGAGGCGCTGCGCCTCCGAGCCCGGGGTGCGGGTGGCTACCACCGCCCGTCGCTGATGCGGCGGCGGGACGCGTTGGACTTCGTCCGCATGGTCATCGCCGACGGCGAGCGACTAGGCCCTCACTGAGGTGTTCGCCGAGGAATCCGCCCTGCCCGCGCGGTGCGGCTTGGCCCGGCCGAAGAGGAATGGCGGAGCGCCGCGGCGCCCCGGCTTCAGTCCAGGAGGTCGGGCTGTTCGGCGACGATCCGGTCGTAGAGGGGCTGGAAGCTGAACCAGCCGGCGAAGTGTCCGCCGACCTGGCCGGCGGTGACCTCGGCCTGTTCCTGGTCGATGAAGACCGGCTTGCCGGCCGCCTCGGCCAGCAGCTGCACCTGGCAGGAGCGCTCCATGGTGATGAACCACCAGGCGGCCTCGTCCACCGAGTGACCGACGGTCAAGAGGCCGTGGTTGCGCAGGATAGCGGCCTTGTTCTCGCCCAGGGCGTGGGCGATGCGCTTGCCCTCCTCGATGTCGAGAACCACCCCGGTGTAGTCGTCGAAGAGGGCGTGGTCGCCATAGAAGGCGCACACGTCCTGGGTGATCGGGTCGAGCAGACGCCCGAGCGTCGACCAGGCCCGGCCGTAGGTCGAGTGGGAGTGGGCGGCGGCGACCACATCCGGACGGGCGGCGTGCACCTGGGAGTGGATGGCGAAGGCGGCCTGGTTGATCGAGCCCTCGCCCTCGACCACTGTTCCGGTGTGGTCCACGCAGACCAGGTCCGAGACCTTGATCTGGCCGAAGTGCTGGCCGAACCGGTTGAGCCAGAAGCGGTCCGGATGCTCCGGATCCCGGGCGGTGATGTGCCCGGCCACGCCTTCGTCGAAGCCGCACTTGGAGAACATCCGGTAGGCGGCGGCCAGGTGCTGCTTACGGTAGAGGCGCTCCTCCTCGACCGACTCGAACTGGGGGAACGGAGCCACGGTGGCCACCTCCTGGGTGCTGTAGGCCCGACCATTCTAGGGAGGGGGCGGACCGGTAGGGTCCCCGGGCGATGAGCAGTCGGGCCCGCAACTGGTCCCGGCCCGTCCGCGCCCGCCACCGGAACAGCACAAGGCGGTCCCGCCGCCGGCAAGCGGCGTGGCGCCCGGTGGTCGTCCTGGGGCTGCTGGTCGTCGTGGCCGGGGTCGTCTACGGGGTGACCCGATCGGTGCGGGTGGCGGCCGGACCGGTGTGCAGCTTCACGGGGGCCTTCACCTACCAGCTCGACCCGGGTCAGGCCCAGGAGGCGTCGGTCATCGCCGCCGCCGGCAGCCGGTTGGGCCTGCCCGACCACGCCGTCACGATCGCCCTGGCCGCCGCGCTGCAGGAGTCCAAGCTGAACAACCTGGACTACCGCGACCGCGATTCGGTCGGGATCTTCCAGCAGCGTCCCTCGGAAGGCTGGG
>DATARI010000145.1:0-21929 GCA_036264255.1 Acidimicrobiales bacterium | reverse complement strand
CCTCAGCCCGAGGACAACTCCCCATCGGGGCAGATCCTCCATCACCGAGGGTGCGGCCAGGGCTTCGCCGCCTTGGGCCAGGTCACACAACCGGGCGGCAACGTTGACGCAGTGCCCGATGTAGTCGTCGCCCTCCATCAGGATCACGTCGCCGGAGGTGATCCCCGACCGTATCGACACCTTCTGAATCGGGCTCGACACCTCGCACACGACGTAGTGGAGCTCGAGGATGGTGGCGAGCAGCGGCGCGGTATCGACGCCCACCAACATGGCGCCATCCCCCAGCCATTTGGCTATCCGTACCCCCCGCCGGGAGCAGATGTCCCGCAACAGGGCCCGGAATGCGGTGAGGACGTCCACCGCGTGTTCGTCACCCTGGGTCTCGGTCATGGCCGTGAAGCCTGAGACATCGACGAACGCGAAGCTGCGATGCACCCGCATGGACCGATCGTGCCACGCCGAGGGGTTCGCGTCCCAATCGAGAGGGGTGCCCAGGATGCTTCCCACCCCATTCACTAGCTGGGCAGAAAATCCCCCAGCAGTCGGCTGACCTCGTCGGGAGCCTCGAGCTGCATCCAATGGCCCGGACCGTCCAGGCGTTCGTAGCGCCAAGGTCCGGCGACCTGCTCGGCGGAGCGGGTCATCTGGCCCTCGGTCAACGCCATGTCTCCGCTACTCCAGACCCCCAGGGTGGGAGCCTGGATCGGGGGTAGTTCAAGGGGGGGCGTCACATAGGACTCCGGCGGGATGTTCGCCCGATACCAGTTGAGGCCGGGAGTGAGTGAAGCGTTCGCCTCCAACTCAGCGATGACGGTATCAGCATCGGGATGCCCGCCCCAGGCCCGGAAGTTGGACCACTCATCATTCGAGAGCCACTGCTCGGCGATCTCCTCGAACTGGAAGAGCAGCATGTACCACGACTTCTCATACTGGTCGAAGCCTCCCGATCGGAACGTAGAGGGGTGGCCAACCGAAAGGGCGGCAAGATGGTCGACCCGTTCGGGAGCCAGGGCCGCCAACGCCCAAGCCACCGCCGCTCCCCAATCGTGGCCGACCACATGGGCGGTCTCCACGCCGGCGTCGTCGAGCACGGCGCCAATATCGGCGACCAGGAAGAGGATGTTATAAGCCTCGACCTCGATCGGCTTGTCGGAGGCACCGTAGCCCCTCATGTCGGGGACGATCACCTGGAAGCCGGCCTCGGCCAAGGGGCCCACTTGATGGCGCCACAGCCGCCCGGAGTCAGGAAAGCCATGGAGGAGCACCACCGGCCGGCCCTCACCGGTGACCTCATAATTGATTCCAACCCCGCTGCTGTCAGCACGCACGTGACATTCTCCGGTTTCTCCGTGGGTTCAAGCGGTGGCCATCGCCATCAGCTCATCCCGGTTCGGTCCGATCGTCTCCTCGTTTCGCCAGTCAGCTCCATGCTCGATGACCTTCTCGAAGATCCCCGGACGGGCGAAGACCTCGTCGGGGAGGGCAAGCACCCCGACGATGTCCAAGAAAGCCCGGAACACGTCGGGGTCCCGCATGCTGGCCAGCGACAGGGCGGCCGTCATCTCGAACGCGGGGTCATCCGGCTGGTAGACCGTCCCGTCGGCAAAGGCTTCCATCTCGGCCAGGCGGTGTCGATCAAAGGACAGCGTCGACTGGTACCAGGGCTCGACGCTGGTGGCGGTGGCGGTGGCAAAGGCCCGGGAAAGGTCGGCCGGTCGATCGGGACCCACCTGTCGAAGGGTGTCCCGCAGGGCTTGGGCATGGACCATCCCGATGGAGGCACCGCGTCCGACCGACGGGTTGGTGCAGGCCCAGGCATCGCCGACCGCGACGATCCCGGTGGCCACCGGGGTGCCGTCCACCATCAGATCCCGGTGGCGGTCCTCGATCTTGGTCATGACCACAATCCGGTCCTCAATCGGATCGCCGTCCAGCCAGTGGGCGACGGTGGGCAGTGATCGCACCACCTTTTCCCAACGCTCGACATCCTTGAGCGCCAGAAGGGCCCGATCTCCCGATCGGGTGATGAGGGTAACTGACCAGGTGCCGTTGTCAGCCGGGAGGGTGAGCACGGAGATCGAGCCGTAGTTTTGCAACGCAGGCCCAAGCATCACCGGCAACTGCCCATCGCGGGAACGGAAGTGGCGTCCCAGGTAGATGAAGCCGCTGTCCTCCAAGTCCTCGTTCAGTGGCCGGGCCCCGATCTTCCCCAGCCAGGCCGGTAGGGCTGAGCGCCGACCGCTGCAGTCCACGACCAGTTCCGCATGCAACTTTTCCCCCTCCGAGGTGCGGACACCGTCCACATGAGGGACGTCACCGATCGGTTCGGAATCGGAAATCAGTTCGGCGACTCCCACCCCCCGCCTGATGTTCAGGCCCAGGGTCTGGTCGGCAACTGAAGCGACCGACCGCTCGACGACGGCGCGACGCCCGGACAGCATCTCGAATCGGTCGTCCCCGGCTCGGGCCCCTCCGGTCACGAAATCGGGGGCGTCGGCCACCGGGTTGAGACGAACAGCACCGTCGCGGTCCAGGGCGTCGGCCACTTCTGGCAATTCGGTCTCGAGGATATGGCGGAAGCGACTGAGAAAGAGATGGGGTAGGCGGAACTGGTTGACGCCTTTGCGTTCCCATCCCTCCCAAGCTTCGTCGAAGTCTCCAGGGGGAGCTTGGCCATCTCGCTCGAGCACGGTCACCGCGTGATCGTCGTGGGCCAGCATCATTCCGAGCCCCAACCCCACCACCCCTCCACCGACGACCAGAATCTCACCCATAGCGGCTCCCTTCCGGTTGGGGATCTTAGGACGATCAGTCTGGCGATGGCTGGCCCGTTGATCGCCCCGCTCTGGGTTCGGACGGGCTGGCTGGATGCAGTTGGCGGCTGGTCGACCCGGCCGCCCGGGCCAGCTTGCCGACGTCGGTCAGCGCGAAGAGCTGGCCTCTCAGGACACCCGAGGTCCGCAACCTCACCGATCCCGCAGGTTCCAATGCTGGCAATCCGGCCGGACGGGGCCGAGAACAGCGCCGCCCGGCGGAAGCTCCAAGGCGTTCATCCCGCCGCCGAGAGGAGGGTCTCGTCGAGCCAGTTGATGATCACACGGTTGGCCATCGATCGGTTGAGCGTCTCGCAGTGCGCGCCGGCGCCGTCGGCATCCTTGAACTCGACGAACGTCTTCGGGCAGGTGAGTGCGTCGTAGAGATCCTTGGCGTTCGATGATGCCAGATCGGACTCGGCCGCGGTAATGAGCGTTGGGCATTGGATCCCCGCGACTTCATGAGGTTCAAGTCGCCACTTGGCCATCTCGACGAGATACGCCCCCAGATCGGGCGCGCCGTTGGTCCAGAACCCGCGTTGAATGATCTTCCAGCGCATCGAGCGGTTTCCTTCCAACACCGCTAGGACCTTCTTCTCGTCTTCGGGATCGATTGCGGGCAGCTTGGCGACAGCATCGGCACTGAGACCGAAGGCTCCCAAGATCTCGAAGAACTTCACGCCCACGTCGAGCTGGCCGGGGTCCGCGACCATGGCCGCGAGCCGGTGTTCGTAGGCGGCAACGCGGGGCGCGAAGTAACCACCGAGACTCCAGGCGTGATAGGCGATCCGATCCGGGTCGACCACGTCGATCGCCAGCGCGGCGTCGACGACGGGCGTCACGACCTTGTCCCAGTCGTGACGGAGTGGGAGGTGTTGGTCGACCAGCGGTTGTCCCTGCCCGGGCCCGTCGTAGAGGAGCACGTGATAACCCCGGTGCAGAGCGGCGACGCCAATGCCGACGAAGTTCTCGACGTAGGTCGAATCCCAGCCTCCGCCGACGATGACGACCGGTCGCACTTCGTTGGCATGCCCGGGGGCACGCAGGAAGTAACCCGGGAGTGTGGTGTCCTCGTACGGAATGTCGAGCTTCTCACCGTAAGGGTCGAGTAGGGCCATCGCCCGGTCGAACGTGTCCATCTGGAGGTGGAGGGCTTCGACCAGTCGCGGGTCGACCGGGGTGCCGTAGAGCGGGTGGTAGGCCATGCCCAGCAAACAGGCGGCTCTCAACCAACAGTCGTAGGCGCTGGCGGAATGCCCGTTTGCCGCCGCCGCCTCCCCATCTTCGATGCGGCGCCGGGCGAGCCTTGTGAACGCGTCGAAGAACGAGTCGTCGTCGCCGTTCCCCACCTCGAGCGCAAGCGCCTGGACCTCTCCGACGTCACCGCCGCCGTAGGGAGCGAAGCCGAGGATCAGGCTCCCGAACTCGTCGTGCACCGGATCGCTGAAGAACATCGGGGGACTCCTCCTTCAATGTGGGTAATCCGTGAGCGCCAGGTCCAAGGTTGTCTACCACCTCAGGATGTCCTAGAGCAGATCCGGCTAGAGGTCATCGGTCATCCGCATCCATGGAGAACGATCAATCGGGAATCGGCGAGTTGGCCCAGTCGATTGTGACCTCGTGGCTCGGGTTTGCCGGGTTGACCGCGACATTCAGATGGGCGCCGAGACGGAGGCTGGTTACCTTCGCCTCCGGGACGCGGTTCATGAACACGGCCTCGATTGGGCTGGAGCCGTCGAGCGGGATCTCAGCCTTGATCACATAGAGTGGATCCTTGGGATCTGGCAGTGACGGGCCCACGTCGCCGACCGTCTTGCCCGACGCCGAGAATTCGCGAAGGACTGCAGTCATTCGCTGGCCGCTGGCCAACAGATCGGCCGCCGATTTGCGTTGCCCCGTGTCTCCCGTTGCTTGGACCGCCGCGGCAATATCACCGGCGCTAGCGCTATCCAGGCTTCCCTCGCCACTGCCCCCGCCGTTGAGCTCCCAATCTCCGACCACCTCGAAGTTCCCGTGATCCTCGGGGTCGTAGCGCACCGCGATGGCGTCGCCGGGCTGCAGCTTCCCAATCACTGAGAACTCGACCTGCCCACGGGTGGTGATCTCAAACGGCCCGCTCCCGTCCGGAGGGGTGATGCGCAACGTCAGGTCGACAAGCGGGGTGAAATTTTGCTGACCTATCTCGCGGAACGAAACCAGGACGGCTTGGGCGTCTACACCCGCATCCTTCAGCCGCTGAGCGCGCTTCTTGCCTCCGAACAACGCCATTTCGTCGCCCCCTTGGTAGGTGTCTGACTGCGGGCACCCTGCACCGGTGTCACAGCAAAGTCAAGCCTCGTCGGCGAACCGTCGTGGGAGGACGGACGACGTTGCCTGGCGGCCTCGTTCAGACAGTTAGGCCGACCGGCACGGGTCGTACCAGGGCTGCTCACCGTCGAGGTTGTAGAGCGTGACGGCCAGGGTGTCCTGGTCGGCCTTGGAGGCCGTGTTCGGCGGCACCCCGACCAGGCCCGGCAGCCCGGCGTCCTGGGCGGCCAGGTCCCAGGTCGACTGGCTGAACTGGAAGGCGCCCATGTATTGGCCGTCGGGCGATACGGCCCCGTAGTCGCCTCCCGACTCGGCCTGGCGGACGCACTGCAGGAACGGGGGTAGCGGCGGGTCCGATGTCGCCCCGGCCCCACCGCCCCCGCCGGCCGGTACCGCGGCAGAGGTGCTGGTGGGCGCGGCCGCCTGGGTGGCGGCCGGGGCGGTGCTCGCGGTGGCCGATGCGGACTTCTGGGCGGCCTGCGCCTCCGACGCCTTGACCGCCGCTGCGGCCGCGGCCGCCTGGGCTGCCTGCTGCTGGGCCACGGCCGAGGCCAACTGGCCCGTTACCTGGGCCTGCTCGGAGGCCAGTTGGGACTGGGTGGCGTTGGCCTGGTTGAGATACCCGGCCTGCTTCACCTGCTCCGCCTGGTCGGCCGCCTGCTGCTGCTGGAGCAGGGCCTCATGTTGCTGGAGGTGCTGGCGGGAGGTGTTGAGCTCGTCGATGGCGGTGGTCACATTGCCCAAGGCGATTGACTCGTACTCGCTCCGGGCCAGGTCGATGCGGACCCCACTGGTGAAGATCTGCGCCTCGACCCCCGTGGTGACCGATCCGGCACCCATGTAGTCGCGGAGTGCCTGGGTGCGGACCCGGCCGGTGTCGAGGTCGATCCGCTGCTGGTCGGCGTTCATCTGCTGCTGGGTCTGCCCGACGGCGGCGGCGTCCTTGGTCACCTGGGCGGAGGCCACGGAGTACTGCTGCTGGAAACTGCCGACCTGGAGCTGCTCGCGGACCAGGGTCTGAGCGATCTGGGCCGCCTGGGCCTGCAGGTCGGAGATCTGGTCGGAGCCCGCCGCCGCGGCCGTCACTCCGGTCACCGCCGGGACGGCGGTGAGCAGCAGCACAATGGCTGCGGGGAGGAGCAGGGTCGATCGGAGCCGCCGGAGGCTCCACGCTCCAGTGCTGGACCCCCCGACGGGGTCACACCGGGTGTGGGACACGATGGGCGAAAATGCTACTGGCCTCCAACCGGAGGCACAAACCGGCCGTTCTATCAGAGGACGGCCCGCTGGTCGCCTCTGGATTCGTCGGTCGCTCAATCACGTTGGCGTGGGCATGGGTTCGGTGCATCCCGTCCCGCGCCATCACGATGGTGTCGGAGGGGGGACTTGAACCCCCACGCCCTTGCGGGCACCAGCCCCTCAAGCTGGCGCGTCTGCCTATTCCGCCACTCCGACGAATGGCACCGATCTCGCAATCGGGGCGAGAAGCATGGTAGCGCGCCCCGACCGGCCCCCCGGCTCGATGACAGCGATTTTGTGCCTCGATGCAGGGCGGATTCAGCTGGACCCGGTTGGTTTCGGGATGAGCGTGCTCCAGTTCGGAAGGTTCCACAACAACCCGTCGATCGAGCTGTTGTACTGAATCCCCGCCAACTGGACCCCGTTGGCGATCAATGCCGGCTCCTGGAAGAGCGGCAACGCCACCATCTGGTCCCACAGGGTGTCGTCGATCTGGGCGTAGATCGGATCCCCCACCACCGGGTTCAGCTCCTGAGAAGCCTCGGCGAACAGCTGGTCGACCGCCGGATCATCGAAATTGCTCCAATCGGTCGACCCGCCGACCCCCGGGGGACCCTGGTCTTCCGAATACCACCCGTCGGTGGCGGTGAGGTACGGCCCGGCGTTCCGGACCACCAGCGCCATGTCGTAGCTGTTGGCCTTGGCCGCCGCCACCAACCCGGCCTGGCCGGCAACGGGGAGAGAGGTCACGGTGATCCCGGCTTGTTTGAGCTGCGCGGCGATCGCCGCTCCGACCTGGGTGATCCAGGGATCCCCCGTCTCCACCGCCATCCGCACCGTGAGTGGGTTTCCGGCGGCGTCCACATACCGGCCGTCGAGGCCGCGGTGGTAGCCGGCCGCCGCCACCGAGACCAGCAGTTTGTCCACCGCCGCCGGGTCGGCCTTGTCGTAGCTGGAGGCTGCCGAGGATGCCGAGTAGGTATTGGCGAAGGGGACGGCCAGGTGGTCCTCGTCGGGGTTGAGGTCAGGGGCCAGCGTCTTGAACGTCTGGGCCAGCAGCATGTCTCGATCGATGGCATGGGCGATCGCCTGGCGGACGGCCAGCTGGGAGGTCAGCGGGGAGATGGTGTTGAACTCGACCTGGAGGAACGACAGCGAAGGCTTCACCGCACTCTGGGTGTTCGGCAATGACGAGGTGGCGTTGAGGGTGGCCAGATTGAACCCGGCCGGCTGCGCCACCATGTGGTTGTTGCCTCCGAGCGCCGACACCCATCCCGACGAGCTGGGGATCGCCGACACCATCACCGAGGCCAGGGTGCCGGGTGTCCCCCACCACTTCGGGTTGCGCACCAGCTCCACGGTTCCGTCGGCGACCGAATGGACCAGGTAGGGCCCCGCCGACAGGTCGACCGCCGGATTGAAGGTGTCGAATCCGTGGTTCCATCCGACCTTTTCGGCGATGTGGGCCGGGACCATACCGCTGAACAGCGTCCTCCAGTCGGTGAACGGCCGGGTGAACACCACCGTGACGGTCTTGCCGTCCTGGCTCCCGGTCACCGAGGCGACGTCACGGTACCCCAGGGTCGACGCCGCCGCGTCGGGCTGGCCGTCGACGTCCAGCTCGGTCCCCCGCTGGGCCTTCCAGTTGTAGATGAAGTCTTCGGCGCTCACCGGCACTCCGTCCGACCAGACCGCCGCCGGGTTGAGCATGTACTGGACCGTCAGCGGGGCCACTGAGGTGACCTTGGTGCCGGTCAACAGGTCGCCGTTGAGCACCGTGGTGAGATTGGGGAGGATGGTATAGGCGCTGGGCAGCACCGACGCCAGCAGGGTGGGGGTGGAGGAATCGGCCCCCGCCGGCGTGCCGGGATTGAAGCCGCTCCACGGTTGGTTGAGGCTGACCGTCGCGGCACCCCCGGCCCCGGAGACCAGGTCGGAGATGCTCTGCTGGTCGACCTGGCGAATCCGGTGGGCACCCAGGTGGTCGACGGTGGCCACGATGACGATGATCACGATGATCACCAGCGGCAACGTCCAGCGAGCTCGACGCTCGGCCCAGAATGATTGGATGCGTCCTCGGCGCCCGCGAGGGTCGGCGCCGTCGGAGGTCACTGCAGGCGCAAGATGAGGACGATATTGGTGAAGGCGAAGAGCACCGCCACCGTGACGGTGATCCGGTCGAGATTCTTCTCCACCACCGTGGAGCCGGCGGCCGCCGAACCGACCGAACCTCCGAACATGTCCGAAAGGCCTCCGCCCTTGCCGCTATGCATCAAAATGAGGAAGAGGAGGGCCAGCGACGCCAGAATCTGAATCACAACGATGACGGCAGTCAGCATGGGGTCTCCTTTCCTCGACTCGTGACGCCCGAGACGATAGCAAACTCACTGCGTCGCGTTGGCCGCGGCCTTGATAATTCCTACGAAGGCAGCGGCGTCGAGGCTGGCCCCACCGACCAGGACCCCGTCGATATCCGGGCAGCTCAGGAGCTCATCGGTGTTCTCCGCCGTCACCGAGCCGCCGTATTGGATACGCACAGTGGTCGCGGAGTCCGCCCCGGCCACCCGGCCCACGATCTCCCGGATCCAACTGCCGGCCTCCTGGGCGTCCTCGGCGGTGGCCGCCTGTCCGGTCCCGATCGCCCAGATCGGCTCGTAGGCGATCACCATGCCCCCCACCGACTCCGGGGCCAACCCGGCGATGGCGCCCTCCACCTGGGCGGCCAGCCGGTCCTTGGTCAACCCCTCGTCCCGCTCGACCTCCGACTCCCCCACGCAGCAGATCGGGGTCATCCCGTTGCGGATCACCGCCTTCAGTTTGGCCGCCACCAGTTCGTCCGACTCGCCGAAATACCGTCGGCGTTCGGAGTGTCCGACGATCACGTACTCGACATGGAGTTTGGCCAGCATACGGGGGCTGACCTCGCCGGTGAAGGCGCCGGAGTCCTCCACCGCGCAATTCTGCGCCCCCAGGGCCACCGGCACCCCTTCCGCCTCGATGACCGTCTGCACCGAGCGGAGGTCGGTGAACGGTGGATGCACCGACGCATCGAGCTTGATCACGTCGGCGGGGCTCAATCGGAGGCCGAGATCCCGGAGGGCATGGATGGCCTCGAAATGGTCGAAGTTCATCTTCCAGTTGCCGCTGATCAGTGGGCGGCGCCGACCCCCGCTCACCGGGCCTGACGACCCGCCACCGTCCCGGTCCGGCGACCGGGGGCGTTCACCGCTCCCCGAAGCGCGGCCAGACCCGGCAGGTCACCATGCTCCAACAACTCGAGCGAGGCCCCACCCCCGGTGGAGATGAAGTCGATCCGGTCGGTGAGCCCGATGGCGTCGATCGCCGCCGCGCTGTCACCTCCGCCCACCACCGTGAAGCCGCGGCATTCCGCCACTGCCTGGGCCACCCCGGTGGTCCCGGCACAGAACCGCTCGTCCTCGAACACGCCCATCGGGCCGTTCCACAACACGGTGCCGGCTTTGGCGATCATCTCGCTGTAGGTCTTGACCGTGGCCGGCCCGATGTCGAGGCCCACCCACCCTTCGGGGATCTCGTCCCCGACCACCACCACCTGGCCCTGATCGCATCCGCACCCGAAGGTGGCCCCGGGTTCGAGGGCGACGATGTCGGAAGGCAGCAGGATCGGGGTGTCTCCCGCCAACAGCTCGGCGCACCGGCCGATCTGGTCACGGTCGACCATCGACCCGCCGACGTCGTGGCCGGCGGCGGCCAGGAAGGTGAAGGCCATGCCCCCACCCACCAGCAACGCGTCGACCCGGTCGAGCAACTTGGTCAGCACGCCGAGCTTGTCGGTCACCTTGGCCCCGCCCACCACCGCCACGAAGGGGCGCTTCGGCATCCCGAGCAGGTTTCCCAGCACTTCCAGTTCGCGCTGGACCAGGAGGCCGGCCGCGCTCGGAAGGTACTGCGGGGGGCCGACGATGGAGGCGTGGGCCCGATGGGACACCCCGAAGGCGTCGTTGACGTAGGCGTCGTGGCCGTTGACCAGTTTCTCGACGAACGCCGAGTCGTTGTCGCACTCCCCCGGCTCGAACCGCAGGTTCTCCAGCAGTTGGACCTCGGGAGCCAGTTCGGCCAGCCGGTCTCGGACCGGGGTCATCTCCCACCGGGTGTCCGGCGCCCCGTCCGGCCTGCCCAGATGGGTGCAGGCGGTGACCTTCGCCCCCCGCTCCAGCAGATAGCGCAAGGTGGGCAGGGCGGACCGGATCCGGAAGTCGTCGGTGACCGTCGGGGTTCCTCCCTCGCTGACGCCGAGGGGGACATTGAAGTCGACCCGGACCAGGACGCTGGCTCCGTCGAGGGGGGGAAGGTCGTCGAGCAGCGGCACCCCCCGCAATAACGAGTTGTCGTCTCCGGCTGTCATTTTCGTCGTGCCCCCCAGGTCCCGATCGGCGCCTTCAGGCGGCGATGCCACCCACCACGACGGAAAGGTCGACCAGGCGGTTGGCATAGCCCCACTCGTTGTCATACCACCCTTGGACTTTGACCAAGGTGATTCCGGATGCGGAGGGCATGACCATGGTCAGCCCGGAGTCGAAGGTGCAGGAGGCCGGGCTCCCGACGATGTCCGAGGACACGATCGGGTCCTCGGTGTACACCAGGTACTTGGACAGCGGCCCGGAGGCGGCCGCCTCCGCGAAAGCCCGGTTGACCTGTTCGACCGTCACCTCGCCGGGCACCACCGCGGTGAAGTCGGTGATCGACCCGTCCGACACCGGCACCCGGAAGGCCGATCCGTCGAGCCGTCCCTGCATCGACGGGAGCACCAGCCCGGTGGCCCGGGCGGCGCCCGTCGACGCCGGCACGATGTTTACCGGGGCGGAGCGGGCCCGCCGGAGGTCCTTGTGGGGCAAGTCGAGGAGGTTCTGGTCGTTGGTGAAGGCGTGGACGGTGGTCATCAACCCGCTCTCGATGCTGAAGGCATCGTCGAGGACTTTCACCAGCGGCACGAAGCAGTTGGTGGTGCAGGAGGCGTTGGACACCACCACGTGGACCTCGGGATCGAACTCGTGGTCGTTCACCCCCATCACGAAGGTGGCGTCCACCCCGGAGGCGGGGGCGGAGACGATGACCCGCTTCGCCCCGCCCGACAGGTGGGTGGCGGCCGTCTCCCGGGTGGTGAACAGGCCGGTGGACTCGATCACCACGTCGACCCCCAACTCGCCCCAGGGGAGGTTCAACGGATCCCGCTCGGCCAGCACGGCGATGGGTCCCGAGTCGAGGATGATCTGGGTGCTGTCCACCTTGACCTCGGATCCGAACCGTCCGTGGGTGGAGTCGTACTTGAGCAGGTGGGCCAGGGTCTCCGCCGAGGTGAGGTCGTTGATGGCCACCACCTCGATGTCGGCCCCGATGGCCCGGGCGGCCCGGAGGTAGTTGCGACCGATGCGCCCGAACCCGTTGATGCCGACCCGTACGGTCATTGCTGTCGTACCTCTCTAGTTCGCGATACCGATGACTCGCCCAACGCTCGACGAGGGACGTCCGGCGAACAAACCTAGGCCACCAGGATACGCCCCGACGTCATACGAGCAGATCTGAGAGGACATTCGCCAGTTTGGTGGGGTCGTGGGCCAGGCCGTTGGGACGGCACAGCGAAGCTTCGATGACCGGGATGACCGGAGCGCCCAGCGCCAGTCCGCGGGGGTCGTACACCGCCACATCGGCAGCCACACCGTGTGCCACCAGGGCGGTTACATGCATGCCGACGTCGAACCCGGCGGTTTCGGGGATCTGGGGCCGCAGATTGCACAGGTAGACGGTCCGCCCCTCCGACTCCCGAATGGCCTCGGCGATTCCCGGCACCGCGATGGCGGCCAGGACGCTGGTGAACAGCGAGCCGGGGCCGAGCACGATGAGATCCGCCGACCGGATGGCGTCGAGTACCGGGGCCGGGGCCGCCGCGTCATCAGGGACCAGGGACACCTGCCGGATCCGGTCGTTCCCCGTCATCACCGCCACCTGGCCGGAGACCGTGCCCCCCTCCACCTCCGCCTTCAGCACCACCAGTTCGGTGGTGGCCGGCAGCACCCGGCCCCGAACCCCGAGGAGCCTGGCCGCCTCGTCGAGCCCGCGGATCGGGTCCCCGGCTGCGTCCATCAGCCGGGCCAGGATCAGGTTGCCCAGCGAGTGTCCCGACAGTTCCCCTTCGTTGAAGCGGTGGGCGAAGGCCGAGGCCAGCAACGAGCCCGGCTCCGCCAGGGCCACCAGGCACTTCCGGAGATCACCGGGGGGCAGGATGTGCATGAGGTCCCGGAGCCGTCCCGAGGATCCCCCGTCGTCGGCCACCGACACCACCGCGGTGATCCGGTCGGTGAAGGTGCGGACCGACCGGAGGGTGGCCGCCAACCCGTGCCCGCCCCCCAGCGCCACCACCCGCGGCTGGTCGCCGCCGCGTTTCTCGTCGGCGCCGCTCACCGCTCGATGTCCCGGTGGAACACCGTGGAGGGCATTCCGTGGGCATCGAGACGGGCGGCCAACTCCTCGGCCAGGGCGACCGACCGATGCCGGCCGCCGGTGCACCCCATCGCCACCGTGAGGTAGGACTTCCCCTCCCGGATGTAGGCCGGGACCAACATGGCCAGCAGGTCGTCGAGCTTCTCCAGGAATACGGCGGTCTCCGGCCGGGAGAGGACGAAGTCGCGTACCGGCTCGTCCAGCCCGCTGTAGGGCTGCAGCGACTCGTCCCAGTAGGGGTTGGGGAGGAACCGGCAGTCGAACATGAGGTCGACGTCGGTCGGCACCCCGTACTTGAAGCCGAACGAGAGGATCGAGGTGCGCATGGTGCCGAGGGCGTCCTCCTCGCTGAACACCTCCATCAGCCTGGTCCGGAGCTGGTTGACGTTCAATTCCCCGGAGTCGACCACCAGATCGGCCCGATCCCGGATGTCGCTGAGCAGCTTCCGCTCCTCGTTGATCGATTCCTCCACCCCCCTGGCCTCTTGGGGGTGACGGCGGCGGGTTCCCTCGAAACGACGGATGAGCACATCATCGGCGGCGTCCAGGAACAGGATCCGTACCCGCTTCCGCCCGGCCTTCAGCGCATCGACGGCCGGGAGCACGTCGTCGAGGTCTCCCCCGCCCCGCCCGACCACGAAGGCCACCCGCTTCATCTCCGCCCCGCTGCCGTCCACCAGCTCCGACACCTTGGAGATCAGCTCGGAGGGCATGTTGTCGATGACGAACCAGCCGATGTCCTCCAGGGTGGCACCGGCGGTGGAACGGCCGGCGCCGGACATCCCGGTCACCACCAGGTACTCGCTCATCCACTCACCTTTGCACGTTGGGGTGTCGTCCCGCCCGGCGACATCGGAGTGTGGATCCGGTCATAGACCGCCGCCCCCACCGTGGCCGGGAGCCAGGAGATCGACATCAGTTCCTCCTTGGTGGCCTGACGGAGCTGGGCGAGGCCGCCGAACTGGTCGAGCAGCCGGGTGCGGCGCTTCGGGCCCAGCCCGTCGATGCCGTCGAGCACCCCGGCCACCATCCGCTTGCCCCGGAGGGTGCGGTGATAGGAGACGGCGAACCGGTGGGCCTCGTCGCGCAGCCGCTGGAGGAGATAGAGGGCCTCCGATTGCCGGGGCAGGCGGATGGGCTCGGAGCTACCCGGCAGGTAGACCTCCTCGAAGCTCTTGGCCAGGGCGGCGATGGGCACCCGGTCGGTGAGACCCAACCGCTCGAGCACCTTGACCCCCACGTGGAGCTGCCCGAGCCCGCCGTCCAGCAACAGGAGTTGGGGCGGGTAGGCGAATCGGCGCTTGGCCTTGGCGACCGGCAGCCCGTCGTCGCTCACCCCGTTGTCTTCGGATCGGGCCGGGGTCGGCGGCTTCTCCTCCGCCAACAGCGCGGTGAGCCGCCGGGTGAGTACCTCTTCCATGGCTGCGTAGTCGTCGTTGCCCGGAACCGTCGCCACTTTGTAGTGGCGGTAGTCGCTCCGCTTGGCCAGCCCATCCTCGAACACCACCATCGACCCGACATAGTCGGTGCCCTGGAGGTGGCTCATGTCGTAGCACTCGATCCGCAGCGGGGCGGTGGGCAGTGAGAGCTCGCGCTGGAGCGACTCCAGCGCCCGGGCCCGGCTGTTGTGGTCCGAGGTCCGCTGCAGGCGGTGGCGGAGGAAGGCCTCCCTGGCGTTGTGGGTCACCGTCTCCTGCAGCCCCCGCTTGGAACCCCGCACCGGAACTCGGAGCGCCACCGGGCCACCCCGGCGCTCGGCCAGGTAGGCGGTGACCGCCTCCATGTCGTCGGGCATGGTCGGCACCAGGATCTGCTTGGGGACCCCGGAAACGGGGTCGGCGTAGACGTCGACCAGGATCCGGCCCATCAGCTGGGCGGGGGTGAGGTCCTCCACCTTGTCGACGAACAGGGCCAGCCGGCCCACCACCTTGCCCGACCGGACGTTGAACACCTGGACGGCGGCCTCCAGCTCATCCTCGGCCAGCCCGATGACGTCGAGGTCCTCGGGCCGGCCGAGCTCCATCTGTCGGACCGCGTCGGCGGCCCGCACCGCTTCCAGCTTGTCCCGGAACACCGAGGCCCGCTCGAACTCGAGGGCCCCGGCCGCCTTCTTCATCCCCGACTCCAAGCCGCGCTCGAGCGGTCCGGTGTCGCCCCCCAGGAAGGCCATCAGGTCGGCGACCAGCTGGTCGTACTCGGGGTGCTCGATCGCCCCGATACAGGGTCCCGAGCACCGTTCGATGTGGTAGAGCAGGCAGGGGCGGCCCAGGCGCTGGTGGCGACCGAACTTGGCGTCCGAGCAGGTCCGCACCGGGTAGCTGTGGAGCAGGAGGTCGAGGGTCTCCCGGATGGCGCCGACGTTGGGGTAGGGGCCGAAGTACTGGACGCCCTTGCGCTTCCGGCCCCGGACCACCGCCGGGCGGGGCCATTCGTCGCTGGTGGTCACCGCCAGCCACGGATAGCTCTTGTCGTCCTTGAGCCGGACGTTGTACCGGGGCTGGAACTCCTGGATCAGGTTGTGCTCGAGCAGCAGCGCCTCGGCCTCGGTGTCCACCACCATCCATTCGACGTGGTCGGCGTGCTCGATCATCCCGGCGGTGCGGGGGGCCAGCCCCAGGGGGTCCTGGAAGTAGGAATTGAGGCGCTGGCGGAGGGATTTGGCCTTGCCCACGTAGATGATCCGGCCGTCAGCGTCCACGAACTGGTAGGAGCCCGGGGCGTCGGGGATCGTTCCGGTGACAGGCCTGGTAACCACGTCCCCAGTGTGCCGTGTCCGGGGCGGCCAGCCGGTCAATTCCTGGTGCACGGCAATTCATCGGGTACCGCCTACACTGAAACCACACCGGCCTGGTTTCCGGTGACATATACCGCTCCGGGGCCGACAACCCCGCGGATGGGCGACCAGGCTGTCCCCGCCGGCCACTACCGGAGCGCCTCCCCAAGGGGGTAGTACACGACATGGTTCGGCTCCAGACGGCGCTCCCTGAGCGATACACGACTGCGCACCCCGACGAGTTGGCTGGATGGATCCGGCAGGCCAAGGCCGACCTGGGTCCCCGGTCGATCATCCTCGGCCACCACTACCAGCGGGACGAGGTCATGGCCTGGGCGGATGCCCGCGGCGACTCGTTCGGGCTCTCCCGGATCGCCGCCGACCAGACCGAAGCAGAGTTCGTGGTGTTCTGCGGCGTGCACTTCATGGCCGAGTCCGCCGACATCCTCACCGGAGACCACCAGCAGGTGGTCCTCCCCGATCTCAACGCCGGATGCTCGATGGCTGACATGGCCGACATCGACTCGGTGGAAGAGGCCTGGGACGTCCTCGGCACGGTGACCGACACCGATCGGGTCATCCCGGTCACCTACATGAACTCCTCGGCGGCGCTGAAGGCGTTCGTGGGCCGCCACGGCGGGTCCGTCTGTACCTCGTCCAACGCCCGGGCCGTGCTGACCTGGGCCCTCGGCGGCGGCCCCGGTCTGCGGGGGTCCGGCCAGGGCGACCAAGTCCTCTTCTTCCCCGACCAGCATCTGGGCCGCAACACCGGGTTCGAGCTCGGTTACGGACATGCCGACATGGGGGTGTGGAACCCCCGCCTCGACCGGGGTGGCCTGGACGACCTCACCCTCAAGTCCTCCGCCCTCCTGCTGTGGCAGGGACATTGCTCCGTCCACCAGCGGTTCCGCCCGGCCCATGTCGAGGCGTTCCGGGCCGAGCACCCCGACGGCCTGGTGGTCGTCCACCCCGAGTGCTCCCACGACGTGGTGGAGGTGGCCGACCAGGTCGGCTCGACCGACTTCATCATCCAGGCGGTAGCCGACGCCCCGGCCGGGTCGGTGATCGGGGTCGGCACCGAGATCCATCTGGTCAAGCGGTTGGACAACGAGACCCCCGACAAGACGGTGGTCTCCCTCGATCCGCTGGTCTGCCCGTGCTCGACGATGTTCCGGATCGACGCCCCCCACCTGGCCTGGGTGCTGGAGGGCCTGGTGGCCGGCGAGGTCCGCAACCGGATCACCGTCGACGAGGAGACGGCCGGCTGGGCCCGGGTGGCGCTCGAGCAGATGCTGGCCACCGTCTGAACCCACCGGAGCCTTCGGCCGCCCTGGGACGCGTCGATCAGGCTCGGGCTGCCACCTTCGGCTGGCTGGCCTTGGCCGGGCGGGCCGTCCCGGCCTTCACCGACCCGGCTTTGGTCGCCTTCGCCTTCACCGCTCCCGCCTTCACCGCACCCGTCTTCACCTTGACCCCGGACGCCTTCGAGCCGTTCCGGGAGCCGTTGGTCGAGACGGCCCGCTTCGGCTTCGGCTTGGCCTCCGACCGGCTCACCCCGATCACCGGGGCCAGGACCTCGCCGGTGTAGGAGCCGGCGGCCACCGCCACCTGCTCGGGGGTCCCGACGGCCACGATGTTGCCGCCCCGGTCGCCGCCTTCCGGCCCGAGGTCGATGATCCAGTCGGCGCTCTTGATGACGTCGAGATTGTGCTCGATGACGATCACCGTGTTCCCCTGGTCCACCAACCGGCTGAGCACGTTGAGCAGCTTGCGGACGTCGTCGAAGTGGAGCCCGGTGGTGGGCTCGTCGAGGACGTAGAGGGTGTGGCCGGTGGACCGGCGGCTGAGCTCGGCCGACAGCTTCACCCGTTGGGCCTCGCCTCCGGACAGGGTGGGCGCCGGCTGGCCGAGGCGGATGTAGCCGAGGCCGACGTCGACCAGTGTCTGCAGGTGGCGGGCGATGGGCGGCTGGTGGGCGAAGAAGGCCAGGCCCTCCTCACAGGAGAGATCGAGGACGTCGGCGATGGTCTTCCCCCGGAAGGTGACCTCCAAGGTGTCGCGGTTGTAGCGGGCGCCGTGGCACACCTCGCAGGGCACGTAGACGTCGGGGAGGAAGTGCATCTCGATCCGGATGGTCCCGTCCCCCGAGCAGGCCTCGCAGCGACCGCCCTTCCCGTTGAACGAGAACCGCCCGGGGAGATAGCCGCGCACCTTCGCCTCCTGGGTGAGGCTGAACAGCTTCCGGATGTGGTCGAACACCCCGGTGTAGGTCGCCGGATTGGAGCGGGGGGTGCGCCCGATGGGTGCCTGGTCGACATCGACCACCTTGTCGATGTGCTCCACCCCGCGGATGGTCCGGTGGAGGCCGGGGACCGCCTTGGACCGGTGCACCTGGTGGGACAGCGACCGCAGCAGGATGTCGTTCACCAGGGTCGACTTCCCAGACCCCGACACCCCGGTGACCGCCACCAGGCACCCGAGCGGGAACTCCGCGTTCACATCGTGGAGGTTGTGCTCGCGGGCCCCTTCCACCACCAGCATCTCCCCGCTGCCCGGGCGTCGCATCGCCGGCATCGGGATGGTCATGGCCCCCGAGAGGTACTGACCGGTGATCGAGTCGGGGTTGGACTCCAGGCCGCCGGGTCCGGTCACCGGCCCGGAGTGGACCACCCGGCCGCCGTGCTCGCCGGCCCCGGGACCGACGTCGACCACGTGGTCGGAAGCCCGGATGGTCTCCTCGTCGTGCTCCACCACGATCACCGTGTTGCCGAGGTCGCGCAGCCGGTCGAGGGTGGTGATCAACCGCTTGTTGTCCCGTTGGTGGAGCCCGATCGACGGCTCGTCGAGCACGTAGAGCACCCCGACCAGTCCGGAGCCGATCTGACTGGCCAACCGGATCCGCTGGGCCTCCCCTCCCGACAGGGTGGCGGCCGAGCGGGCCAGGGTGAGGTAGTCGAGCCCGACGTCGAGCAGGAACTGCATCCGCTCCCGCACCTCCCGGAACACCCGGTCGGCGATCATGTGGTCGCGGTCGGACAGATCGAGCGACACCACCGCGTCGACCGCCCGGCCGATGGGCAGCGAGCACAGCTCGAAGATGGAGAGGCCCCCGACGGTGACGGCCAGGGACTCGGGCTTCAGCCGGGCGCCCCCGCAGGCGGGGCAGGGGACTTCGCGGAGGTACCCCTCCAGGTTGTCGCGGAGGAAGTCGGATTCCGCCTCCTGGTGGCGGCGTTGCAGCCACGGGATGATGCCCTCGTAGCGGGTGTGGAACGAGCGGGAGCGGCCGTAGCGGTTCCGGTACTTGAGGTGGACCTGCCGGGTGCCGGCGCCGTAGAGGATCAGCTTCTTGTCCGCCCTGGTCAGCTTCTCCCACGGGGTGCTGACCGAGAAGCCACCCAGCTCCGCGGCGGCCTCGACCACCCGGGTGAAGTACTCGCTGCGGCCCCCCGACCACGGGGCCAGGGCCCCCTCCGCCAGCGACTTGGTGGGGTCGGGCACCACCAGCTCCGGATCCACCTCGAACCGGGTGCCGAGCCCGTTGCAGACCGGGCACGCCCCGTAGGGCGAGTTGAAGGAGAAATTCCGGGGGGCCGGGTCCTCGAAGCTGGTGCCGCAGTGGGTGCAGGCCAGATGCTGGCTGAAGGTGATGGCCTCCTCTTCCTTGCCGTCGGCGTCGACCACCACGATCTCGGCCACCCCTTCCGCCAGCGACAGGGCCGTCTCCAGCGACTCGGTCAGCCGCCGCCGGATGTCGTCGCGGCGGATCAGCCGGTCGACCACCACTTCGATGGTGTGCTGCTCGTACCGGGCCAGGTCCACTTCCGACCGCTCGGACAGCTCCACCGTGTCCCCGTCCACCCGGACCCGGGCGAACCCCTGCTTGGCCAAGTCGTCGAGGAGGCTGCTGTACTCCCCCTTCCGACCCCGCACCACCGGGGCCAGCACCAGAAACCGGGTGCCCTCGTCCATGGCCAGGATCCGGTCCACGATCTGCTGGGGGCTCTGCCGTACCACCGGCCGCCCGCAGGTCGGGCAGTGGGGCTTCCCGATCCGGGCGTAGAGGAGGCGGAGATAGTCGTAGACCTCGGTGACCGTCCCGACCGTCGACCGCGGGTTGCGGGAGGCCGACTTCTGGTCGATGGCGATGGCCGGGGACAACCCTTCGATGAAGTCGACGTCGGGCTTGTCCATCTGCCCGAGGAACTGCCGGGCGTAGGCCGACAGGGACTCCACATACCGTCGCTGCCCCTCGGCGTAGATGGTGTCGAAGGCCAGCGACGACTTGCCCGACCCCGACAGGCCGGTGAAGACGATCAGCCGGTCCCGGGGCAGGTCGAGGGAGACGTCTTGGAGGTTGTGCTCGCGCGCGCCGCGCACCACCAGACGATCAGCCATGGCGCTGAGGATACCGGTGCGGGGAAGCGGTCCGGGCGCTCACACCCGGGCCGGGGCGTCCATGTCGGCGGTCTGTCCCGGGAGGACCGGCGACCCGTCCACCGGGTCCTTCACCAGCAGGGCGCGCAGCTCGGACACCTCGTCCCGGAGGAGGGCGGCCTCCTCGAAGCGCAGCTCCTCGGCGGCCCGCTGCATCTCCAGGTCCAGCTGGTGGATGAGGGTGGACAGCTCGTCGGGATCGGGGCCGATGGCGCCGGCCAGCTCGGCCGCCGCCGCCCGGGGGTCGACCCCGCGACGACGATCCGGGCCCCGTCCCATCTCCGCCTGCCGGGCGCGGCCGGGGCTCAGGACCGGCTCCCCGCTCCCGCCGTCGCCCCGCACCCGCTGGAGGATGTCGGACACCGCCTTGGTGATGGTCTGGGGGTCGATGCCGTGGGCCTCGTTGTAGGCGATCTGGCGGGCCCGGCGCCGCTGGGTCTCGCCGATGGCCTTGGTCATCGACTCGGTGACGGTGTCGGCGTACATGATCACCCGGCCGTTGACGTTCCGGGCCGCCCGACCCATGGTCTGGATGAGCGAGGAGGCCGACCGGAGGAACCCTTCCTTGTCGGCGTCGAGGATGGCCACCAAAGCGACTTCGGGGAGGTCGAGTCCCTCCCGCAGGAGGTTGATGCCGACCAGCACGTCGAACATCCCGAGCCGGAGCTCCCGGAGCAGCTCGATACGGGCCATGGTGTCGACGTCGGAGTGGAGATACTCCACCCGCACCCCGTGCTCGGCCAGGTAGGCGGTGAGGTCCTCGGCCATCTTTTTGGTCAGGGTGGTGACCAGCACCCGGTAGCCGGCCGCCACCGTGGCGTCGATCCGTTCCCGGAGGTCGTCGATCTGCCCGGTGGTGGGCCGGATGTCGACTTCGGGGTCGAGCAACCCGGTCGGCCGGATCACCTGTTCGACCACCTGGGTGCTGTGCTCGAATTCCCACGGCCCCGGGGTGGCCGACAGCATGATGGTCTGCCCGGTGCGCTCGGTGAACTCCTCGAACCGGAGCGGGCGGTTGTCCAACGCGGAGGGCAACCGGAACCCGTGGTCGACCAGCGTCTCCTTGCGCGACCGGTCCCCGGCGTACTGGCCCCGGAGTTGGGGAACCGCCACGTGGCTCTCGTCGAGCACCACCAGGAAGTCCTTGGGGAAGAAGTCGAGGAGGGTGAACGGCGCCTCCCCCGCCCGGCGGCCGTCGAGATGGCGGCTGTAGTTCTCCACCCCGCTGCACACCCCGGTCTCGGCCAGCATCTCGAGGTCGTACTCGGTCCGCATCCGCAGCCGTTGGGACTCGAGCAGTTTGCCCGCCTCGTCGAGCTCCCCCAACCGGCCGCGCAGCTCCGATTCGATGTTGACGATGGCGTTCCGCATCTTGTCGTCGCCCGTCCCGTAGTGGGTCTTGGCGAAGATCACCAGCTCCTCGAGGTCGTCGCCGATCTCACCGGTGACCACGTCGAAGGGCCGGATCCGCTCGACGGTATCGCCGAAGAACTCGATCCGGACCGCCTGCTCCTCGTAGGCGGCGTGGATCTCGATGGTGTCGCCCCGGGCCCGGAACTGGCCCCGGGAGAGGGTGAGGTCGTTGCGGCTGTACTGCAGCTCGACCAACCGCCGGAGCAGCGACCGCTGGTCGTGCACCTCGCCGGGACGGAGGACGACGATCCGGTTGCGGTACTCGTCGGGAGACCCGAGGCCGTAGATGCACGACACCGAGGCCACCACGATGGTGTCCTTGCGCAGCAGCAGGGAGGCGGTGGTGGCGTGGCGCAACCGGTCGATCTCGTCGTTGATGGATGAGTCCTTCTCGATGTAGGTGTCCGAGGAGGGCACGTAGGCCTCGGGTTGGTAGTAGTCGTAGTAGGAGACGAAGTACTCCACCCGGT
>DATARI010000141.1:0-14708 GCA_036264255.1 Acidimicrobiales bacterium | reverse complement strand
GCGACGCCCCGGGACAAACCGTTTCCGCCGACGGCGATGCGGCCGATCGCCCGCGTGCGGCACACCACACCGCTCGACGACACCCTGACGGGACATCAGCCAGGCATGCTACTCAGCGGCCGGCGAGGGCCCGTCGGTGGGGAGGGCGGCGGCGGCCAGCGCCCGCACCTCGTCGATGGTGAGGGGGCGCCAGAACCCGGGCTGGAGGGTGGGATCGGTGAGCGGCCCGATCCGGGTCCTGACCAGCCGTACCACCGGATGGCCCACCGCTTCGGCCATCCGGCGGATCTGGCGGTTGCGCCCTTCGTGGATGACGATGCGGAGGAGGCTGGGGGCGACCACCGCCACCCGGGCGGGGGCGGTGGGACCGTCCTCCAGGTCGACCCCCTCCCGCAGGCGGCGCACGTCGCCGGCCGAGGGCTCCCCCTCCACCTCGACCAGGTACTCCTTCGGGACCCCGAAGGACGGGTGGGTGAGCCGGTGGGTGAGGCGGCCGTCGTTGGTGAGGATGAGGAGGCCC
Organism: Acidimicrobiales bacterium; assembly: GCA_036264255.1. Taxonomy (GTDB): domain Bacteria; phylum Actinomycetota; class Acidimicrobiia; order Acidimicrobiales; family RAAP-2; genus DASZIT01. The sequence continues at coordinate 14,188 of DATARI010000141.1, read as the reverse complement.
TCACTGTCCATGTCCAACCGGCCGACCGGGAACACCCTCGGGTCGTCCGGCACCAGGGACACCACCGTCGGACGCCCATGGGTGTCCTCCGCGGTGGAGACCACCCCGGTCGGCTTGTTCAACAGGTAGTGGACCAACCCGGGCAGCACCGGCAGCGGCACCCCGTCGAGCTCCACCTCGTCCACGTTCGGGTCGATCCGGCGTCCGAGCACCGGGACCTCGCCGTTGACGGTGATCCGCCGTTCGACGATCAGGCCCTCACAGACCCGCCGGGACCCGAGCCCGATCCGGGCCAGGACCTTCTGGAGACGTTCGCCTTCCGACAGAGGGGACGGCTCGCTTTCGGGAGTCGGATCAGCCATCGATGGCGGGGCGCAACTGCTCTTCGAACTCGGCCACGGCCTCCGGACCCGGCAGCAGGTCAGCCACCGGGGGGAGCTGGTCGAGCCGGTCGAGGCCCAGCCGCTCGAGGAAGGCGTCGGTGGTGCCGTAGAGCACCGCCTGGCCGGGCCCGGCGGCCCGCCCCACCGCGGCGATGTAGCCCCGGTGCTCCAGCAGCCGGACCACCCCGTCGACGTTGACCCCCCGGAGGGCGGCGATCTGGGATCGGGAGACCGGCTGCTTGTAGGCGACGATGGCGAGGGTCTCGAGGGCGGCGGCCGAGAGCCGGGACGACACCCCGACGTTGGCGAACCGCTCGACGTAGGGGGCGAGGTCGGAATGGGTCTGGATGCGGTAGCCCCCGGCGATCCGGGCCACCTCGAAGCCACGGTTGCCGGTCCGGCACGACTCGGCCAGTTCGTCGCAGAGGGGCTCGATCTGCTCGATGGGGATCTCCAGCAGCTCGGCCAGCAGCCCGGGGACGACCGGTTCGACGGCCACGATGAGGACGGCCTCGATGGCCCGGGCTTCCGGCGACAACGTCACGGCTCAGCCCTCGTACTCGTCGTACTCGGCCCCGACCAGGACCGGGCTCGACGCTGCCACCCACTCGACCTCGAGCTCACCGAACGTGTGGCCCTGATCGAGGGAGACCCGGCCCTGCTTGCACAGCTCGAGGAGGGCCAGGAACCGCACGATGATCTCGATCCGGGTGGTGAGGTGCCGGGTGAGGCCCCGGAAGGTCGCCTTCCCCTCCAGGGGCAGCCGGACCTCGAGCTCGTTGACCGCCTCCGACACCGTGACCGCGTCCACGGTGACGTGGTAGAGGTCGACGACCGGCACCGGCTGGGCGGCCGTCGCCCTCCGGTAGGCGGCGGCCACCGCCGCGGGGGTGACCCCTTCCAGCAGGTCGGGAGCATGGGCGACGAACCCGTCTTCCAGGCCGGCGGTCCGGGGCACCGCCCGGGCCGCCCGCTCGATGAGGAGGGTGAAGCTGTCGGCCGCCGCCGCGTAGGCCTGGCACTCGAGGAGGCGGGCCAGCAGCAGGTCGCGCTCCTCCCAACCCACCAGCTCCTCGTCGGCCTCGATGTCGTCGGGACCGGGGAGGAGCCGTCGGGACTTGAGCTCGATGAGCAACGCCGCCACCACCAGGAACTCCGACAAGGTGGCCAGGTCGACCGTCTCCCATGTGGCCACTTCGGCGATGAAGGCATCGACCAGGTCGGCCAGGCAGATGTCGTAGATGTCGACCTCATGGCCATTGACCAGCTGCAACAGCAGGTCGACCGGGCCCTCGAAGACCGGCGTGGAAACGGTGGCGCTCACGGCTACCGACCCTACCGGCTGCATCCGGGCAATCCGTGCATCGTCGGCCACCGCATACGATGACCAGCTATGTCGAAAGTTTTCTCCGGTATCCAACCCAGCGGCGACCTCCACCTCGGCAATTATCTGGGCGCCATCCGCAACTGGGTGGCCGACCAGTACGTCCATGACGCCATCTACTGCGTCGTCGACCTCCACGCCCTCACCCTCGACATCGAGCCCGACGAGCTGCGGGCCCGGACCCACGAGACCGCCCTCGACCTCCTGGCCTCCGGGATCGACCCCGACGCCTGCATCCTGTTCGTCCAGAGCCAGGTCCCCGAGCACACCCGCCTCACCTGGCTGCTGGAGTGCACCGCCTCGATGGGCGAGCTCCGGCGGATGATCCAGTTCAAGGAGAAGTCGGAGGGCCGGGAGTCGGTCCGGGCCGCGCTGTTGACCTACCCGGTCCTCCAGGCCGCCGACATCCTCCTCTACGACACCGACCGGGTCCCGGTCGGCAACGACCAGCGCCAACATCTCGAGCTCACCCGGGAGCTGGCCATCCGCTTCAACACCCACTACGGCGACACCTTCGTGGTGCCGGAAGGGGCCTACCCGGCGGTGGGGGCCCGGGTGATGGACCTCCAGGAGCCGACCCGGAAGATGTCCAAGTCGGTGAGCTCCCCGCTCGGGACCATCTCGCTCATGGACCCGCCCGCCGAGATCGAGCGGAAGGTCAAAAAGGCGGTCACCGACACCGACGGGGAGGTGCGCTTCGACCCGGAGAAGAAGCCCGGGCTGGCCAACCTGTTGGAGCTGCTGGCGGTGGCCACCGATCGCACCCCCACCGAGGCGGCGGAGGGCTACCAGCGCTACGGGGACCTGAAGCGGGACCTGGGCGAGGCCCTGGTCGAGCTGCTCCGCCCCATCCAGACCCGGCGGTCCGAGCTGGCCGCTGACCCCGGCCAGGTGGCGACCATCCTCGCCCGGGGGTCGGAGAAGGCCCATGCCGTCGCCTCGGTCACCTACCAGCGGGCAGCCGACGCCATCGGGCTGCTCAGCTGAGCGGCTTGTACGCCGGCGGAGAGGCCGGGCTCAGACCACTCCGGGGATCAGGCGGGCCTGCCACCAGTTGATGAGATGGCCGAGCAGCTGGCTCCACTGGTTGCGGAACAGCAGGATGAGGATGAAGGGCAGGAACATCAGCAGCGGTTGGATGCGGTAGTACTCGGGCAGCAGCCGGGCGGGGATGAACCGCTCCAGCACCGCCGCCCCATCCAGCGGCGGGCACGGGATGAGGTTGAAGACGGCCAGCACGATGTTGGCGATCCCGCCGTAGAACAGGATCTCCCCCAACAGGGTGAGGGTCAGCACCCCGGCCTGGAGGTCGACATGGGTGGAGGTCGACCGGGTGAGGATGAAGGCGAACCCGAACAGCGCGGCCAACACGATGTTGGTCAGCGGGCCGACCAGCGACACCAGCACCGTCTGGTTGCGCGGGCTCCGGAGCCGATTGGTGCTGACCGGGACCGGCTTGGCCCAGCCGTAGGCGCCGATGCCGGAAAGGGAGAGGACGGCCGGCACCAGCAGGGTCCCGATCGGGTCGACGTGCCGGATCGGGTTGAGGTTGAGCCGGCCGGCCCGTTTGGCGGTGTCGTCACCGAAGGCGAGGGCGACCACCCCGTGGGAGATCTCGTGGAGGATGATCGACGGGATCAGCACCAGGAAGTAGATGATGTTGACCTGGCTGATCCGGTGGGTGCGCAGCAAGATGATGACCAGGGCGACCCCGATCACCACGATGATGGCGGTCCGCTCGTTGCGGGCCATCGGACGCCGGTTGCCTCTTCGGGGGCCCGAGCTGCCGCCGTAGCCGCCGAACCCCATGGTCTACCGACCGCTCAGAGCCGGGAGGCGTGGCTGATGCAGAATCGGGTGGCGGGCATCGCCTCCAGCCGGGCGGCACCGATGGGCTCCTTGCACTCCTCGCAGATGCCGTACTGGCCGTCGGCCATCTTCTCGAGGGCGTGGGCGATGTCGTCGAGCGACTCCTGGAGCTGGCTGGCCAGTCCCTCGGCCTCGCTCCGCTCGGCCGTCACCTGGCTGGAATCGGCGAAGTTGGAGTCATAGGACAGCCCCTTCCCCCCGTCGCCGAACCCGAGCTCGGACAGCTGACGGACCAGCTGCTGCCGTTCCTCCTCGAGGAGGTGGCGGTAGTCGACGGTAGGGGCTTCACTGGACACGGGAGAGATCCTACCTCCGTTGTTGCACACCGGCTCGCGGGTGGGCCCGCTCGTAGGAGGCCCGGAGATGCTCGGAACTCAGCTTGGTGTACATCTGGGTGGTGGAGATCGACACGTGGCCGAGCAGCTCCTGGACGATCCGGATATCGGCCCCGTGGGCCAGCATGTGGCTGGCACAGGAATGCCGGAGGACATGGGGGCTCACCAGGGAGGACAGCCCGACCGGCTCCGCCCGCCGCTTGAGGACGGCCCAGGCCCCCTGCCGGCTCAGCCGCCCGCCCCGCTTGTTCAGGAACACCGCCTCCTCGTCGTCCCGGCTGGCCCACCGGGCGGGCACGACCCGGCCCCGGCCAGCCGGGGCCAGCCACTCGTCGAGGGCCTTCCGGGCCACCCGGCCGAGGGGCACCATCCGCTCCTTGGAACCCTTCCCGAACACCCGTAGCAGGCCGTCGTCGTCATGGACGTCCAGCAGCGACAGCCCGGTGACCTCGGAGATGCGGGCCCCGGTGGCGTAGAGGAGCTCGAGCAGGGCCCGGTCCCGGAGGTCGAACGGGTCGCTCCCGGTGACGGAGTCGAGGAGCCGGACGGTCTGGTCCTCGTCGAGGGCCTTCGGCAGCCGCTGGGGAAGCTTGGGCGAGGCCAGGTCGACGGTGGGGTCGACGGTCAGGGTGCCCTCGTCGACCAGGAACCGGTAGAGGCCCCGGAGGGCGGTGATGGTCTGGGCCATCGACGCCGGGTTCCGCCCGCCCGCCCGCAGCCCCGACAGGTAGCGCTCGAGATCGCCGGGCCCGGCGGCCAGCGGGTCGACCCCTTCCACCCTCCCCCACTCCTCCCAGCCGTGGAGGTCCCGCCGGTAGGAGATCAGGGTGTTGCGGGCCCGGCCCCGTTCGACCGCCAACCACGACAGGTACTCCTCGGCCCCGTTGGAGAGCGGCTGGCTCACCGGGTGGCGGCGAGGCGGCGGCGGGCCAGGCCCACCCCCAGGATGGTGGCCGCATCCACGATGGTCCCGTCGTCGACCCGGGCATCGAAGTCGCGCAGCGCGATCTTCTCGACCGTCATGTAGTGCTCTTCGATGCCCTGGCGGTTGTCGGCCACCGCGGTGAGGCCGGTGGCCAGAAAGATGGTGGTGACCTCGTCGCAGAAGCCGGGGGTGTTCAGGCACCGGGTGAGCTCGGTCAGCTCCGTCGCCTGGTGTCCGATCTCCTCGATCAGCTCTCGGTGGGCGGTGGTCTCGAGCGGCTCGCCCTTCACGTCGCAGGTCCCGGCCGGGATCTCGTAGAGCCACCGGTCGACCGCCGGCCGGTACTGGCGTACTAGCAGCACCGACTGGTCGTCGGTGACCGGCACCACCGCCACCGCCCCGGGGTGACGCACGATCTCCCGCTCGAACTCGTTCCCGTCGGGTTCGACGAAGGTGGCCCGGACCATGGAGATGAACCAGGCCTTATGGATGAGGGTCTCGCCGGTCCGGGAGAAGGCGGGGTCGGCGCCCTCCCGGGTGCCGGTGTCTCCGGTCAAAGGATGTCGATCAGACGCGGGTCGCGCCCCTCGGCCCGGACCAGGGAGGCGCCCACCAGCTCCCGGAAGAGAGGGTGGGGCTGGTCGGGTCGGCTCTTGAACTCGGGATGGCCCTGGGTGCCGATCCAGAACGGGTGGCCGGGGAGCTCGATGAACTCGACCAGGCGCCCGTCGGGGGACATCCCCGAGCAGACCAGTCCGGCCTCTTCCAGGCGGGAGCGGAACCGGGGGTTGACCTCGTAGCGGTGGCGGTGCCGCTCGGAGACCATCTCGGTGCCGTAGGCCTTTGCCACCTGCGAACTGGGGAGCAGCTGGGCGTAGTAGGAGCCGAGCCGCATGGTCCCCCCCATGTCCTCGATGTCGTTCTGGTCGGCCATCAGGTCGATGACCGGGTAGCGGGTGGTGGGGTCGAACTCGCGGGAGTTGGCCCCCTCCAGCTCGGCCATGCTCCGGGCCGCCTCGATGACCATCACCTGGAGGCCGAGGCAGAGCCCGAGGAGGGGGATCTCATGCTCCCGGGCGTAGCGGGCGGCGGCGATCTTGCCTTCCACCCCCCGCTCCCCGAACCCGCCGGGGATGACCAGCCCGTCGAAGTCGCGGAGGCTGTCGGTGTGCAGGAGGTCGGGGACGTTGGCCGCCTGGATCCAGTTGATCTCCACCTTGGCGCCGTGGTGGAAGCCGGCGTGGCGCAGTGACTCCACCACCGACAGGTAGGCGTCGGGAAGGTCGATGTACTTGCCGATGATCCCGATCCGCACCGGGCGGGTGGAGGTCTCCACCCGGTCGACCAGGCGCTCCCAGCCGGAGAGGTCGATGGGATGGGTGGGCTCGTCGAACTGAAGGAGCCGGAGGATGTAGCGGTCGAGGCCCTCCTCGTGCAGGACCAGGGGGATCTGGTAGATGCTGGGGGCGTCGACGGCGGAGACCACCGCTTCGATGGGGACGTCGCAGAGCAGGGAGATCTTCCGCTTCAGGTCGTCGGAGATCATCCGGTCCGACCGGCAGACGATGACGTCGGGCTGGATACCCCGGCTGCGGAGCTCGGTCACCGAGTGCTGGGTGGGCTTGGTCTTCTGCTCCCCCGACGGCCCGAGATAGGGCACCAGGGTGAGGTGGACGTAGCAGACGTTCTCCCGGCCCACGTCCCGGCGGAACTGGCGGAGGGCCTCCAGGAAGGGGACGATCTCGATGTCGCCCACCGTGCCCCCGACCTCCACGATGACCACGTCGATGTCGTCGGTCCCCAGCCGCTTGATCCGCTCCTTGATCTCGTCGGTGACGTGGGGGATCACCTGCACGGTGCGGCCGAGGTAATCGCCGCGGCGCTCCTTGGCGATCACCGACGAGTAGATCCGTCCGGTGGTGGCGTTGGAGTCCTTGTGGAGGTTCTCGTCGATGAACCGCTCGTAGTGGCCGAGGTCGAGGTCGGTCTCCCCCCCGTCCTCGGTGACGAAGACTTCGCCGTGCTCGAAGGGGTTCATGGTGCCGGGGTCGACGTTGATGTACGGGTCGAGCTTGCACATGGTGACCCGCAGGCCCCGGCATTTGAGCAGGCGGCCGAGCGACGAGGCAGTGAGCCCCTTGCCGAGGGATGAGGACACGCCACCGGTGAAGAAGATGAACTTGGTGCCGTTGCCGCGGTGGGCACCGGGCCTCAGGTACTCACCGGATTTCGAGACCGTCGACGTCGCCGGGTCGGGGGTTTCGGAGTGTCGGGTGTCCGGGGCATCGTCTTCGGAGGATTCCGTCGGACCTTGCGTGTCGGGCACTCGCAGAGGTTAGCGGAACCCGGCCGGCGACCACGCGGACCCCCGGAGCCAACCGGGTCAGCGCCGGGCGGTGGTACCGGCTCCGGGGACGCCGGCCAGTAGCTCCCGGGCGTGGGTCCGGGCCGTCTCGCTGTCGGGGCTTCCCGACAGCATCCGGCTCACCTCCACCACCCGCGCCTCGGGGTCGAGCTCGGCCACCCGGGAGACGGTGCGGCCGTCCTGTTCGGTCTTCAGCACGGCCAGCTGGTGGTCGGCCTGGGCCGCCACCTGGGGCAGGTGGGTGACCACCAGGACCTGCGAGCGCCGGCCCAGGGCGGCGAGGGCGGCGCCGACCGCGGTGGCCGCCGATCCCCCGACCCCGGCGTCCACCTCGTCGAAGACCAGGACCCCGGGCGCACCGGTGAGGGCCAACCGCACCGCCAGCATGGTCCGGGCCAGTTCGCCCCCGGAGGCCACTTTGGCCAGCGGCAGCAGCGGTTCGCCGGGGTTGGCCCCCAGCAGGAAGCTGACCTGGTCGGCCGGCCCGTCCCCTTCCACCGCCACCTCGAACCGGGCCGAGGCCATGGCCAGGGTCTGGAGGGTCGACTGGATCTCCGCCGCCAGCGACGGCGCCGCCTCCCGGCGGGCGGCCGCCACCCGCGCCTCGGCCACCCCCAGCTCCTCCCGGGCGACCGCCATCTCGGCGTCCAGCTCCCGGGCCCGCTCCTCCCGGCGTTCGATGGCGTCGAGCTGTTGCCGGGCGCCGGCGGCGAAGGCCACCACCTCCCCGAGAGTGGACCCGTACTTGCGTTCCAGCTCGTGCAACCGCTGGCGGCGGCTGCGGATGTGCTCCAGCTGCTCGGGATCGTCCTCCCAGGTGTCGACGACTGTCCGCAGCTCGGAGACGACGTCGGCCAGTTCCGCCATCGCGCTGCGCACCCGCGCCTCCAGGGCGGACAGCGGAGGCCGGCCGGCCAGGGCGCCGGAGGCTTCGGCCAGGCGGTCGAGCCCACTCCCGACGGTGGCCTCGGCGAGGGCGTCCAACGCCGCCGCCGCCGCTTCCCGGTGGGAGGCCGCCTCCGCCAGCCGGTCCTCCTCGAGCTCGAGCCGGCCGTCCTCGCCGTCGTCCTCGATCCCGGCCGACTCGATCTCGTCGATCTGGTACCGGAGCACGTCCATCTCCCGGGCCCGCTGCTCCACTTCCCCGCCCAGGGATCCCGACTCGTCGGTCAACGCCCGCAACCGGGACCGGGCCTGGTGGAGGTCGGACAGGTCGATCTGGCCGTACTCGTCGAGGGCCTGGCGTTGGGCGGCGGAGTGCACCAGCGAGCGGTGCTGGTGCTGGCCGTGCAGCTCGACCAGGGCCGACCCGGTGGTGGTGAGGGTGGCGACCGGTGCCATCCGGCCGTTGATCCAGGCTTTGGACCGCCCGCCGGCGACCACCGTCCGGTTCAGGATGACCTCCTGGTCACCGTCGAGGTCGTCGAGGAGACCGAGTTGGTCCCCGTCGGGGTGCGCGCCGGCCGGGGGCTTGTCGGGATCATCACTCCCCGGCCCGGGCCCGAACCGGCCCTCGACGGTGGCCTCCTCCGAGCCGGCCCGCACCATGGTCGGGTCCGCCCGGCCCCCCAACAGGAGGCTGAGGGCCTCGATGAGCAGCGTCTTGCCCGCCCCGGTCTCCCCGGTGAGGGCGGTCATCCCCGGCCGGAAGGTCACCGTCACGTCATCGATGACGCCGAGATCACGGACGCGGAGTTCCTCGAGCATCCTGGGCAACCCGGCTCCTAACGATCAGCCAGGTGGAACTTGGCCCGCAGGATGGCGTGGAAGTTGTTGGGGCCGAAGGTGACCAGCCGGGCGGGGCGGTCGCCTTCCCGGTAGTGCACCTTCGAACCGGGCTCGAGGGTGGTGAGGGTGGCGCCGTCCACCACCAGCACCGCGGAGCGGGGCTCGAGGATCTCCAGCTGCACCCGCTCGGTGGATTCCAACACCAGCGGGCGGTCGAACAGCATGTGGGGCGACACCGGGGTCACCACCAGCGCCCGGAGGTTGGGCGACAGGATCGGGCCCCGGGCGGACAGGTTGTAGGCGGTCGACCCGGTGGGGGTGGCCACCAACAGGCCGTCGCCGGCGTAGGTGACGAAGGGATGCCCGTCGATGGAGGCGCCGATCCGCACGGTGTGACCGGGGACCGTCTTCTCGATGCTGGCCTCGTTGAGGGCGGTCCGCTCCGGGCCGGCTTCGCCGCCCGGTCGTTCCACCGCCACATGGAGGGTCATCCGCTCTTCGACCTGATGGCTCCCGGCCAGAAATCCTTCCAGGGCGGGTTCGAGGCTGGCCGGCTCCACCTGGGTGAGGAACCCCAGCCGGCCGAGGTTCACCCCGAGGACGGGGATCCCGGCGATGGACGCCGACTCGACGGCCCGGAGGAGGGTGCCGTCTCCCCCGAGGCTGACCAGCAGGTCGGCACCGTCGACCGACACCGTCCCGTCCGGCCGGCGGGCGGAGATGGCCTGATGGCCGCGTTCCTCCAACCAGGCGATAGCCCGGGCTTCGAGACCGGCCACGTCGTCGCGGTCGGGGCGGGCGTAGAACGCCACCAGGGTCACGGGCGGTCTCCGGGGGTCGCCGGGCGGTGGGCCTCCTCGACGGCGGCGTCCAACATCGACTCGATCTCGGGGCCGGAGGGCGCCGACCCCGTCGGGGGGTGGGCGACGGCGTGGAGGAGGAACTCGACGTTGCCGGCCTGTCCGGTAATGGGTGAAGGCATGACCCCCATGATGGCTGCTCCGGAGGCGGTGAGCGCGCTGGCCACCTCCCCGAGGGTCCGACGGTGGATATCGGGGTCGCGGATGACCCCCTTCCCCCGTGATGCCTCGACCCGTCCCGCTTCGAACTGGGGTTTGGCCAACACCACCACCGTCGCTCCGGCGGCGGCCACCTCGCCGATGAGGGAAGGGATGGTCCGGGCCAGGGAGATGAAGGAGAGGTCGGCGGTGACCACGTCGACGGGGACACCCCCGAACATCTCCAGGGTCACGTCCCGGATGTCGTGGCGCTCGAGATTGACGACCCGCGGGTCCTGCCGGAGCCGGTCATGGAGCTGGCCCCGGCCCACGTCCACCGCCACCACCGAGACGGCTCCCGCCTGCAACAGGCAGTCGGTGAACCCACCGGTCGACGCCCCGGCGTCGAGGGCCCGGGCGCCGGCGACCTCGATGGCAAACCGATCGAGGGCCGCCCGCAGCTTGTCCCCGCCCCGGCTCACATATCGGGGGGGTGGCCCCCGAAGCTCGATCGGCTCCCCCGCCGCCACCAACCGGGCCGGCTTGTCCGCCACCGCCCCCGACACCAGCACCAGGCTCTGCTCGATCAGCGCGGCGGCCTGGTGGCGACTCTCCGCCAATCCCCGATCCACCAGCGCCCGGTCAAGACGCCGTCGCCCGGATGGGCTCAGGCGGACGCTCCGGTTCCCGCACTCTTCTTGGCGGCGGCCTTCTTGGCCGGTGACTTCTTCGCCGCCGATTTCTTCGCCGCTGACTTCTTGGCGGCCGCCTTCTTGGCCGGAGCCTTCTTGGCCGGAGCCTTCTTGGCGGAAGCCTTGGCCGGGCCGGACGCCGTCTTCGGCGAACGGTTCAACAGGGCGGCGACCTGCTTGGCCAGATCCTCGATGTTGCTGATCCCCAGCGAGTGCAGCTGGTTCCCGACTTCGTCCCGCACCACCGAAAGCAACGATTCGCTGCTCTTGCGGCTGCGGTCGATCAATTCCTCCACCTTCGCCTGGGCTTCCTTGCGCTGCACCTCGCCACTCTTGACGAGCTCCTGGACAAGCTCCTCGGCTCGGGACCGGGTCATCTGGGTGAACGCGATTCCCGCATCGAGGTACCGTTGGTATCCGTCTCGTTTGCTCATGGACGTATTGTACCTAGAGTGCTAGCTAGTAGCAAGCATTCCAGCTCAAACGGGGTTTTTAGGGGCGCCGGCTGTCAAGTCAGGGCGGCGTCGACCAGGGCCACGAAGTCGGACATCCTCACCGCCACCGGGACGTCGTCGACGGGTGCCCCGGGTTGGGTGACGCCGGAGTCGACCAGGGCGAAGGGAACCCCGAGTTGTTCGGCCAGTCGCCCGTCGGTCCTCGGCTGGTCACCGACCGCCAGCGCCGGTCGGCCGCCGTCGCCGATCCCGAATTTCGCCCGGATGTGGTCCGCCATCGGGCGGTGGGGCTTGCCGGCGATCTGCGGGGTGATCCCCGACGCGGTGGCCACCGCCGCCAACAGAGACCCGCCCCCGGGGACCAGGCCGTCGGGAGTCGGGTGGGTGGGATCCTCGTTGGTTCCGATCAGACGCCCGGACTCCCGGGCGGCGGTGGCGGCCCGGGACAGGAAGTCGAAGTCGAACGCCCGGGTCCAGCCGACCACCACCGCGTCGACCGGACCACCCTCGTGGATGGTGACCCCCCGGGAGGCCAGCGCTTCGCGCACCCCGGCCTCCGCCATCACGAAGGCGGAGTCGCCGGCGTCGAGGAGGGAGGCGGCCGCCTCGGCGGAGGAGGCGAGGTCCTCGGCCGCCGCGGCGATCCCGACCCGGCTCAGGCGGTCGAGCAGATCCTGGGTGGTGGGGGCCGAGTTGTTGGTGGCGAAGGCGGCCGTCACCCCGGCCTCTCTGAGCCGGTCCACCGCGCCGGCGACGTCGCCGATGGCCTCGCCCGACAACCAGATCACCCCGTCGAGATCGATGACCCATACCGACCCCGGGACGGTCACCGCCGCCAGTCGCGATCGGGTGGTCCCGACCGAGGTCATCCGGGGGGCGGTTCGGCGCCGCCGCCGGTATCCGAGAGCAGCTTGTCCTTGTTCTTGGTCCGGCGGGTGGACTTGGCCAACTGGTCGGCCGACTCCAGGGCCCGGGCGATGAGCCCGGTGAGGCGGGTGGCATGGTCGCTCCCGGAGAGGTTGGGGGACGGATCCTCCAGCCGGTCGTCGGCGGCGACGGCGGGAATGTCGCTGGGGGGAGGAACGGAGGGCATCGGCCGGACGGTGAGGTCGGCGATCCTCTCGCCGGTGAGCCGGGCCGCCCGTTCCCAGTAGGAGCGGAACATGCCGATGTCGAAGGCGCCGTCACGGACCTTGGCCTGATCGAGGAGTCGGGACGGGGGGTTCTTCAGGTCGCGCACCACCCGCAGGCAGGCCAGGCCGCGGAGCACGTACCAGGTGGGGTCGATCTCCCACCATCGGAAGCCCTGGCGGACGGAGGCCGGGAGGTAGTGGTGGTTGTTGTGCCAGCCCTCCCCCCCGGTGACCAGGGCCACGATCAGCGAATTGCGGCTGGTGTCGGGGGTGGCGTAGCGGCGGCGGCCGACGATGTGGGCCATCGAGTTGACCAGGAACGTCCCGTGCCAGAGGAGCACCGTCGACAGGAAGAACCCGATGAACAGGCCGCCCCATCCGCCGATCAGGAAGCTGGCGACGCCGAGGAGCCAGGGGCCGATCCACGACGCCCGCTCGAGGAGTCGCAACTCCGGAAAGACGGAGAAGTCGCGGATGTTCGCCTCGTCGGCCTTCTTGTACTTGGTGGAGAGGATCCAGCCCACGTGGCTCCACCAGAACCCGTCCCGGGGCGAGTGCACATCGTTGTCCAGGTCGGTGTAGCGGTGGTGGACCCGATGGTGGCTGGCCCACCACAGCGGGCCCTTCTGCATGGCGGTGGTGCCCCCGAAGGCCATCAGGAACTGGAAGAACCGGTTCATCTTGTAGCTGCGGTGGGAGAAGTAGCGGTGGTAGCCGGCGGTGATGCAGAACATCCGCACCACGTAGAGCACCCCGCAGAGGACCCAGTCGGTCCAGGTCACGGTTACGAAGAACCCAGCCAGCGGGAGCGCATGGGCCACAAAGAACGGGATCGACGACAGCCAGTCGGTCCGGTCGACAGCCTTCGCGGGCACCTCGGGCGTCGGTCCGCTCATCGTCTCGGTCTGGAGGGAGGTCATGGAAAGGAGGTGCGGTCCAGGTGGGACGCGCTTTGATCGTAGTCGACCGCTCTCGACACGGGCAGGGAAATCGGCGGGGACATCCCGTCTCCAACCGGCTCACCCATCCACATACAAGTTCCCGTCGGTGCCGGCTTGAACCGGGATCACGGTCAGGCCCCGGTCGGCCGGACCCACCATGACCGCTCCGGTCTCGGCGTTGAACTCCGATCCGTGACAGGGGCAGGCGATGACCTTGGCCCCCCGTTGGTAGGCGACCGTGCAGCCGGCGTGGGGGCAGATGGCATCGAAGGCCACGAAATGACCGGAGGTGGCCTGGATCACCAGCCCGGGGTCTCCGCTTCCGGGATCGGTGAAGGTGGCTGATCCTCCGACCGGGACCTTCGACGCCGACCCCAGCTTCTTGCCGGGAGGTATCGAGACTGGGGGTGTGGTGGTGGTGGTGGAGGAGGCCGGGGCGGCCGTCGTGATCGGGGCCGAAGTCGGGGTGGTTGGCGATGCACCGGTCCCGAAGCCGGCGCCGGCCGCCGCGCTCCCCGATCCGCCGATCAGGCGCCCGACCAGGGCGGTGGCTCCCCCGGTCACCACCACCAGCCCGGCCACCAGCCCCGCCACCGCCACCTCCCGGCGCGACAATCCTCCGGCGCCGGAGGAGGCCGGATGGCTTCGAGCCAGGAGCCAGGTGTCGAGCGCGGGGGCACCGCCGGCTCCGGCCAGCAGCAGCGGAGTCCAAGCGAAGAAGAAGACGATGTCCGAGCCCGTGAAATACGGGGAGGAGTGGTAGCTCACGGAGAGGAACAGCCCCAGGGAAATCGCCATCCCGCCGCCCGCCGCCACCCTCGACCAGAGCCCGACCAGTGTGCCCAGGCCGACCGCCAACTCCCCGACCGCGATGACCACCCCCACCGCGCTGGAGATGTGCACCAACCCGGTCAGCAATCCGTGGATCGGGCTGGTGCGGGCGGCTCCGGCCAGCTGGGCGTGGATAGAGGTCGGCCCCG
>DATARI010000138.1:0-20816 GCA_036264255.1 Acidimicrobiales bacterium | reverse complement strand
GTCGTTTCCCCCCGCCTGCGTTGAACCATGACCCCGGCCACGGAGTACATGAGCGAAACATTCGCTCCAATTCAACGCTCAAGACCCTCAGAGTCACGACTCCTGCTGTGACTATCGGCAGCTAACCGTGGGTCTTGAGCGGTTTTGTCACTGGATTTGCCAATTTCTTTCCCGAAACCAGCCTGGGCCAGGCCACCAGGACATATCCAGGCCCGTACCCGGGGAACCCGAGTGGTGAAAACGACCGCCTGGCGGGCCCAATCGGGCATCAGGTCCACTCCGTCGCCGCTGTCCCGCCGGCACCTTGCGATGACTTTCCCCGGAGCCGATAGTCACAACAGCGCCCGAATGGACTACCGGCGTCAACGGAAGGCGCACGTCAGGAGCCGTCTCATGCCCAAGATCACCCCCAACCTCTGGTTCGACGCCGAAGGCAAGGAAGCCGCGGAGTTCTACGTCTCGGTGTTCCCGAACTCGGAGATCACCAATATCTCCTACTACGGCGAAGAGGCTCCACAACGGGACGGCACGGTGCTGACCGTCTCCTTCGTGCTCGACGGCCAGGAATACACCGCCCTCAATGGCGGCCCCCTCTTCCACTTCAGTGAGGCGATCTCTCTGTCGATCGACTGTGCCGATCAGGCTGAGGTCGATTACTACTGGAACAGACTCTCCGAGGGTGGTGAGACGAGTCAGTGCGGGTGGCTCAAAGACAAGTTCGGACTCTCCTGGCAGGTCGTCCCGCGCGGCTTGGTCGACCTGCTCGCTGACCCCGACTCCGGCCGCAGCCAACGGGCCATGAAGGTCATGCTGGGCATGACAAAGCTGGACCTGGCCACGCTGCAGGCGGCCGCCGACGAGACCTAACCGGTCGGCACCACCCCCACGATGTTGCTCACGTGGACCCGATGCCGGACAGCGCGTCTGGATGGCATCCCCATAGGCACCGTCTCACCCGACCGGGCCGGGCGAGTCCCCGGCCCCAACTTCAACCCCGTGCTCGCCTGGCCTCCTCGCGGCGCATCCGATTCCTTCGGATGACGAGCAGGCGGTCAGCTACCCCACCGAGCAGGGCGGTCACCACCAGCACCCAGATCAGGCGCACCTGACTGGTGAAGATGAGAAAGTGGATCGACACCTTCTCGCTGTTGGCGATCACGAAGGCGATCAGCAGCCCGACAATGACCACCGCAAGGACGATTCGGACGTTGTCCCGCGTCTCCCGGTTGCGCATCGAGTTTCGGAACGAACTCTTCCTCGGCGACTCCTGGGGCACGCCTTGCACGTTGGTCACACTCGACTCCCATCGATGGTCGGCCCAATCGACAGTACTTCGGGGCCATCAGCCCGACAAGGACCCGCTCATTCGACCCGCGGCCCTGAGCAGGGCATCCGGCGCTAGGAGGGGAACAGAAGGGTGGCCTGGTGGGCGAAATCGACGACCGGCCCGGGGATGATGCCGAACACCACGGTAAAGGCCACGCACAGCCCGATGGCCACCATCGTCAATCTCGGGACGGCCACCACCCGGTCGGCCACCGAGGCTTCGGGAGGGGCTTCGGTCAGCACAGAAAGGCTGGCGACGGTATCCACCGGAGTTGGGTCGCCGCTGGCACCGACCGAGGGGGACCCCAGCGCCGGCGTCGCCGCCGAGGTAGACCCGGCTGAGAGGGCGGTGGCATCGCCGTCGGACACATCGCCCACCGCCCCCACCGGCGAGTACATCGTCACCACCACTCGCAGGTAGAAGAAGGCGGCGATGGCGGCGGACCCCATGGCGATGGCGGCCAGCACGTAGGAATGGGCGTCGACCGACGCCGCCACCACCGAGAACTTGGCCAGGAAACCGGTGGTGAACGGGACTCCGGCCTGAGCCAGCAGCAGCACCGCCAGGGCCAGCGCCAGCAGTGGGCTGCGTTTGCTCAGGCCCCGGTAGTCGGTGATCTGGTGCCCGTTGTCACCGTCCCGAGCCATCACGGTGATCACCCCGAAGGCGCCCAGCACCATGAAGGTGTAGGCGAAGAGGTAATAGAGCGACGCCGATACCCCCCGGACGGTGGCGGCCTGCACCCCCAAGAGGATGAAGCCGGCGTGGTTGATGGAGGAGTACGCCATCATCCGCTTGATGTCCTTCTGGACCAGGGCAGCCACCGCCCCGATCACCAGGCTCAGGATGGCGATTCCCCACACGATCGGCTGCCAGTCGGCTCTCAGGGTGCCGAACGACGACACGAAGACCCGGAGCAGGGCCGCGAACGCCCCCGCCTTGGCGATCGCCGCCATCAACCCGGTGACCGGTGACGGGGAGCCCTGGTAGACGTCGGGCGACCACATGTGGAACGGCACCGCGGCGATCTTGAAGCCGAACCCGACCAGCAGCAGGGCCAGTCCGGCCAACAGCACCCCGTTGCTGGCCACCACGTTCTTGGACAGATAGTCGGCGATCTGGGGAAGGTTGCTCGACCCGGTCGCCCCGTAGACCAGGGCGATCCCGTAGACGAAGATGGCCGACGAGAAGGCCCCGAGCACGAAGTACTTGAGGGCGGCCTCTCCCGATTCCACCCGCTTGTGGTTGAAGGCGGCGAGCACATAGAGGGCGATGGAAAGGATCTCCAGGCCGAGGAAGACAACGATGAGGTCGTTGGCCGAACCCATCAGCATGGCCCCGGAAGCGGACAGCATGGCCAACACGTGGAATTCGGGGCCGTCCAGGCCCTCCCGTTTGAGGTAGCCGTCGGCGATCAGGGCGGTGAGGCCGATGGCGATGGCCATCACGATTTGGATGAAGACGCTGAACCCGTCGTAGGCGATCGCCCCGCCGATGGTCACCTGGGCCCACCGGGTGGTCACGTGGTGCCACTGGAACAGCGCCGCCACCACGGTGGCCACCGAGGTGACGACGGTGATCAAAGTGGCCGAGCTCACCCCCATCACCTGCCGGAACAACGAGGAGACGGTCACCAGCAGCACCGCCCCCCCCATCATGATCAGGATGGGGAGGATGCTCAGGTAGTCGATGTGGGGAGTACGGATCTTGGCGGCCGCGGCGGCGGCGACCAGCAGCGTGGACATCAGCGGACACCCCCGGTCGCATCGTTGGAGCCGGAACCAGAACCAGAGCCAGAGCCAGAGGTCGAGCCGGAACCGGTCGGCGCCGACGCTTGACCGGTGGCCACTGCCGGCTGCTGGGTATTGGTCACCTGGTCGACGTGGGCGATCAGCTGGTTGACCGACGGGGTGATCCGGTCGAGGACCGGCTTCGGGTACACGCCCAGGAAGACGATGAGCAGGATGAGCGGGGCAATGACCAACCGCTCGGTCCAGCCGAGATCCCGGGTCTGCTTGTCGGTCTCGGTCGGTTCGCCGTGGAACACCTGCTGGTAGGCCCACAGCAGGTAGATGGCGGCGATGATGATCCCGATGGTGGCGGCCAGCGCCCACCAGCGGTGCACCAGGAAGGTCCCGGAAAGAATCAGGAATTCACCCACGAACCCGTTGAGCCCGGGGACCCCGATCGACGCCAGCATCACCACCGTGAACACCCCGGCCATCACCGGAGCGGAGAACTGCAGCCCCTTCAACTCGTTGACCTGCCAGGTCTTCCGCCGCTCATAGAGCCAGCCGATCACCAGGAAGAGGGCGGCGATGACCAGGCCGTGATTGACCATCTGGATGACGCCGCCGGTCAGCCCCTGGGAGGTGAGGGCGAACGTGCCGAGGACGATGAAGCCGAGTTGGGCCAGCGAGGAGAACGCCACCAGGCGCTTCAGGTCCCGTTGGGCGCAGGCCACCACCGCGCCATAGAGGATGCCGATCACCGCCAGCGTCAACAGCACCGGGGTCAGGGTTCGGGTGGCCTGGGGGAACAGGCTCAGGTCGAACCGGATGATCCCGTAGGCCCCGAGTTTGGCCAGCACCGCCGCCAACAGCACCGATCCGGCGGTGGGTGCCTCGGCATAGGCCACCGGTGACCAGGTGTGGAACGGGAAGATCGGGGCCTTCACCGCGAAGGCGATGGTGAAGGCGATGAACAACAGCACCCCGGCGGTTCCCGAAAGATGGGTGTGCATCAAGGCGGGAAGCTCGAAGGTGAGCACACCGGTCTGGGACTGGTGGATGAAGGCCACCGCCACCATGCCGACCAGCAGGAAGGCGGAGCCGGCGAAGGTGTAGAGGAAGAACTTGATGGCGGCGTAACCCCGGCGGGCGTACCCCCAACCGCCGATGATGAAGTAGGTCGGGACCAGGGTCAGCTCGAAGAACAGGAAGAAGAGGATCAGGTCCAGGGAGACGAAGCTGCCGAGGCAGGCGGCTTCCAGGAGCAGCACCCAGGCCACGAACGAACGGGAGTCCCGCTTCACCCGGGCCCCGAGCAGGGTGAGGGGGAACAGCACCGCCGCCATCATCACCAGGAACAGCGAGATGCCGTCCATCCCCAGCGACCAGTGGATGCCGAGGGACTTGGCCCAGATGTGGTCGGAGGTGAACTGGTAGCCCCCGAAGTGGGTCTGGAACCGGAGCAGCAGGGTAATGGCGAGGGCCAGGGTGATCACCGAGACGGCCAGGCCGACCGCCTCGTGGACCCAGCCGGCCACCCGGTCGCGGGGGATGAGGGCCACCACCGCGGCGCCGATCGCCGGGATCAGGATCAGGGTGGTGAGAAACGGGAAGGGGGTGGACGACATCAGCTCCACCACGCCCGGGTCAGCATGAACCCGAACAGGATCACCACTCCCACCACGATCCAGAGGGCGTAGTTGCGGACGTAGCCGGTTTGGACCCGGCGGAGTTGGGTTCCGGTCTTCCGGACCAGGGTGGCGGTGCCGTTCACCGCCCCGTCGATGACTTGGTCCTCGACCACCGTGGAGGAGAACTCGGCCAGCCGGGTACCGGGACGGCCGATGACGGCGTCGAAGAGCTGGTTGATGTACCAGGAGTGTCGCAGGAAGGACCACTCCAGCTTGGGCCGGTCGGCCCGGGTGACCCAGAGGCGGAGGCCGATGATCACCCCGACCACCGCCACCACCCCGTCCACCGTTCCGAGCTTCCAGAGGGTGGAGGTCGACTCGTGGTCGTCATAGAGGTTGCCGCCGAACACCGGGTCCACCCAGTGGGCCAGCGAGAGGTGGGGGGTGCCAAACGCCATCACCCCAGCGGCGGCGGCCAGCACGCCCAGCACCACCAACGGGGTAGTCATCACCCACTTCGACTCGTGCGGCTCGGGAATCGACCCCTCGGCGTGATGGGCGTCGGGGAAATCGGTGTCGGCGTCGATGGGGACCGGATTCTTCCAACGGTCCTTCCCGAAGAAGGCCAGGCCGGTCAGCCGGCTCATGTAATAGGCGGTGAGGACCGCGGTGGTGAGACCGACGGCCCAGAGGGCGGGGTGGGCGGCCCAGGTGTTCTCGAGGATGTCGCCCTTGGCCCAGAACCCGGACAGCGGCGGCACCCCGGCGATGGCCAGCCAGCCGACCGCGAAGGTGATGAAGGTGATCGGCATGTAGACCCGGAGGTTGCCCATCCGCTTGAGATCCTGCTCGTCGTGGAGACCGTGGATGACCGAACCGGCGCCGAGGAACAGGAGACCCTTGAAGAAGGCGTGGGCGACCATCAGGAAGATGGCGGCTTCGTAGGCGCCACAGCCGATGGCCAGCACCATGTACCCGAGTTGGGAGATGGTCGAGTACGCCAGCACCTTCTTGATGTCGTCCTGGGCGCAGGCGATGGTGGCGGCCACGAAGGCGGTGGCCGCCCCGATGATGGCCACCGTCCACTGGGCGTCGGGCGAGGCGTGGAGCAGCGGGTTGATCCGGCATAGCAGGTAGACACCGGCGGTGACCATGGTGGCGGCGTGGATCAGGGCGGAGACCGGGGTCGGGCCCTCCATGGCGTCGGCCAGCCAGGGGAACAGCGGGATCTGGGCGGATTTGGCCGCCACCCCGACGAACAGCAGCAGGCAGATGGCGGTGATGTTGCCGGAGCCGATCTTGTTGAGGTTGGCGAAGATGGTGGAGTAGTCGACCGACCCCACCTTGTCGAAGGTGAGGAAGACGGCGGCGATGAATCCGGCGTCCCCGATCCGGTTGTAGATGAACGCCTTCTTGCCGGCGGCGGCAGCCGACTCCCGGGTGAACCAGAACGCCACCAGCAGGTAGGAGCAGGTTCCCACCCCCTCCCAGCCGACGTAGGTGACCAGCAGGTTGTTCCCCAGCACCAGGATCAGCATCGAGGCGACGAACAGGTTCATGTAGAGAAAGAACTTCGGGTAGTCGCGGTCGCCCTTCATGTACCCGATGGAGTACAGGTGGATGAGGGCGCTGATCCCGGTCACGAACAGGACCATGGTCATCGACAGCGGATCCACGTAGAGCCCGGCGTGGACCTGGAGGCCGCCGACCGGGATCCAGGTCCAGAGGTTCTGGTTGAAGGCCCGGACGCTGCCGGGTTGGGACAGCAGGTTGAAGAACACCCCGACCGAGACCACGAAGGAGGCGGCCACGAAGACGGTGGCCACCACCCCGGCCAACGGATCGCCCAGCCGCCGACCGAACAGCACCTGGACGGCGAACCCGACCAGGGGCAGCAGGATAATTAGGTAGGTCACATGCAGCACGGTGCCGTCAGCCCTTCATCAGGTGGAAGTCATCGGCCGTGGCACTGGCCCGGCGGCGGAAGATGGCGACCACGATGCCCAGCCCCACCACGACTTCGGCAGCGGCCACGACCAGGACGAAGAAGACCAGCACCTGCCCACCGATGTCGTGGAGCATGTTGGCAAAGGTCACGAAGGTGAGGTTGGCGGCGTTCAGCATCAGCTCGACGCACATGAACATCACCAGCACATTGCGGCGGATGAGGAGCCCGAAGGCGCCGATGGCGAACAGCACCGCCGCCAGGGCCAGGTACCACTCACCGCTGATGTTCCCGTTGATGGCGCTGGTTGCGGCGATCATGGCGTCACCTCCTGGTGGGCGTCTTCCGTCTCCGCCGGCGTGTCTTCGTCCCTCGGGCCGGCCGACCCCTCGGTGCCCGAGGCCGGGCCGTCCTGGCCGTCCTGGTCGGCCTGCCCGTCTTGCCCGTCCTGATCGTTCTGCCCCGAGGCGCCGTCCGGGCCGGCGCCACCCTCGGCGATCTGCAGATCGGTCACCGGAACCCGGGACAGGTCGGCCATCGGCGGCCGGCGGGCCAGCGCCACCGCGCCGACCACCGCGATGACCAGCAGCGCCGAGGTGATTTCGAACGGGAACAGATAGGTGGTGTACACCGAGGTCCCCAGCTGGGCGACATTGGAGGTGGAGGAGTCGGTGGAGCCCGCCACCGACGGCGCCCCGGTGGTCCACTTGGAGATCTCGCCGAGCAACAGCAGCCCGGTGACGCCCAGGGCCACCAGGGCCACCGCCAGCGGCCGTTGCCCCCGGAGGGGCTCGGCGGCGATGTTCTCCTCCCGGTCGACCCCGAGGAACATGATCACGAACAGGAACAGCACCACGATGGCGCCGGCGTAGACGATGACCTGCACCGCGGCCAGGAAGTCGTCCCGCTGGAGGACGAAGAGCACCGCGATGCCGAACAGGGTCATCACCAGCATCAACGCCCCGTGCACGGGATTGCGGGCGATCACCACCCCGATCGCCCCCGACAACACGATGGCGGCGGCCACCCCGAAGGTCCCCCAATCGACGGCGGAGGCGTGCCCGGTGGCGGTGGCGGCGGCCAGCATCAGGCCGTGGACAACCGCGGCCGTCATCCGTTCTCCTCAGTGGTGCCAGGGGCGGCAGGAGCGGTGGCAGGGGCGGCGGCCTCGGGAGCGGCCTCGGGAAGCGAGTCGCGCTCGCTGTTCCCGGCGGTCAGCGCCGCGGAGTAGTCGGAATCGGACTGGAGGCGGTATTTCTTCCCGGCTCCCGGCGCGAATCGCTCCGCCTTCTGGATCATCCGGCCGATGGCGCCCCGGGGGCCCCGGCGGGCGGCGGGGACATCGACCGGGCGGAGGTGGTGCTCGAGGGTGCTCCGCAGTTGCCGAGACCCGGTGGTGGCGTCGTCGCGGAGGCCGCTCTGGCCGCCCTCGGGGGCCCGGACCCCGAAGCCGAGCTCCCCCGACCACTGGACCTGGCCCTCGTATTCGGCACTCCCCGACGGGGAGGTGGCCCGCATCCATCCGGAGGTGTGGAGCTGATCCTCCTCCCGCCAGTCCTCCCAGGGCAGGTGCTGAGGATTCCCGTCGTCGTCGACCAGCAGCTCGTTCTTGGTGTAGATGGCGTCGTTGCGGTTGGTGAAGGAGAACTCCATCAGCTTGGTTTCGGTGATGGCCTCCGTCGGGCATGCCTCCACGCACATGTCGCAGTGGATGCAGCGCAAGAAGTTGATCTCGTAGATGTAGCCGTACCGCTCACCGGGGGACACCGGGTGGTCGGGCGGGTTGTCGAGGCCCCGGACGTAGATGCAGTCGGCGGGGCAGACCCCGGCACACAGCTCGCAGCCGATGCACTTCTCGGTGCCGTCCTCGTACTTGTTGAGCACGTGGCGACCGTGCTGGCGCGGCTGCTTGGGCCGCTTCTCCTCCGGGTACTGGCGGGTGACCGGTTGGCGTCCCAGGTGCTCGAGGGTGAGCTTGAATCCGCCCAGGAGGTTCTGGCGTTGCTTGGGGGGTTCGGGCGTCGGCATCAGGTACCCCCTCCCTCAGGTGACGAGGACGAGGATCCGGCCGGCGTGGGCGATCCGTCCGGCGGGGGTGCGGGGGCCATCGGGACCTCGGGCCGGTTCCAGAGCCGGACCCCGACAGGGGGAAGGATGGCGTGGGCCTCCTCCCGCTCCCCTCCGATCAGGAACGCCCGGGTGATCAGCACGCTGGCCACCACCACCGCAGCGGTCATCGCCAACCCCCACCACCCGTCGATGACGAACCCGGCCACGATGAGCAGCCAGCCCAGCGACAACGGGATCAATCGTTTCCAGCCCAGGTCCATCAGCTGGTCGTAGCGGAGCCGGGGCAGCGCGGCCCGGAGCCAGACGAAGACGAACAGGAACACGATGGTCTTGCCCAGGAACCACAGGATCGGCCAGAGCCACTGGGTGTGGGGGATGTGGGGGATGGGCCCGTCGGGGCCGCCGAAGAAAAGGGTCACGGTGATGGCCGACATGGTGATGGTGTTCATGAACTCGGACAGGAAGAACAGGGCGAACCGGATGGACGAGTACTCCGTGACGAACCCGCCCACCAGCTCGGAGTCCGCCTCCACCAGGTCGAAGGGGGGCCGGTTGGTCTCGGCGATGATGGCGATGAAGAAGATGACGAAGGGGACGATCCCGAGGCGGATGGCGTTCCACTGCCAGAGGTGGAGGGCCTGGGCGTTGACGATGTTCCGGGTGCTGAGCGACCCGCTGATCAGCACCACCATCACCACCGTCATGCCGAGGGCGGCTTCGTAGGAGATCATCTGGGCCGAGGCCCGCACCGAGCCGAGCAGCGGATACTTCGAACCCGAGGACCAGCCGGCCAGCATCACCCCGTAGACACCGATGGACGACATGGCCAACAGGAAGAGGATGCCCATGGGCGGATCGGCCAGTTGCAGTTCGAACGTGTGGCGGGCGATGGTCACCTCGCCACCGATGGGCACGATGGCGAAGGCCAGGAAGGCGGGCAGGATGGCCAGATAGGGCGCCAGCTTGAACACGACCCGGTCGGCCCGCTCGGGGAGGAGGTCCTCTTTGAAGAACAGCTTGATCCCGTCGGCCAGCGTCTGGAGGATACCGAACGGCCCGGCCCGGTTGGGGCCGATCCGGCTCTGCATGTCGGAGATGACTTTGCGCTCGAACCAGATCATCAACATGACCGCCACCATCAGCGCGGCGAACACCACCACCACCTTGATGATGACGATGAGGAAGACGACCCAGTCGACTCCCCCGTTGTAGAGCGGATCGTTGGTGCCGAGCAGACGGAACAGCGACGGCAGCGACGGCAGCGAGGCGAGGAGATGGCTCATGGGGTCTCCAGGCGGACTTCGACCACCGGCGAGGGCGAGGTGGCGTCGATCAGGTCGGCCGCCGTCCCCTCGGTCAACGGGACGTTGAAGTCGGTGGCCACCACTTTGCGGGGAAGCGACGGATCCGGCACCGCCGCCAGCACCAGCGACGTGGTGGCCGTCCGCACCTTGACGTTCCCGCCGGCCGCCACCCCGAGGTCGTCGAGATCGTGGGGGTTGACCCGGAGGGGCGACTCGGGAATCAGCCCGGCCAGCACCGGGACGGCGTCGACCGCAGCTCCCCGGTCGTAAAGACGGCGGGAGACGACCAATCGCATGGAGTAACTGTCGGTGGGCGTCACCCGGGGAACGGTGATCTCGAACGGCCCGGCCAGCGTGGGGGGCGGGGGGATGGCGGGGGTCGCCGGGGTGGACGGAGTGGCCTTGGCGCCGGAGCCAGAGCCAGAGCCAGAGCCGGAGTCAGAGCCGGCATCGGCTTCGGCCGCCGCGAACGCGACGGCCACCGCCGCGGCCGCCGCCGCCGCGAAGGCCCCCATGCCGATCCCGGCGGTGCGGGTATCGGCCAACCCGGCCCGGGGAGGGGCGCCCTGCTGCTCGACCGACTCCACCCCCGGGAAGGCGATGGGATCGAGGAGGGGGGCACCGCGGCGGCGGGTGAACGCCACCGGGGTGACGGTCAGCGGCGCCACCACCCCGTCGGTGGCGGCGGGAGCGTCGAGGATCGCCCGGGTGATGCCCCGGTAGGCGGGGGCCAGTCGCTCGATCTCGTTCCAGACGTCGATCACCGAGTCGAGGCCAAGGTCGGCATCCAGGTGGACGGCCAGCTCGGCGGCGATCATCCAGTCCGGCCAGGACTGACCGGGCTGGACCAGCTTCTGCCCGAGCCGGCTGATCCGGCCCTCGATGTTGGTGGTGGTCCCGGGCCGCTCGTGCGCCTCGGCGGCGGGAAGCACCACATCGGCGAGGTCATGCAGCGAGCTGGGCGACGATGCCACCGCCACCACGAAGTCGGCACCGGCCAGACCCCGTCGAGCCAGGTCGGCGTCGGGGAAGTCGGTGAGAGGGTCGGCACCGAGGATGACCAGGGCCCGGACCCGGCTCCCACCACCGCCGCCATCAGACCCCGCGTCGCCGGAGCCGGCACCGTCGCCGGCCGCGGAACGGAGGATCTCGGTGGTCCCGCGGCCCCGGGTCTCGGGCACCTTTCCCCACGCCTCGGTGAACCACTGTCGCCCGGCGTCGAGGCCCACCCGGCCCGGCAGCACTCCCGGCGCCAGGCCCATGTCCAGGGCACCCATCACGTTGCCCCGCCGGAGGGCGGGAAGGAAGGTGGCGCCGGGCAGGGCCCGGGCCAGCTGCTGGACGGCGTCGGCCACCAGCGCCCCGTCCTCGGCCAGCGAGGGCCGTCCGACCACCACCACCACCTTGTCGGCGCCGGCCAGCCGCCGGGCCTCGGCCAGGTCCTCCGGGTCGACGCCGGAGGGCGCCGCGGCGGAAGGATCGCCCACCGCCTTGGCCAGCTCGGAGGCGGCTCCGGGCAGGTACCGCAACGACACCGCGGCGTGGGGGGTCAGCGAAGTGGCCTGGGGGGAGAGCTCGACCAGGGAGAGGTCGCCGTCCACGATCTCCGACCGCAGCCGGAGGAACAGGACCGGCAACTCCTCCCGGAGGTCGCCCGACAGCACGATCACCGTGTCCGCCCCGACCGCCTCGTCGATGGTCGCCCGGGGGAGGCCGAGCACCACCTCGGCCGGCAGCCCGTCGCCCAGCTGGGCGTCGACCGAGTCGGTGCCGAGAATCCCCTTGGCCAGCCGGGCCCAGGTGTAGGCCCCTTCGTTGGTCAACCGGGCACCGCCGATGATGCCGACGCCGCCCGGGCCGTTGTCGTTCTGGGTGGCCGACCGCAACCCGTCCGCCACCACTTCCAACGCCTCGTACCACGACACGTTGACCAGCTCGCCGGCCTTGCGGACCATCGGCTCGGTCAGCCGGTCCTCACTGTTGACCGACTCGAAGGCGAACCGGCCCTTGTCACACAACCAGCCGTGGTTGACCGGGTCGGAGTCGATGCCCAACAGCCGGGTGACCCGGTTGGAGGAGGACTGGACCGCCACCCGGCAGCCCACCGCGCAGGTGGTGCAGGTGGACTCCACCTGATCGAGGTCCCAGGGGCGGGAGGAGAACCGGTAGGGCACCGCGGTGAGCGCCCCCACCGGGCAGATCTGGACGGTGTTGCCGGAGAAGTAGGAGGTGAAGGGCAGCTCGGGGAAGACGTTGACCTCGAGCTTGTCGGCCCGGCCGATGAAGTCGATCTGGGCCTCGCCGGCGACTTCGGCGGCGAACCGGGTGCAGCGGCTGCACTGGATGCACCGCTCCCGGTCGAGCAGCACCAGTTCGGAGATGGGGACCGGCTTCTCGAAGTGACGCTTCTCCTCGACGAACCGGGTCTCCCCCGGGCCGTAGGCCAGGGTCTGGTCCTGCAGGGGGCATTCGCCCCCCTTGTCGCACACCGGGCAGTCGAGCGGGTGGTTGATCAACAGGAATTCGAGCACCCCGTCCTGGGCCTTCTTGACCTTGTCGGAGGTGGTGTTGACCTCGGACCCTTCCGCCACCTCCACGAAGCAGCTGGGCTGCAGCGACGCTCCCCGGGGTCCGCTGACCTCGACCAGGCACATCCGGCACACCCCGACCGACTTCATCCGGGGGTGGTAGCAGAACCGGGGGATGAAGGTGCCGGCCCGCTCGGCGGCGGCGATCAGCATCTCCCCCTTCACGCCGGACGCCGGGCGCCCGTCGAGGGTGAAGTTGACCCGCTCCTCGGTGTCTTCGACCGGCACGGAGTGGGCGGGTTCGGTGGTGGTGGCCCGGTCAGTCAAAGGGACAGCCCCCCTCCTTGATGTGGACGAGGAACTCATCGCGGAACATCTGGATGGCCGACCCGATGGACGACGGGATCGACGGTCCCAGCACGCAGATGGTGGTCTGCTGGGGCGGCCAGCTGAGGCCGGGGGAGATGTTGTCGCAGGCGTCGAGCAGGAGGTCGAGGTCCTCCTCCCGGCCATAGCCGGTCTCGATCCGCTCCATGATCTTCTCCAGCCAGCCGGATCCCTCCCGGCAGGGGGTGCACTGCCCACACGACTCCCGGGCGAAGAACTTGGTGATCCGCCACGACGCCCGCACCGCGCAGGTGTGGTCGTCCATCACTACCACCGAGCCGGAGCCGAGCATGGAGCCGGCGCCGGCCACCTCGTCCTGGCCGAGCGGGACGTCGATCTGGTCGGGGCCGAACCAAGGGGCGGAGACACCCCCGGGGACGAACGCCTTCAGTTCCCGCCCGTGGGGAATGCCACCCCCGAGCACCGGGGCGAAGATCAGATCCCGGAAGGTGGTCTTGACCATCTCGATCTCGAAGACGCCGGGATTGTTGACGTGGCCGGCCAGGGCGAACAGCCGGGTGCCGGTGGACCGGCCCTCGCCGAGGGCGGCGAAGGCGGCCCCGCCGTTCAGCACGATCCAGGGCAGGTTGGACATGGTCTCGACGTTGTTGACCACCGTCGGCTCGCCGTAGAGGCCGATGGCGGCCGGGAAGAACGGGGGCTTGATCCGGGGGAAGCCCCGCTTGCCCTCCAGCGACTCGAGGAGGGCGGTCTCCTCGCCGCAGATGTAGGCGCCGGCACCCGGGTGGACGACCACGTCGACCGAGAACCCGGATCCGAAGATGTCCCGGCCCACGGCGCCGTGGGAGTAGGCGTCGTTGAGGGCGGCCTGGACCCGCTCGAGTCCGAGGGCGAACTCCCCCCGGAGGTAGATGAACACCTGGGACACCTGCAGCGCGTAGGCGGCGATCAGTACCCCTTCGATGAGTTGATGGGGGTCGCGCTCGACCAGGAGGTGGTCCTTGAAGGTGGCCGGCTCGCTCTCGTCGCCGTTGACCACCAGGTAAGTGACCGGGTTCTTGCGGAGCATCGCCCACTTGCGGCCGGCCGGGAACCCGGCACCCCCCCGGCCGAGCAGGCTGGCGGTGTCGACCTCGTGGGCCACGTCCTCGGGGGTCATGGTCAGCGCCTTGCGCAGCCCGTCGTACCCGCCGGTCGCCAGGTAGCGCTCGAGCGTGTGGGAGTCGGCGTGGCCGATCCGGCCGGTGATGATCTTCGGGGCGTCGGTGATCGCCATCAGCCGGCTGCCTTCTTGGCCGCGGCCCGCTCGGCCTGGGCGTCGGCCATCGCCGCCCGTTCGCGGGCGATCTCGGCCCGATCGGCCTGGAGCCCGGTGGTCCTCGCCACCCGGTTCAGCGTCCCGTGGCTGGGGATGTCCGCCGCCCTCGCCCCCGACCGCAGGTCGGCCACCAGGGCGTCGAAGGTCTCCGGGGTCTGGGCGCCGACGTAGCGGTGGTTGACCTGGACGCAGGGGGCGGCGTCACAGTCGGCCAGGCACTCGGCCTCCTCGAGGGTGACGACGCCGTCGGCGGTGGTCCCCCCCGAGTTCACCCCGAGGGAGGACTCGGCGTGCTCGAGCAGTTCCACCGCCCCGTTGAGCAGGCAGGCGATGTTGGTGCAGATCGACACCACGTGGGACCCGACCGGCTCGGTGTGGAGCATGTCGTAGAAGGTGGCGGTCCCGAGCACCTCGGCCGGAGTCACGTCGAGGAGGGTGGCGATGTCGACCATGACGCCGGGGGTGAGCCAGCCCTCTTGCGCCTGGGCCAGATGGCAGAGGGGGATGAGGGCGGAGCGGGGCTCGGGATACAGGGCGATCAGGTCCCGGGCCCGGGAGACGACGTCGGCGGAGAGATGGGTGAGGTTGGGGGTCGGCCCGCCGTTCGGGCGCCGGCGGATCAGGGGGGCGGGTTGGGCAGTGTCGCTCACCGGTCCACCTCCCCCATCACCGGGTCCACCGACGAGCACACCGAGATGGCGTCGGCGATGAGGCCGCCCCGCATCATCAGCGGGAGGGCCTGGAGATTGACGAAGCTGGGCCCCCGGATGTGCATCCGGTAGGCCTTGGAGGTGCCGTCGGAGACCAGGTAGCAACCGAGCTCCCCCCGGGGGGACTCGATGGCGGTGTAGACCTCGCCCTCGGGGACCTTGAAGCCTTCGGTGAACACCTTGAAGTGGTGGATGAGGGCTTCCATCGACTCGTCGATCCGGGCCCTGGGCGGGGGGGTCACCTTCTTGTCCTGGACCCGGTAGTCGCCGGGCGGCATCTTCTCCACGATCTGACGGATGATCCGGATCGACTCCCGGATCTCGTTGAGGCGGACCGAGTAGCGGTCGAAGTTGTCGCCGTAGGTCCCGACGATGACGTCGAAGTCGACCTCGTCGTAGCGCAGGTAGGGCATCGCCCGCCGGAGGTCCCAGGGGACCCCGGTGGATCGCAGGATGGGCCCGGTCAGGCTGAGAGCCAGCGCCTCCTCGGCCGACAGCCGCCCGATCGACTCGGTCCGCTGCCGGAACAGCGGCTGGCCGGTGAGGAGTTCGTCGTACTCGTCGGTTCTCGGCAGCACGGTGTCGCAGATGATGGTGACGTCGTCCTCCCAGCCGTCGGGGAGGTCGGCGGCGACTCCCCCCGGCCGGATGAAGTTGTGGTTCATCCGCAGGCCGGTGGTCTTCTCGAAGAAGGCCAGTACCATCTCCCGCTCCCGGAAGCCGTAGATCATCATGGAGGTGGACCCGAGGTCCATCCCGTTGGTGGCCATCCACATCAGGTGGGACGACACCCGGTTGAGCTCGGTCATCAGCATCCGGATCCAGTCGGCCCGGGCCGGGAGCTCGATCCCCAGCAGCGCCTCAACGGCCAGCGACAGCACCAGCTCGTTGTGGAGCGGCGACAGGTAGTCCATCCGGGTGACGTTGGTCGACCCCTGGACGTAGGTCAGCTCCTCGGCCGTCTTCTCCATCCCGGTATGCAGGTAGCCGATCACCGGCTTGGTCCGCAGCACCGTCTCGCCGTCCAGCTCGAACATCAGCCGGAGGACCCCGTGGGTGGACGGGTGCTGGGGGCCCATGTTGATGATCATGGTGTTGTCGTCGGTCTGCTCCACGTCGATGTTCGACGGGTCGACAGCCACCCCCTCGGGAAGCCGGAGGACGGCACCGACCTCGCGGCGCAACTCACCCGCCTCGGTGGTGGACCGGCGGGTCAGCTCCTGGTGGCCCTCGGAGGTCTCCGTCTCCAACCCGAGGGTGGCGCCGTCCGACCCGACCTTGAGGAACTGGCCACCGGAGACCGGCGGGGGGAGGACGGTGTCCGGGTGGGCGGGGGTGCTGGGGGGACGGGGCGGAGCCGGCTGCGCGGAGTCCGCGTCGGTATCGCCGGCCCCGGCCTCGGGGGCATCCGAAGTCTCTTCGTTCATCTCGGCCCCGGGGCGCCCTTGAACTGCACCGGCACCCGGCCCACCCCGTAGTCCTTGCGCAGCGGGTGGCCTTCCCAGTCCTCCGGCATCAGGATCCGGGTCAGGTCGGGATGGCCGTCGAAGATGATCCCGAACATGTCGAACGCCTCGCGCTCCATGGCCTCGACCCCGGGGTACACATTGAAGATCGACCCCACCACCAGATCCGACTCCGGGAGCTGCACCCGCAGCCGCACCCGCCGGGCGGTGCTCAGCGACAACAGGTTGACCACCACTTCGAACCGCTCGCGGATGACCCCCGCGGGCAGATGCCGGTTGAAGTGGGTGAGGTAGTCGACCCCGCAGAGGTCGGCACACATCTCGAACCCGTTGCGGTGATATTCCTCCACCACCGACACGTACTGGTCGCGGGTGGGGAAGGCGATCTCCTGGACCGGACGGCCGGGAAACCGGGAACTGCCCCCACCGGCATCGCTGAGCCCGGCGGTCCCCGCCGGGCCCTCGATCGGGGCCACCGGGCCCGTATGGGTGGGTTCGGCCTCGGTGGTCTCGTTGGCCTCGGTGGTCTCGGTGGTCTCGGTGGCTTCCGCGGCACTCACAGGGGCTCTCCCACGCTGCGGGCGATGACCGGGTTCCGCTTGGGGGTGCCCACGTGCACGGCGTCGGGGCGGTCCGGCGTCCACCCGGAGGTCTCCTCCTCGCTGTGGGTGCGGTTGTCGTCGGTGTCGCCGCCCTCGTCGGTGGTCAGGGTGCGGACGCCGCGTCCGTCGGGCATCACCCGGTCGTAGCGGCCGGGACGGCGGGTGATGTCCCCGGTCCGCACCTTCTCGTGGAGGGTGAGGATGGCGTGCATCAGCGTCTCGGGGGTCGGTGGGCACCCGGGAGCGTAGACATCGACGGGGACGATCTGGTCCACCCCCTGGACGATGGCGTAGTTGTTGAACATGCCGCCGGAGCTGGCGCACACCCCCATCGACAGCACCCACTTGGGCTCCATCATCTGGTCGTAGACCTGGCGGAGCACCGGAGCCATCTTCTGGGAGACCCGGCCGGCCACGATCATCAGGTCGGCCTGGCGGGGGGAGGCCCGGAACACCTCCATGCCGAACCGGGCCAGGTCGAAGTCGGCGGCCCCGACCGACATCATCTCGATGGCGCAACAGGCCAGGCCGAAGGTGGCCGGCCACATCGAATAGGTCCGGGCCCACTTCACCAGGTCCTCGAGCCGGCCGGTGAGGAAATTGTGCTGGAGATCTTCGAGTCCCATGTGCGACCGTTCCTCCGCTCTACGCGGCCCGGACGGGTCCGGCAGGAACTGCCGGATCGCCGGTGGTCGGGGGGACAGGGTCCGTCGTCCGGGAGCCACCGGAGCCGGGGCCGGAGGGATCGTGCTGTCCGCCGGGCCCCCCCGGTCCGGCGGTGATGCGAGCGATGGTCGATTCGGACGTCCGGGAGGGCATGGCCCTCACCAGCTGCTTGGCCGGTCCCCAGGTGAGGGCGCCGTTGCTCACCAGGAACAGGAAGGAGACGAAGACGATGGCGGCGAACACCAGCACCTCGACCAGGCCGAAGGATCGCAGCTGGCGGAAGATCACCGCGAAGGGGTAGAGGAAGACGATCTCGATGTCGAAGATGATGAAGATCATCGCCACCAGGTAGAAGCGGACGGGGAACCGGGTGGGGGGCTCGATGGTGGGCACGATGCCGCACTCGTAGGGGGCGATCTTGGCCGCGGTCGGGCGCTTTTTTGGTGCCAGCATGGCCGACCCCACGAAGGAACCAGCGGCGAACAGGATGCCCAGGAGGATCAGGATGAAAATCGGCAGATAGTCGTCCACTGGGGTCGTTTTACCACGACAGGCTTCCCAGGGCACATTCACGGACCGGGCCCGGCGACCATCGGAGGGACGGGGCCGACCTCGGCAGCCGGCCGACGGGAGCGGTGTCTCGACCTGGCAGCCCCCGGCCTACGATGTGGTCCCGTGACCTCCCCCCGAAAAGCTGCCGTGGCCACGCCGGTTTCGGCTGCCGACTCCGACCGCCTCTACGACGTCCTGGTGGTGGGCGGCGGCCCGTCGGGGTCCTCCTGTGCCTACTGGCTGGCGGAGGCCGGCTGGGACGTGGCGTTGGTGGAGAAGAAGGTGTTCCCCCGGGAGAAGACCTGCGGCGACGGGCTGACCCCCCGGGCGGTACGGCAGCTGGCGGACATGGGCCTGGAAGGCGCCCTCAGCGGGGCGCACCGTTATGCCGGCCTCCGGGCCCTCGCCTACGGCCGGGTCCTCGAGCTCAACTGGCCCGACACCCCGAGCTTCCCCTCCTACGGCTATGTGATCACCCGCCACGACCTCGACGCCATCGTCAACGAGCGGGCGTCCAAGGCGGGGGCCACCGTCTGGCAGGGCACCGAGGCCGTCGAGCCGATCCTGGCCGAGAGCGGCGCCGCCCTGACCGGCTCCCGCCCGGGGGGCACGTCGGGTTCGGCAAAGGCATCGGTGCTGCCGTCCTGTGTGGGGGCGGTGGTGAAGGAGAAGGCGACCGGCCAGACCCGGGAAGTGCGGGCCCGCTACGTGGTGGTGGCCGACGGGGCCAACTCCCGTTTCGGGAGGGCGCTCGGGACCTCGAGGGACCGGACCCGGCCGATGGGGATGGCCCTCCGTGGCTATTACACCTCGCCGATGCACGACGACCCCTTCATCGAATCCCACCTCGACATCCGGGACGGCGACGGCAAGGTGGTCCCGGGCTACGGCTGGATCTTCCCGATGGGCGACGGGCGGGTCAACGTCGGGGTGGGCCTCCTCTCCACCGACAACCGCTGGAAGGGGGTCAACACCTCGACCCTCATGGAGCACTTCGTGAACTGGGCCCCGAAGGGGTGGGGCCTCTCCCCCGCCACCTGCCTGGGCCCGCCGACCGGGGGCAAGCTGCCGATGGGGCTCACCGTCGGTCCCCGCATCGGCGCCACCACCCTGGTGGTGGGCGATGCCGGCGGGTCGATCAACCCATTCAACGGCGAAGGCATCTCCTACGGCTACGAGACCGGACGGCTGGCGGCGGCCTCCCTGGGCGAGGCGCTGAGCGGCGACGGCTACGCCGCCCTCGAGCGCTACGAGGCCCGGCTCGAGGATGCCTACGGCCTCTACTTCCGGGTGGCCCGGGCGTTCGTGCGGATGATCAGCCAGCCGGAGCTGATGAAGCTGTGCGTCGGGACCGGGATGTACTCAGAGTCGCTGATGACCTGGATCCTCCGCATCATGGCCAACCTGGTGCGGCCTGACGAGCTCGGCCCGGCCGAGGCCGCCTATCGGGCGATGGCCACGCTGGCCCGATTGGTCCCAGAGCCCGACCGAGCCTGACCGGGCCGGGCGCAGGCCGGGCCGGCAAGCCCGGAGGCCGGCCCGGCAGACCGGAGCCGGACGACTACTTGCTGACGTTGGCGGAGATCCGTCCGAGCATGGCGTTGTAGGCGGAGCCGAAGGCGTCGGAGGGGACGGGAACCCCGTGGGTGGAGGGCTGCAGCGTGGCCTCGATGCGTCCACCCACCATGTAGGCATCACCCACCACCCGGGTCCCCTGGGTGGGGACGGTGAAGGTGGTGATGTAGCCGTAGGCCACCCCGTTCTTCGGTGCGGTGAGTTGCACCTGTTGGACGGTGGCGGTGGTTCCCGGAACCAGCGCCGACGCCGAGGCGATCTGGTACTGGGTGAAGCACTTGAGGAAACCGCTGTTGGCGAAGATGGCGGCGTCGGCCTTGGCATTGGCGGCCGACTTCACGATATTCACCGCCGATTGCATCTCGATGGTCGCGTCGGCCGTCTCTTGGAACACCGGCGAGGTGGACGCCACCGTCTCATCGGAGGATGGGACGTTGCCGAACACCTGTCCGACGGTGGCGGGCGAAGCACCCAGGCAGGTGGCGAAGGAGGTGGTGGCCGGCTTCTGGGTTGCCTTCCCGGAGGCGGCGGTGGCCGAAATGGAAGGAGCCGAACCCAGCTCCTGGGTCCATCCGGTCGGCAGGTCGGTCAGATGCAGATTGACGGCGCTGGCCAACGACTTGTCGGCGGTCACCGAGGCTGACGACGACGCCACCGTGGTGGTGGTGGTGGTGCTGGAATTGTTCTTCTTGGTGACTTCGTAGATCACCG
Organism: Acidimicrobiales bacterium; assembly: GCA_036264255.1. Taxonomy (GTDB): domain Bacteria; phylum Actinomycetota; class Acidimicrobiia; order Acidimicrobiales; family RAAP-2; genus DASZIT01. The sequence continues at coordinate 333 of DATARI010000138.1, read as the reverse complement.
CGGCGATCACGATGAGGACGAGGATCACAATAAGGACGTACAGGGTCCGCCGATTGGTGGCCCGCTGACCGTCCTCGCCGGTCGGGACTCCGGCGGCCCGAGCTCGCTTCCGCTCCTGGCGCTCGGCTTTGGCGTCGGTGCCGCCCTCAGCTCCCCGGTTGCCGAGCGAGTCGAGCGGGTCTCCTCGCCGCAGGCTGCCGGTGGCGGGATCAATGTGCTCCTCGGCCGATGCCGGGGTCACCATCACCGCGGCGGCCGCGTCGGCGGGGGCGGACCGGGTCAGTGGGGGTGCCGGCGGTGCTGCATCCGGAGCGGGCGGAGCGGGCGGCGGCG
>DATARI010000132.1:0-98908 GCA_036264255.1 Acidimicrobiales bacterium | reverse complement strand
TAGTCCCCCCAGGTGTCCAACTCCGCCACCAGGCTGGTGACGTGGGCCTCGACCTTGGTTTGCACCTGCAGCCACATCGCCAACGACTCCCGATCGGAGTCGGTTTCCTCTTCGATGATCTCGTCGATCAACCTGTCCAGTGCGTCGACCTTCATGAGCCCAATTCTTCCAGGGAGGTGTGACAACGATCGGAGCGAAACGAATGGTGGAACTCGTCAACGGAACCCGCCAGGGCATCGACCTTCATGCGCCAATTCCATCAGGAGGGTGTGACATCAGATGGGTCCCGCGGGGCGGGTCACCACCCCGATTCCAGGCCGCTCGTGACAGCCGACATGACAGAACGGATGACGTGGCGAAGGCTTCCAACTTGTCGAGAGTTAGCAGAAGGATCGCAACCGACATCGGGTCGGAGACGGGTCCCTCTTCGATTATGTCGTCAACAATTTCATGCAGGTCGTCGATGTCCATGACCCCAGGAAATCAAAAGGGTGCGACACCGAAGAGGAAGAGCACATGACGAGCACCACGCACTCGACACGCACTCGACACCCAGCCGACGCCCCCGACTACGAGCCCTTCTCAGCCGCCGCCTTTTCAGCCGCCGCCTTCTCCTCCGCCGCCTTCCGGTAGGCCTCCAACTGATCCAAGAGGGGCATCCGCTCCTGCCCCACCGTCGAGTCCAACCGAGCGGCGATCTCCTCCGGAGTCCACCTCCCGTCGGCATAGACGGCCCGCACCTCGCGGGGCTGGTTCCAGACCGCGATCTTCGGGCCCACCGAGGTGTACACCTGGCCGGTGACGTGCTTGGCCCGGTCCGACAAGAGATAGACGACCAGGGGGGCGACGTCCTCGGGATCCCCCATCTCGGCCAGGTCCATCGGGACGTTGGCCGACATCCGGGTGCGGGCCACCGGGGCCACCGCGTTGGCGGTGATGCCGTAGCGGTTGAGCCCGGCGGCGGCGGAACGCACCAGCGAGACGATGCCCCCCTTGGCGGCGGCGTAGTTGGCCTGGGCCACGCTGCCGGCGAAGGCCCCGGAAGTGAAGGCGACCAGGGAACCGCCCCCTTCCTGCTTGCGCATGATCGCCGAAGCCGCTCGGAACACCGTGAAATGCCCCTTCAGGTGGGTCTCGATGACCGCATCCCATTCGTCTTCGGCCATGTTGAAGAGCATCCGCTCCCGGAGGATGCCGGCCACCGCCACCACTCCGTCGATCCGGCCCCACTTCTCCACCCCGGTGCCGATGATCTTCTCGCCGCCGGCCAGGGTGGTGACGCTCTCGGCCACTGCAACGGCCTCACCCCCGGCAGCTTCGATCTCGGCCACCACCGACTCGGCCACCGCGCTGGTCGGGTCCCCGCCGTCCAGGCTGACCCCGATGTCGGCGACGACGATCTTCGCCCCCTCGGCCGCCGCCGCCAGCGCCACCGCCCGGCCGATCCCTCCACCGGAACCGGTGATGGCCACCACCTTGCCGTCCAGAAATTCACTCATCGGTGCTTGCTCCTCATAGGTTGATCAAATCGTTCCGGGTCCATCCACGCCCATCCCGTGTCCATCCACGCCCATCCCGGGTCCATCCCGGGCCCATCCGGACCCATCCCGGGCCCATCCCGGCAGGTTGACCCGCGCTAGAACATGTTCTAGCGTTCGGCACAGGTTCGGCGCCACCCGGGGGTACCTTGGCGCGAAACCAACCACCATCACCACGCCGACTGTTGCACGGATGCAGCAGGCGGGAGCGAACACGTAGAACAGCAGAAGGGGAAGCCATCATGGGCGATCTTGGGTTTTGGGCACTGGCACACGAGTATCCCGACCACCTGGCCCTGGTCGACCCCACCGGCAAAGAGTTCACCGCCAGCCAACTGCTGGGCAGGACCAACCAGGTGGTCCACGCCCTCCGCCAGCGGGGGCTCCAGACCGGGGACGTGGTGGCCACCCTCCTTCCCAACGGGGTGGAGATGTTCGAGGTCTACCTGGCCGCCCTCCAGGCCGGGTGGTACCTGGTGCCGATCAACCACCACCTGATCGGTCCCGAGGTCGCCTACATCCTGAAGGACTCGGGGGCCAAGGTGTTCGTGGCCCACGACCGGTTCGCCGACGTGGCCGCCGACGCCGCCAAGGAGGCCGAGCTCCCCGACAGCGCACGGCTGGCCGTCGGGACCATCGACGGCTTCGAGTCGTTCGCCGGGCTGCGGGACGCCCAGCCCACCGACGACCCGACCGATCGGACCGTGGGTGACACCATGAACTACACCTCGGGCACCACCGGAAACCCCAAGGGTGTCTTCCGGAAGCTGACCGGCCTCTCCCCCGAGGACGCCGCCCTCGGCCTGTCGGGGATCCTGTTCCTGTTCGGGGTCCAGCCCCAGGACGACAACGTCCACATCGTGGGGTCGCCGCTCTACCACACCGCGGTGATGCGGTTCGCGGGCGCCAGCATCCACCTCGGCCACACCGTGGTGGTGATGGACAAGTGGATCCCCGAGGAGATGCTGCAGCTGATCGAGAAGTACAAGGTGACCTGCTCGCATATGGTGCCTACCCAGTTCCACCGACTGTTGGCCCTCCCGGAGGCAACCAGGAACAGCTACGACATGTCCTCCCTCCGCCACATGATCCACGCCGCCGCCCCCTGCCCGGTGGACGTCAAGTACAAGATGATCGAGTGGTGGGGCAACGCCATCGACGAGTACTACGCCGCCTCCGAGGGCGGGGGCACCCTGGTGACCGCCGCCGAGTGGCTGGAGAAGCCGGGCACCGTCGGGAAGGCGTGGCCCATCTCCGAGATCGCCATCTTCGACGACGACGGCAACAAGATCGACGAGCCCAACGTCATCGGCACCGTCTACATGTCGATGCAAAACGCAACCTTCGAGTACCACAAGGACAAGAAGAAGACCGAGAGCAACCGGATCGGCAAGTACTTCACCGTCGGCGACGTCGGCCTCATCGACGAGGACGGCTACCTGTTCCTGCGGGACCGCAAGATCGACATGATCATCTCCGGCGGGGCCAACATCTACCCGGCCGAGATCGAGAACGTCCTGCTCAGCTTCCCCAAAGTCGGCGACGCCGCGGTGTTCGGCATCCCCCATGACGACTGGGGCGAGGAGATCAAGGCGGTCATCGAGCCGGCCGACGGGGTCGAGCCCTCCCCCGAGCTGGCTGCCGAGATCCTCGAGTACTGCGCCACCCGGCTGGGCAAGTTCAAGCTCCCGAAGTCGATCGACTTCACCGAGGCGCTGCCCCGGGACCCGAACGGCAAGCTCTACAAACGCAAGCTGCGTGACCCCTACTGGGTGGGCCGGGAAAAGATCTGATCCCTGCGGGGCGACGGGAGCCGGCTCCGGGCTCCTCCGGCTCCGCCCTGGGACCCGGTGCGAGCCCGATCTTCCAGGGCTTTCCTGGCCGGCCGGTGCTAGCTTCTGGCGGTGTTTGGGAGTAAGGCGCGGGCGGTACGTCGGAGGCAGGAATTCGTCGCCAACTACCAGTTCCCCACCAGCCTGGGGCATGACCTCTCCAAGGCCTACCCCCACCTCATGTCGCTGGAACCGGCCTTCCAGGGGCTGCGCCAGTGGTTGCGCCTGCACGTGGCCGGCCCGGAGCTCCTGGGCATGCCGTCACGGGCGGTGGACCTCCTCTGGCACGAGTTCATCCTCCACACCGTGTTCTACAAGGAGTTCTGCCTGGGCGCCTACGGCCACGACCTGCACCATTCGCCGGAGCGCTCGATGAATGACCAACAGGCCCAGGTCCTCAACGGCGAGGGGATGGCCCGCACCTTCGGGATGGCGTGCGCCGATGACCACATCGTGGATCCCAAGCTCGGCCTCCCGACCCTCTTCACCGTCGATGCCGCCCTGGGCCTCCCCGACGGTCAGTGGTGGACGTTCGACTGCGGCACGACCAGCTGCAGTGCCGCCCCGCCATGGCGGTGCCTGCGGCACCAGGTGCTGCCGTTCGCCCCCCGGCGCTTGCCCCAACAACTCGATCCGGACCAAAACCGATGGATCCAGGACACCTTCAATCCCTGGCTGTTCGCCCAAGCCGGCGAGTTCCACGACAGTGGCCACCATCCCGGCGCCGAGCATTCCCACGGAGTCCAGCCCGACACCGGTCATTCGTGCGGCGGCTCTTCCAACGAAGGCAAGGTTCACAGCGGTGCTGGCTCACCCGATGGGGGAAGCCACGAGGCGATGAGTCATAGCGGCGACGGAGGCGGATCCCATGCCGACAGCGGCAGCGCCAGCGGAGTCACCGACAGCGGGAACTACGGCGGAGTTACCGACACTGGGAGCTCCAGCGGCGGTGGAGACGGTGGCGGTTCCGGTGGCGGCTCCGACAGCGGCAGTAGCGGCGGCAGCTCGTGTGGAGGGAGCTCCTGTGGCGGGAGCTCCTGTGGCGGCAGCAGCTAGCCGGAGGGGGCCGGAGCTTCAATCGGGCTTGGGCAACAAACTCGGGTCGATGACCTGGACGTCGGAGGCCGCGCCCTCCCGGGCCGCCTCCGCCCGGATGGCGGCCAGCATCACCGGATCGGCGCTGTCGATGTTCCCCTCGGCGATGGCCACGAACTGGGCGGGGGCCACATCGATGAACAGCCCGTCGGCTTCGGCGGTCAGCAGATCGCCGTGGTACATGCCGGCCCAGGCATAGATCTTGCGGCCGTCGCGGCGCAGGTAGCGGGCCTCGATCCGGAGATCGGTCCGGAGCGGGGTCGGCTTCCGGTAACGGATGGTCAGGGTGCCGGTCATCCCGTGGTTGCCGGACACGATGCAGCAAGCCCCGAGGACCTCGTCGAAGGTCTCGGCGATCACCCCTCCGTGCACGCAGGTGGGGGGACCCTCGTAGGGGAACCCGAAGTTGGCCTCGCCCCGAATCTCCCGGGGGCCGCCGTCCGCCCCGTCGACGACGGTGACGATCACCGGCGGGGCGATCGGGTTGGCCAGGCCCATCACCGGGCTGGTGGGGAAGAAGTCCTGAGCGGCCGAGGCCATGTCGGGTTGCCCCCGCGGGCGCTTGACCGGCCCGGCCGCCGCCAGCAGCTTGGCGTGCAACTCCTCGACCGCCTCCGCGGCCTCGGTGACCACCGAGTTGTCGAGGTCGGCGGCCACCGCATCGTCGATCAGCAGCCTCATCGCCGTAGCCAGCCGGAGCCGCGGGCTGCCCGGCTGGGTCAGCGTGTCCACCGGCCCGGGGTTGCTCATCGGTTCACCATTGCCCTACCGCCGCTGGAAATTGGGGGTGCGCTTCTCGGCGAAGGCCTTCGGCCCTTCTTTGGCGTCCTCGGTGGCGAAGATCGGCCAGCCGAACTCCAACTCCATCTTCAGCGCCTCCTCCTCGGGGACGCCCTCGGTGGCCTTGACCGAGGCCTTGATGGCCTCTACCGCCAGGGGTCCGTTGGCGGCGATCACGTTGGCGATCTCCTTGGCGGCGTCCAGCGCGGTCCCGTCGGGAACCACCCGGCCGATCAGCCCGATCTCCTTGGCCTCCTGGGCCGACACCTCCCGGGCGGTGAGGAGCAGGTCCATCGCCACGGTGAAGGGGATCTGGCGGCGGAGGCGGACCGTCGAGCCGCCCAAGGGGAACAGTCCGCGGCGGGCCTCGAAGACGCCGAACTTGGCACCCTCGCCGGCCACCCGGATGTCGGTGGCCTGGAGGATCTCGGTGCCCCCGGCCACCGCCCAGCCCTCCACCGCCGCGATCAGCGGCTTCTTCAGCGAGTAGTGGCGGAGGAGTGCCTTCCAGTGGAGGTCGGGGTCCTCGGCCATCCGCTCCTTGACCGACTCGGTGCCGGGGCCGGACATCGATTTGAGGTCCATCCCCGCGCAGAAGGTTCCCCCCGCCCCGGTGAGGATGGCGAAGCGGATGTCGTCGTTGGAGTCGATCTCGTACCAGGCGTCGACCATGCCGACCAGCATGGGGCCGGAGAGGGCGTTCTTGGCCTCCGGCCGGTTCATGGTGACGATGGCGGTCGATCCCTGGATCTCGAAGTCCAGATGCTCAGTGCTCACGGGTGCCTCCTCGGGCGGGTTCAATCCGGTCAGATGCGTCTCTGATCAGATCCGTTTCTGGTCAGATGCGTTCGATGATGGTGCCGGTGGCCAGCGCCCCGCCACAGCACATGGTGATGAGGGCCAGTTGGCCGTCGGTGCGCTCGAGCTCGTGGAGGGCGGTGGTGATCAACCGGGCGCCGGTGGAGCCGACCGGGTGGCCGAGGGCGATGGCGCCCCCGTTCACGTTCACCTTGTCCCAGTCCGCCTCGTGGACCTTGCCCCAGGACATCACCACCGAGGCGAACGCCTCGTTGACCTCGAAGAGATCGATGTCGTCCATCGTCATCCCCGCCTTGGCCAGGACCTTGGTGGTGGCGGCGATCGGACCGTCGAGGTGGTAGTAGGGATCGGACCCGACCAGGGTCTGGGCGACGATGCGGGCGCGGGGCCGGAACCCGGAGGCGGTGGCCCGGTCCTCCGACATCCACAGCACCGCGGCGGCGCCGTCGGAGATCTGGGAGCTGTTGCCGGCGGTGTGCATCCCGTCCGGGGAGACCGGCTTGAGACCGGCCAGGCCTTCCCGGGTGGTCTCCCGGGGGCCCTGGTCCCGGGACACCAGCGTCCGCTCGCCGGTCGGGCCGTCGGGGCCGACCACCGGCGCCTCCAGCGGAGCGATCTCGCGGTCGAAGCGCCCCTCGGCCACCGCCACTGCCGCCTTGCGCTGCGACTCGAACCCGAGCCAGTCGACGTCTTCCCGGGTGATGCCGTACTTCTTGGCGATGCGCTCGGCCGCGCCGAACTGGTCGGGCATGTCCCAGGGGAAATCATCCGGCTTCGACTTGCCGGGGCCGTTGTAGGCATTGGCGCCGAGGCCGACCCGGCTCATCGCCTCCACCCCGCAGGCGATCCCGACATCGATGGCGTCGGCGCTGATGAGGTTGGCCACGAAGTTGTTGGCCTGCTGGGCCGAGCCGCATTGGCAGTCGATGGTGGTGGCCGCCACCTCGTAGGGGAGGCCTTGGCTCAACCAGGCGGTCCGGGTGACGTTGGAGGCCTGCTCCCCCGCCTGGGTCACGCAGCCGCCGACGATCTGGTCGATGTCACCGGGGTCCACCCCGGCCCGCTTCACCAATTCCACCTGGGCATTGCCCAGCAGCTCGGCGGCATGGAAGCCCGAAAGCCATCCGTTGCGCTTGCCGATGGGGGTGCGGACCGCTTCGACGATTACCGGCTGGGCCATGACGGTTCTCCTTTGGAATGGGTGAGACAGACGGCATCGGGACCGGCTGATCGGCCGGAGGACGCTCGGCAAAGCAGTATAGAACCTGTTCTAGTGCGGAGTCCCAGTCCGGGCCTCCGGATCCGTCGAGTCGAACCCCGCCTTCGCTCTCCGACACTAGAGCAGACAACCCCGACCACCGCCGGGGGCCTAAAGATCGAAGGCCCGCCGACCGATGTTCCCAGTCGGAGACGCGACCACCTGCTCGACAACCTGACCTGCGGGTATCGAGGATCCACCCCACCCCGCGCCCGCCTGATGGGCCCAGAACTTACGAGGTAGCGTTGATGTTCGTGAACGAGGGAACCAGCCGCAGCAACGGCATACCGCCGCGGCCCGACGCCGGCTTCCGGGTCGGCATCATTCTGGTGGCCTACAACGCCGAAGCCACCATCCACGCGGTGCTCGACCGCATTCCCGAGACGTTCTGGAACCGGTGCGCCGGGGTCTGGCTGAGCGACGACGGCTCGGGGGACGCCACCTACAACATGGCCTGGGACTGGCGGCTGCTCCATCCCCAGCTGCCGCTCACCCTCGTCCGCCAGCCGGTGAACCTCGGCTACGGGGGGAACCAGAAGGCGGGCTACCACTGGGCCATCGACAACGATCTCGACTGCGTGGTGCTGTTGCACGGCGACGGCCAGTACGCACCGGAGATCATCGAGGACATCATCGCCCCCATCGAACGGGGGGAGGCGAGCGCGGTCCTTGGATCCCGGATGCTGACCAAGGGCGGGGCCCGCCGCGGCGGCATGCCCCTCTACAAGTACGTCGGGAACCGGATCCTCACCACCTTCCAGAACTGGATCACCGGCATCCATCTGGCCGAATGGCATTCGGGCTACCGGGCCTATGCCGTCGATGTCCTCAAGAAGATCGACTTCAACGGGAACAGCGACGGGTTCGACTTCGACACCGAGATCCTCCTCCAGGTGCTCTCGGCCGGCGGGCATATCGGGGAGGTTCCGATCCCGACCTACTACGGCGACGAAGTCTCCTACGTCAACGGCATGAAGTACGCCAAGGACGTCGTCATCGACTCGCTCGCCTGGCGGCTGCAGCAGAAGGGCTTCGGCGCCGGTCACCTGGCCTCGGTGGGAACCGACTACGCCATGCGGGACGCCGCCACCAGCTCCCACCAGGCCATCATCTCCCGACTGGCCAAGGAGCAGCCGTCCCGCATCCTCGATGTCGGCTGCGCGGCCGGCTGGACGTCCGAGATCCTGACCGGGCGGCACACGGTGGTGGGGGTCGATCTGTTCGAGCATCCCGGGGTCACCGACCGGATGTCGGAGTTCATTCAGGCCGATCTCGGAAAGGGGCTGCCGAGCGAGGTCGGCTCCGGCTACAACGTGGTGGTGGCGGCCGACGTTCTGGAGCACCTGGCCACCCCCGAGCGTCTGCTGGCCCAGTTCAAGGACGTTCTGGAGCCGGACGGGTTCATGCTGGTGAGCGTGCCCAACGTGGGGCACTGGTACCCGAGGCTCCGGTCGCTGATCGGCACCTTCGAGTACGACCAGCGCGGGATTCTCGACAGCACCCACCTCCGGTTCTACAACCGGCGAAGCTTCCGCCGCCTCCTCCGGGTCGGCGGCTACCACCTCAAGGTGGAGACGCCCCTCGGGTTTCCGGCGGAGACCCTCGGGCCCGGGATGAGCGACAACCCGTCGATGGTGGTGCGGCTCATCCAGGCCGTCGAGAAGGTCGGCCTGAAGGTCTACCCGACGCTGTTCGCCTACCAGTTCCTCTGCGAGCTGGTCCCCCCGGTGCGTTCCGAGGTGGTGACCGTGGTCGGCGGGGCCGAGCTGGCGCTGGAGGGGAGCACCCAACTCACTCCGGAGTCATTCTCCGACGGTGGGGGTGCCGGTAACGGAGCGGCGTCGAACGTAACCACCGACGCCGACTGAGACGATCACCAGCAGCGACAGGATGGTGACGGTGGCGCCGAGATCGAAGTGCGGGGGTCGGAAGCGAAGGACCACGGTGGAGGTCCCGGCCGGCACCTGTAGCACCTGCTGCACGTAGTTCCCCTGCAGCAGGGTTTCCGATTGGCCGTTGACTTCCGCCGACCATCCCTGGTCCCAGTTCTCGGGAATGACCAGCAGTCCGGGCCCGCTGCTGTGCACGGTCATCGACAGCGAGTTGATCCCCGGTTGAACCGACGACACGGTGGCGGTGACCGGCTTTCCCACCGCCATCTCGACGATGGCCGTCTTCTCGGCGGTCGACAGCCGCTTCAACTGGCTGCTCTCCAGGACCACCTCCTGCTGCCAGGGGAAGTTGGGGGCCACGAACGTCTGGAACGCGGAGTTTGCGCTGTTCACGAACGCCACCTTGGTGACGACCCGGGGACCTACGTCGGCGCCGTTGAGGTCGATGAGGTTCCCGTCGTTGCCGGCATAGACGGTCGACTGGGGGAGGTCCTCCCGGGCCGCACCGCCCCAGTCGGCCTGGGAGGTGAATTTCGGGAGGGTGGCCATGGCCGAGACGCCGAACCGGGTGAGCTCGCTGTAGCGGATGCTGGCCTCGTTGGGCAGCAGCCAGAACGCCTGCGACTGGTCGGAGGTGAGTGACTGGAGGGGCTGGCCCTCGATGTACTTGGCCACCGTGACCGTCCTCGCCGGGATGACGCTGTCGTAGCCGGACACCAGGTCGAGGTTGTACAGCAGGTCGTAGTTGCCGGGGTTGAGCAGCAGCCCGGACTGCAGCTGGGCGGAGGTGGAGGACACCGGTACCACCCGGGCCGGCCAGGGAGACTGCTTCTGGTAGGACTCGATGGCCCGGATGAGCCCGGTGGCCGGGAAATCGGTCGAGGCGTTGATGGTGGCGAACGGCGGGTTGAGGCTGCGGCCGATGGGGATCAGCTGGGCGGCGGTCAGGGCCGCCAGCCCGAGCCCGATGATGGTCGCTCGGCCGTAGTCGATCCTCCCCTGGCGGCGGGCGACCGCCTTGACCGTCTCATCCAGCCCGATGCCGGCCAGGAGGGCGAGGCCGAAGGTCGACCACTGGAACAACCGGCCGTAGGGCCAGAAGACCCGGAAGATGGGAATGAAGTGGTACGCCAGCCAGGTCCAGGAGCTGCCCACCGCGATGAGGGCGAACCCGAAGAGGATCCACTTGCCGAGGCCGGACCCGGGACGCCGGGTGAAGATGCCGACGACGGCGAAGATTGCGGTCAGGGTGCCGGCGAAGATCATGCTGGTGTTGATGTTGGAGACCGACAGGGGCTGGGAGATCGGGTAGAAGATGTGGGCGAGGGTGGACGGTGTCGAGAGGGCGTTCGACCCCTCGCCGGGGATGAACTTGGAGAGATCGGAATACGAGAACGAGTGGCGCTGCGAGTTGCCGAGGCTGGCGGCCAGCGGCAGGAGTTCGACCGCCGCCACCCCGATGGCGCTCACCACCATGACCACCGGGATGGCCACCGTTCGGCGGAGCCGGTCCCGATCCTTGGCGTGCCACGCTTCCCAGGCCGGTGGTGCCGCCAGGGCCACCGCGTAACCCCCGACCACCACGCAGGTGATCGCCATCCACAGCACGTGGCCGGCCAGCATGGTGATGCCGAGGCAGAGCCCGGCCATCAGCGCGGCGGTCCAGGTCGATTTTCGCCAGGCCCGATGGACCAGCAGGAGCCCGAGGGGCAGCAGGAATTGGATGGGTGAGACGACCTCGAAATTGAGCCAGGCCATGTTGAAGGTGCAGAACATCCAGGCGACGGCGGCCAGCATGGCGCCGGCCATCCCAATCTTGAGCTCCCGCAACAACAGATAGGTGAAGAACCCGGCAAACAGCACCTCGATGAAACAGAGGGCGTCGTGGGCGGCGGTGGGTGAGAGAAACAGCGCACCGAGGAGATGGAGCGGGAACAGTTGGGCACTCGACCCGTTGGTGTAGAGGGGGTAGCCACCCATGAAGGCGTTCGGGTTCCAGAACGGGAGGGTGCCCTCGTTCACCGCATTGGTGAGATCGACCTGCCACGGATAGCTGAGGTCGGCCTGGTCGCTCTGGACCGGTCCCACCCCGAGGGTGGGGAGCGCCGGCGTCCAGGGATGGACGATCGTCTCGTCGTTGCGGACGGCGGTGAAGCTCTGGCCCTGGAACAGGACCGGGAAGAAAAAGGCCCCGGTGGCGATCAGCAGTAAGACAAAGGCAACCAGATGTTGTCGGCCCGTACCGGTGCTGGTGGCCGCATCCCTAGTGACCATTGAGCCGTGAAGTGCGGTCACGCTTCCGAAGGCGGCTGTACATCGACGTGGCGGCGCGGAAGCCGTCGTAACCGGCGACCAGCATCAGCGGCGGGAAGGCCAGCAGCGCCCGTTCCTTCCAGGAGGTGGCGCCGTTCTCGAGCCAGGCGTCCGATGCCGCCACCGCCCGGGACCATCGCTCCGCCCCGAACGGCTCTTTGGCCCCGATCCCCATCACCGTGTGGGGCAGGTCTCCCTGGCCGGCCATCCCGCTGTGGACCAGGTCGAAGTCCTGGAGCAGGACGTCCATGGCCGACGCGGTGAACCGCCAGTAGTCGTCGGGGAAGGCGTGGATGGGGAAGAAGAACACCGAGGTCATCAACACCAACCCGCCGGGCTTGAGGCAGCGGTGGATCTCCCGCATGGCCTTCCACGGCTCGCGGACGTGTTCGATGGTGTCGAGCATCAGGGCGGTGCCGACCGAGGCATCGGCCAGCCCCAGCGAGTGGAGGTCCTGCACCTGGTCGACGCCGAGTCCGGTACGGAAGTCGGTGCCGATGTAGCTCTTGCCTGGGAAGCGGTCGCGCAACAGGGCGAGGTGGGACTGCTCGGGCACCCGCAGCGACCCGAACTCCACCACCGGTTCCGGAAGATCCAGCGCGGCTTCCAGGCTCTCGACGAGTGGGTACAGCGTGGTTCTCACGATTGGCTGCCCCGGTGATGGCAAGTGCTCGGCACGGGTGCCTGCATCAAGGAAACACCGGGATCTCTCATGGCGCCGATCTGGTTACACTTTCTCTGCCGATGGATAGTTCCAGGAAAGTTAAGCACATGGTCCCGTTCGTGGGGGTACGGGTCATCGGGGGTGCGGGGGTGGCTAGAACCAGCTCAGGGCGGTCATGGTGATCGTCGCCCGATCCACCGGCGACGCCCTCCCCGGTCCGGCCGACCCCCGGCCGTGACCCAACTTCGTCGAGTCCATCTCCCGACCTCTGCCGCCCGCCTCGCGGGCAGTGCGGCGGCGGTCGCCGTGATCCTGGCCGGGCTGCAGATGTGGGTCGTGGCTGCCCCGTCGGCCGGCGCGGCGACGCCGGTCCGGGTCTACGCCCAGGCCTACAACCAGCCGACCTTCTACGGTCCTGGGCGGGTTCCCATCACCGGGAGCCAGCCAAAAGGGCGCTACCAACTCCAGCGGATCGAACTCCGGACCCAGGGCCGGACCGACATCTTCCAGCTGACCATCACCGGGTCGACCTCCTCGGGGCTGACCCCCTTCCCGCCCGACCAACCCACCATTGCACCGGAGCTCGGGCTGGTGGAGAACCCGGCGCTCCCGGCTGCCTCCCCATCTAACACCTGTGGGAGCAACTGCATCTTCAACCTGAGCCAGGCGCCGTCCGGCTGGGTGCTCAACGAATTCGTCAATGGCACGCTGGTCGGTCCGGTTGGGCCGGCGACGGTGGACGTCAATGGGCAGGTGTTGTCGGTGGCCATCGACATCTCGGCCCTGACCCCGGTGGCGCAGAAAGTGCTGGATGACCCCACCACCGACGTGCAGGCCGGATTCGTGACCCATGCCGCCGACGGGAGCGGTGAGGAAGACATCTCGAACCCCTACGGCGTCGGCTCCTTGAAGGGTCTGGGCAGCGGCGGTCAGATCATCGGTCCGTGGCAGGGCCGCCTCCTCGGGTCGCAGGGGTTGTCATCCACTCCGTGCGGCGGAAACATCCCGCTCTGGTTCACCTACACCCCCTCGGTGCACCTGGAGAACGTGGTCTTCTCCCAACCGGTGGGGCCCGGGGTAACGGTGGAGGGCGGTGGCCCCATCTCCAGCGCCAACAATGCCGAGTTCAGCACATTGGTCGTCCAGACCTCGGCGACGCCGAAGGGCGGCGTCGGAGTGTCGTCGATCGGTGTCGAGACCAACAACCAGCCACTCGTCCCACTCCCGGTCATCCCGGCCAACGCCACGGTGTCGGACAACGTCGTCTCGCTCACCCTGGCCGACGGCAACGGGAATCCTCTGATCCAACCGGGCGGCTATGTCACTGCCGCCGTCTCCATCCGCCAGTCGACCGGCATCTGCGTCTACCACTTCGCCATCGTTTCCCAGGCCTTGTTCCCGGTAATCAAGGCGCCGCCGGTCCCCAATGCGGTGTCCTCGTCGTTCTGGCTGGGGGGGTCGGCGGGTCTCGGGGTCGGTGCCGCGATTCTGGGCCTGGTGGTGATGATCGCCGTTTCGATCTCCCGGTTCCAGGCCCGGGCCGGGGTCCGGGAGCGCGCCACCCAACCGGAGTCCTGACCGACCATGACCAGCGTCCCGGGACCGGTCGGATTGAGCCGCGATGAGCTGGCCCTCCTGGCTCCGGAGTACCTGCTGGCCGGCCACCTCATCGATCGGGCCGGGATGCCTCACCTGATCGGGGCGTTCGGCCGGGAGGCGATGCGGGACATCGCCATCGCGGAATGGATGGGTGCGAGCCCCATCTACACCCGCCGCATGCAACGCGCCCTCGGCTTCGAAGGCGACTCGGTCGAGACCATCTTCAAGGGGATGCAGATCGACATCGGCGCACCACCTCAGTTCATGGATTTCCGCTATCTGATCCGAGATGACAATTACGGTGAGTTCTGGCTGGACCACTGCGGGGCCCTGATGGACGTCGAGCCGATGGGTCCGGAGTTCGTCGTGACCATGTGTCACGACATCGAGGACCCGACCTTCGACGCCACCGCGGTAGCCACCAATCCGAGAGCCCAGGTGCGCCCCATCCACCGTCCCCCCCGGGTGCCGGCGGATCGTTCACCGCACTGCCGCTGGACGGTGACCATCGCCGAGGACCACCCGGTCCTCACGACGCCCGCGGAGGCTCAAGCCATGGACGCCACCCGGGCGGCGACCATCGAACTGGCCCCCATCGACCCCGACGACCCCGGTCGCCATGACTACTCCGGGCCGCTCCTGTCCGACCTCCAATTCTCGGAGTGGTCGGCGTCCGCCCTGCGGCGGATCATCGATGAGGTCTGCCTGCAGGGCCACCTCCTGGCTCTCTCGTTCCTGTCGGCGACGGCCACCCGGGCCGGGGGCGTCGAGGCCGCCGTCGAGCTGAGCCGCCGGCAGTTCACCGGTGTCGCCGGGGTAACCGCGGAGCGGCTGGGCATTGCGCTCGGTCTACCCCCCACGTTGGCCGGGGCCGCGAAGATGCTCGCCCTCCATCCGGGGCTCCTCCCCTACGACTACGTCCGCGGCGACGTGACGCTCGGCGACCGGCTGATGCTCAGGCTGGACAGGGACTCCGCCGCCACCGCTGATGGCGCCTGGCCGGCGACGTTGGACGGCGATCATCTGGCTCCCCTGGACGCCATGGTGCGGGCCATCGACCCTCACCTTCGGTGTGAAGCCATTTCGGATGGGGACGCCTTGGTCGTCGAGGTTGTCGAGCGCGATGGCGAGACTCCCGAGTCCGACGACGTCGTGCTCACCCGCTTCAGCACCGGAGTCGCCCATCGTTTCGAGCCAAGGGGAACCCCGGTGGAGATCCGACCCACGGGCAAGGTCGTCCAATAGTCAACGATCACCGACGTGGCGGTCGACCAACGAGGGACCCAGGGCACCGGGAACCCTCCCGCGCGAAACT
This sequence comes from Acidimicrobiales bacterium, assembly GCA_036264255.1. Lineage (GTDB taxonomy): Bacteria > Actinomycetota > Acidimicrobiia > Acidimicrobiales > RAAP-2 > DASZIT01. The sequence goes on along the minus strand of DATARI010000132.1, from coordinate 83,803 downwards.
GAAGCGCATGGAGAACGGCGGCATGGAGATCGGCATCGCCTATCCCCAGTACGAACTCGGCGGCGATCCCGGTGCCGTGCAGCAATTTGGAAGAGCGGTCGAGGACCTGGGCTTTGATTACCTCCTCGCCTACGAGCAAGTTCTCGGGGCCGTTCATGCTGACCGGACACCTCAACTGGAGGGTCCCTACAACGAGCCGAATAGGTCGTCGTTCACGTCTCGAGCCGATCGATCAGCCATCCGGGCCGAGCCACCTCGGCTCCAAGGGCCTCGGCCTCCTGGCACAGCGCTCGGTCCGCCGACACCAGGGTTACCTGACCACTCTCGTCGGCGGCGACTGCGAGGAGCGTGTCATCCCCACTTCCGGACGCATGAACAACGGTGACTCCGTCGGCCACGCCCGGCTCGACACCACCGCGAGCCTTTCCCTCGAGGACCACGACCACCGGTTGCGCCAGTCGTCCTGCCTCCGCAGAGGCACGGACTCGCTCCACGAACGTTCGGGCGGCTCCGGGTCGATCCCGCCACCAGCCGTCCGGACGGGAGCCGATCACATTTGCCGCATCGATGAGAAGCACCCCTCCAGTCTGGCCGACCCGGCCACACCAGGAGTGGCCCAGCGAAAGAGAAGCCTCAGCCGAGCAACGACCGGGCGATCACCACCCGCTGGATCTGGTTGGTGCCCTCGTAGATCTGGGTGATCTTGGCGTCACGCATAAACCGCTCGACGGGGAAGTCCTTGGTGAATCCGTATCCGCCCAGCAGCTGCACCGCGTCGATGGTCACCGACATGGCGGTGTCGGATGCGAAGCACTTGGCCATCGCTCCCACCTTGGTCAGCTCATTCTCCGGATCCCCGTTGTCGACCAGGGCACAGGCCCGGTAGATGAGGGTCCGGGCCGCCTCGGTGCGCATGGCCATGTCGGCCAGCATGAAGCGCAGACCCTGGAGGTCGGCGATCGGCTTCCCGAACGCCTTGCGGTCCTTCATGTAGCCGGCGGCGAAGTCGATCGCCCCCTGGGCGATGCCCACCGCCTGCGACCCGATGGTGGGACGGCTGCGGTCGAGGGTGTGCATGGCGATGGTGAAGCCCTTGCCGAGCTCACCCACCAGGTTGGTGGCCGGCACCCGGACCTCGTCGAACACCACCTCGCCGGTCGGACTCCCCCGGATGCCGAGCTTGTCCTCCAGCTTGGCCACCTTGACCCCCCAGTCGGCCTCCACCACGAAGCAGCTGATGCCCCGGCCCCGCGGGGCGTCGGGGTCGGTCACCGCGAACACGGTGTAAACGTCGGACACCCCGGCGTTGGTGATCCAGTACTTGGTCCCGGTGATGACGTAGTCGTCGCCATCCCGCACCGCCCGGGTGCGCATGGAGGCGACGTCACTACCGGCGTCGGCTTCCGACAGGCAGTAGCTGGCCTGGGACTCCCCGGTGGCGATCCGGGGAAGGTACTTGCGCTTCAGATCCTCCGACGCCCAGTTCATCACCGGCAGCATGCCCAACTTGGAAATCAGCATGGTCAGCGAGGTGGAGGCGCAAACCCGGGCCAGTTCCTCAGCCATGATCGCTTGGGTGACCAGGTCGGCACCCGCTCCGCCGTACTCGGCGGAGACCCCCAACGACGGAAGCTCGAGCTCCACGCAGGCGTCGAACGAGGCCTGAGGGAAGACCGCATCGCGATCGACCGCGGCGGCAAACGGAGCGATCCGCTTCTCGGAGAACTGGCGCATCGTGTCCCGGAACTGCCGATGGGTGTCGGAGAGGGCGAAAACGGGAGAACTCATCGGTGCACGTTAGCGTGCCGGCCGAGGGCCGAAATCAGTGGCAACGGCCGATGCCGGCGGGTCGGTCAGACCGGAAGCGGGTGCGAGGGAATGGTCAGCATCTGCTGCCACTCCCCCAGCCGGGCGGCGACCGCCGCCGGGGTCAGCCGGTAGGTTTCGGGGGCGGCGGCGTCGGCGATCGCCCGCTGGGCACTGTAGTGATGGGAGGCCGACCGGAACAGCAGGCCACGGGCCTGCACCAGGTCCTCAGGGGCACCGCCGAGGAAGCCCCAGAGGGTGAAGGCGAAGGTGAGGTCGTGGATCATCGGCGCCCGGCCGAACTTGGCGGCCCGCCGCATGGCGGCCGCCGTGCAGCCGGCGATGACATCCTCCACCGACTCGCCCTCGGCCAGCTCCAGCCGGTCCTCGAACTGGCGAGCCAGCTTGAGGGCGAAACCCTGATCGGGACCGGCGGTGCCGAACAACGGTCCCGACGGCGGGGTGGTCCCCCGCAGCTCGGACGGCCGTGACTGGGTCCAGATCCCGGGCACGCGGAGCCGGTAGGTGGGGCGGACCTGGTCCGCCTCGACGATGGGCACAAAGCTGGGTTGGGTCATGGGGTGCGGCTATCCGATCCTTGTCTCACGATGATCCTAGGTCGACCGATCCGGGAGGTTCCTATCCGGTCGGGGCTCCGGCGACGTGGAGCAGACCGTAGACGATGGAGTCGGACAGGGCCTGCCAGGACGCCTCGATGATGTCCTCCGAGACCCCGATGGTGGTCCAGGTCTTGTCCCCGTCGGTGGAGTCGATGAGGACCCGGGTCACCGACCCGGTGCCCTTGGCCGAATCGAGCACCCGGACCCGGTAGTCGACCAGGTGGATGTCGGACAGGGCCGGGTAGCGGGGACCGATCGCCCCCCGGAGGGCACCGTCGAGGGCGTTGACCGGCCCGTTCCCCTCGGCGGTAGCCACCACGCGGTCATCGCCGACCCGGACCTTCACGGTGGCCTCGGTGGAGCGTCTGATGCTGTGGTCGGCGATCACCCGGTACGACTCGAGATCGAAGAAGCTCTGCTCCCAACCTGTCGAGTTCCGGAGGAGCAACTCGAGGGAGGCATCGGCTACCTCGAAGTGGTACCCCTCGTGCTCGAGTCGCTTGAGGGAGTCGAGGACCGAGCCCATGGCGTCGGAATCGAGCTCGAGGCCCAGCTCCTCGGCTTTGAAGGCCAACGTGGAACGGCCGGCCATCTCCGAGACCACGAAGCGGGTCCCGTTGCCGACCAGCTCGGGGGAGATGTGCTCGTAGGCATCCGAACGCCGGGCGATGGCCGAGGTGTGAAGTCCGGCCTTGTGGGCGAAGACCGATCCTCCGACGAACGGCTGTTGCGGGTTGGGGGCGATGTTCACCAGTTCGGCGATGTGGTGCGCCACCGGGGTGAGCCTTTCGAGGCGGTCGGCCGGGATGGTCTGGACCTTCAGTTTCAGCGACAGGTCGGGGATGGTGGCGGAGAGATCGGTGTTGCCCGCCCGCTCTCCGTAGCCGTTGACACAGCCTTGGACGTGGGTCGCCCCCACTCCGACCGCCGCCAGCGAGTTGGCCACCGCGCACCCGCTGTCGTTGTGGAAATGGACGCCCACCTGGGTCTCGAACCCACCGAACACGGTGGCCACGATGCGTTCCACCTCGTGGGGCAGGGTGCCCCCGTTGGTGTCGCACAGCACCAGGGTCTCCGCCCCCGCCTCTTCCGCCGCCCGCAAGATCCGGGTGGTGAACTCCGGGTTGGCCTTGTACCCGTCGAAGAAGTGCTCGGCATCGAGGAACACCCGGAGGTCGTTGGCCCGGAGGAACTCGACGGAGTCCGCCACCATGGCCACCGCCTCGTCGAGGGAGGTCCGGAGCGCATCGACCACGTGCATCTCCGATGACTTGGCCACGATGCACACCGCCGGGGTCTGGGCCTTCACCAGGTGCCGCAGGGTGTCGTCATCCTCCGCCTTCACCCCCGCCCGGCGGGTCGACCCGAACGCCACCAGGGTGGCGGTGGCCAGGGAGAGCTCGGCCGGAGCCCGGGCGAAGAACTCCTCATCCTTCGGATTGGCCCCCGGCCAACCGCCCTCGATGAAGGTGACCCCCAGGTGGTCGAGTTGCTCGGCGACCCGGAGCTTGTCGTCGACGGTGAGCGAGAGTCCCTCTTGCTGGGAACCGTCGCGCAGGGTGGTGTCGAACACGTCGACGGCGGTCGGCATCGCCGGGAGCTCCAACTGGTGGGCGGCTCCGTCCCGGGGCGCCTCGGGCCTGTCTCCCTCCGGTCCCCGCTGTTTCTCGTGGGCGTGGGCCTGCTGGCCGGCGGTCAGCGGGTGGGAGTGGCGATGGCCATGGCCGTGGCTGTGTTTCGGCCCGTCGTTGAGGGTCGGACCGTCATTCGACATATTCGAGCCAATCCTTGTAACGGTCGATCTCACCCCTCACCGCGGCAAAGTAGGTCTGCTGCAGCTGCTGGGTGATCGGTCCCGGCTTCCCGGTCCCCACCTGCCGGTCGTCCACCGACCGGATCGGCACCACCTCGGCGGCCGTCCCGGTGAGGAACGCCTCGTCGGCGGCGTAGAGGTCGGTCCGGATCATCTGCTCGTAGACGACGTCGTAGCCGAGGTCGCGGGCGATGGTCTCGACCGACCGCTGGGTGATGCCGGCCAACGCGCCGGAGTCCGAAGTCGGGGGCGTGATCAGCTGGCCGTTGCGGACGATGAAGATGTTCTCCCCGGTGCACTCGCTCACATTGCCGTCCGGCGACAGCAGGATGGCCTCGTCGTAACCGGCCCGGAGAGCCTCCACCTTGGCCAGCGAAGAGTTCACGTACATGCCGGTGCCCTTGGCGGCGGTCGGCACCGCGTTGGGGTCGTGGCGGCGCCAGGAGCTGATCTTGGTCGACACCCCGTTGGCCACGCCCTCCTCTCCCAGGTAGGTCCCCCAGGGCCAGGCGGCGATGGACACATTGACCGGGCAGGGAATCGGGTTCAACCCCATCTCGCCGTAGCCGAGGTAGACCAGCGGGCGGATGTAGCAGCCGTCGTTGAGACCGTTGACCCGGACCAGGGAGGTGGTCGCCGACACCAGGTCGTCGACGGTGTAGGGGATCTCGATCATGAAGACCTTGGCCGAGGTGAACAACCGCTCGATGTGGTCCCGGAGCCGGAACACGGCCACGCCGTTGGGGGTCGGGTAGGCCCGGATGCCCTCGAAGACGCCGGAGCCGTAGTGCATGGTGTGGGTGAGCACATGGACGGTGGCGTCGGCCCAGTCCACCATGTCTCCGTCCATCCAGATCTTGTCAGTCGGGGTTATCGGCACGGCTTACAGCCTTTCTGCGATGGCGTCGCCAATCGCGGCGGTCGAGAGTTGCGGGTCGGGGGTTGAAGCAATGAACTCCTGCACCGCCTTGGTGACCCGCTCGGCGGCGGCCACCTCTCCCAGGTGGTCAAGCATAAGCGCCCCCGACCGGATGGCGGCGGCAGGGTTGGCCTTGCCGGTGCCGGCGATGTCGTGGGCGGCACCGTGGACCGGCTCGAACAGCGAGGGTCCGGTGCGGGCGGGATTGAGGTTGGCCGAGGCGGCGTACCCGATCCCGCCGGCGATGGCCCCGGCCAGGTCGGTGATGATGTCACCGAAGAGGTTGTCGGTGACGATCACGTCGTAGCGTCCGGGGTTCTCCACCAGATAGATGCAGGTGGCATCGACATGGTTGTAGTCGTGGGACACCTCCGGGTAGTCAGGAGCGACCTCTTGGACCGTCCGGTTCCACAGATCGCCGGCGAAGGTGAGCACGTTGGTCTTGTGCACCAGGGTCAGCTGGCGGCGCGGTCGTTTCGACGCCAACTCGAAGGCGAATCGAGCGCACCGCTCCACCCCGTGCCGGGTGTTGACCGAGCCCTGGGTGGCCACCTCGAAGGGGGTTCCCTTGCGCAGGAACCCGCCTTCCCCGGCGTAGGTCCCCTCGGTGTTCTCCCGGATGACGACGAAATCGCAGTCGGGGGCGGGGGCGCCGGGGACTCCGGTGAACGGCCGCAGGTTGATGTAGAGGTCGAGATCGAACCGGAGCCGGAGGAGCAGTCCGCGCTCGAGAGTCCCGGAGGGCACGTCGGTCGACCCCACCGGAGGCCCGATGGCGCCGAGGAGGATGGCCTCCTGGCTACGCAACTCCTCGAGGACGCGGTCGGGCAATACGTCGCCGGTGCGGAGGAACCGGTCCGCGCCGAGGTCGTAGTCGGTGGTGTCCAGCGACACCCCGGCCGCGTCGATCACCTTCAGCGCCTCGGCCACCACCTCCGGGCCGATCCCGTCGCCCCCGATAACGCCAACCTTGTACGTGCTCACCCTGTCATCCGATCTTTCTCTGCGGTCCGTGCCGTCTGTGCCCCGACACTGTCTGTCCAACAAGTAGGAGTGAAATTGAAAAACCGCCCACCAAGTGGACGGCCGAGAGCCACACACCGAATCGGTATGTGGCTAGTCGATAATAATTACGTAGAAGCGATAGGCCGCGCGGCTGAACATCGGGTCTAGTGTGACCCGGCCATACCGGCCGAGTCAACCCGGGGCCCCGGGAGGCTGCATCGGGCCGCTCCAGGGGATCCCTCCTCGACGGAGGCACCACGCCTCCTCGCCCCGGCACTCCACCACCGTCGAGGGGACCCCGTCACACACCCCGCCGTCCACCACCGCCGAGAGCCGGTCGTCGACCGAGAACACCGCAATGACCTCCTGGGCCAGGGTCGCCGGAGGCTTACCGTGCCGGTTGGCGCTGGTGACAGCCAAAGGCCCGACCGCGGTGCAGAGGGCGCTGACGACGGGATGATCGGGCCACCGGACCCCGACCGTCCCGCGGGCTTCGGGGGGTCCGCCGAGGTCGGCATCGAAGCCACTGGCTCTCGGTACCACCAGGGTGAGCGGGCCGGGCCAGAACCGATCGGCGAGTCCCTGGGCCGCCGGCTCCAGGATGCCGGCTACCGCCGCCACCTGCTCCCAGCCGGCCACCAGGACCGGGAGGGCGACTTCGCCGGGGCGGTGTTTGAGGGCGAAGATCCGGTCCACCCCGCCCGGCTGTCTCGGGTCGACGGCCAGCCCGTAGACGGTGTCGGTGGGGATCGCCACCACCATCCCCGCCGCCAACTGCCGGGCGGCCTCTTCCACCTCGACCGGGTCGTCGGCATCCAGGCGCATCATGGTCAGCGCCGGGCCACCAACATACGGACCCGTCCGGCCAGGTCGCGCTCGGTGGTCACCTGGCGGAATCCGGCCCGCCGAGCCGCGTCGATGGAGGCGTAGGCCTGACCCGGGGCGATCTCCACCACCAGGGCGCCTCCGGGTCGGAGCCATCGGGGCGCTCCGGCCACGATCGTCTCGATGTCCGCCATCCCCCCGACCCCGCCGGCCCCAGTCGGTGCCACCAGGGCCTCCCGCGGCTCCCAGTCCCGGACCCCGGGGTCCAGGTCGGCGTACTCCGCCTCCGACACGTACGGCGGATTGGCCACGATGAGGTCGACCCGTCCCTTCACCGCGTCGGGGAGGGCGCCGAACCAGCCGCCCTCGGCCAGTTGCACGCGGGAGGAGTCGTCGGAATCCAACCGGGCGAGGTTCTGGGCGGCCACCGCCAACGCGTCGGCGGAGGCGTCGGTCGCCCACACCTCGAGGCGGGGGAACCGCCGGCCGCCCTCGGTGGCCAACGCCAGGGCGATGGCGCCCGACCCGGTGCCCAGGTCAACCGCCACCGGTGACCCGGCATCGGCCCGGGACAACTCCGCCAACGCCACTTCGACCACCTGCTCAGTTTCGGGCCGGGGGATGAGGACCCGAGGATCGACGGTCAGCTCCAAGGCGCGGAACGACCAGCGGCCCAACACGTACTGCAGTGGTTCGCCCGCCACCCGGCGGGCGACGAGGGACTCCAGCTGTTCGGTGCGCTCGACCGCCGAACCCGGTTCGGCACCCTCCGCCTCCATGTGTTCGAGGATCCATCGCGCCTCTCGCACCGATCCCAACCGGTCAGCCGTCGATGCCAGCAGGGCATCTCGATAGGCAACCCGATCGGCCGGGCCGGATTGGCCGGGCGCCTCGACCGCGGCCATGTCAGCCCTCGGCCAGCTGGCGGGCCCGCTTGTCGGCCATCAGCGCGTCGGTGAGGTCGTCGAGGTCGCCCATCAGAATGCGGTCCAGCTTGTGCAGCGTGAGATGGATGCGGTGATCGGTGACCCGGTTCTCTTTGTAGTTGTAGGTCCGGATCTTCTCCGAGCGGCCTCCCCCGCCGACCTGGCTGCGGCGAGCGGCCGACAACTCGGCGGCCTGGCGATCCTGTTCGGCCTTCAGCAACCGGGAACGCAGCACGATCATCGCCTTGGCCCGGTTCTGGATCTGGCTCTTCTCGTCCTGCATGGCGACCACGATGCCGGTGGGGAGGTGGGTGATGCGCACCGCCGAGTCGGTGGTGTTGACCGACTGCCCACCGGGCCCGGTCGAGCGGTAGACGTCGATCTTCAGATCGGCCGGGTCGATGGCCACGTCGACTTCCTTGGCTTCCGGCAGAACCGCCACCGCGGCCGCCGAGGTATGGATCCGGCCCTGCGACTCGGTCACCGGCACCCGCTGGACCCGGTGGGGGCCGCCCTCGTGCTCGAGACGCTGCCAGGCACCCTCCCCCTTGACCAGGAAGGTGACCTCGTTCAACCCCTCCCGTTCGGACGGGCTGGACGAAAGGACCTCGACCTTCCAGCCTTTGGCGGCGGCGTAGCGGCTGTACATGTCGAAGAGGTCCTTGGCGAAGAGGTTCGCCTCCTCCCCTCCCTCGGTCCCGCGAATCTCCATGATCACGTTCCGCCCGGCGTTGGGATCCCTGGGCAGGAGTTGGAGCCGGAGCTCCTCTTCGAGCCGGGTGATGTCACTTTCAGCCCGTTCCACCTCGGCCCGGGCCAGGTCCCGCTCATCGCCGGCAGAGTCCGACACCATCTCCCGGGCGGCGGCGAGATCGGATTCCGCCCGTTGGAGGCTCCGCCAGATACCGACTACCTCTTCGAGCTCCTTGTGGCGGCGGGACACGTCCCGCAGGCGCTTGGGATCCGCCGACATGGTCGGATCGTTCAGCTCAGCGACCACCGTCTCGTATTCACGCTCGAGCTCGTTGAGACGGTCGTTCAGCACGGCCCAAGGGTAGTGGCCGGCGATACCGCTGCCGCACGCACGGGGATCAAAGGTGAAGGTGGCCGGTCACCGGTGGGGCGACCGGTCCCAGCCAACGTTCAGGATGCGGGGGGCGACGACGGCTTCTTCCGCGCGCCGGACTTGGCATAGCGCTTCTGGAAGCGCTCCACCCGGCCACCGGAGTCGACCAGCTTCTGCTTGCCGGTGAAGAACGGATGGCACTCGTTGCACAGCTCGAGATGGATGTCGTCCTTGGTGGACCGGGTCGTGAAGGTATTGCCGCAGGAACACCGCACGGTGGCTTCGATGTACTTGGGATGGATGTCGGTTTTCATTGAATTCTCCCGTGGTGGTGGGTGCGAGACCGGCCCGCCCGGTCTTCGCGGCCAGTGGATTATACCGGTTTGCGGGTAGTGCCGATCAGGACGCCGCTGGGCCCTTGGCGATCTCGGCCAGGAACTCGTCGTTGCTCTTGGTGGTGCGGATCTTGTCCAGCAGCAGCTCGAGGCCGGCGGCGGCACTGCCATCGTTGGCCAGGGCGTTGAGCACCCGGCGCAGCTTCCAGACCTGCTGGAGCTGGGACCGGTCGAAGAGCAGCTCTTCGTGGCGGGTCGAGCTGGCGTTGACGTCGATGGCCGGATAGATCCGGCGCTCGGCCAGTCGACGGTCGAGCCGGAGCTCCATATTGCCGGTGCCCTTGAACTCTTCGAAGATGACCTCGTCCATCTTGGAGCCGGTCTCCACCAGGGCGGTAGCCAGGATGGTGAGCGATCCGCCCTCTTCGATGTTCCGGGCGGCTCCGAAGAACCGCTTGGGTGGGTAGAGGGCACCCGAGTCGACGCCACCGGACATGATCCGGCCGGTAGCCGGCTGGGCCAGGTTGTAGGCCCGGGCCAACCGGGTGATGCCGTCGAGCATGATCACCACGTCCTGGCCCATTTCGACCAGGCGCTTGGCCCGCTCGATGGCGAGCTCGGCGACCGCGGTGTGCTCGTCGGATGGACGGTCGAAGGTGGACGCCACCACTTCGCCCTTGACCGAGCGGCGCATGTCGGTGACTTCCTCGGGACGCTCGTCCACCAGGAGCACCATGAGGTGTACTTCCGGGTTGTTGGCTTCGATGGAGTGGGCGATGTGCTTCATGACCGTGGTCTTGCCGGCCTTGGGTGGCGACACGATCAGGCCACGCTGGCCCTTGCCGACCGGTGACAGCAGATCGACGATCCGGGTGGTCAGGTTCTCCTTGTCGCCGGGGGCCTCGAGGTCGAGACGCTCGTCGGGGAAGAGGGGGGTCAGATCCTCGAACCGCGGGCGGTTTCGGGCCGCTTCCGGATCGAGTCCCGATACCGTGTCGATCCGGAGCAGGGCCGGGAACTTCTCGGTGTTTCCGGCCGGCCGGCACGCACCCTCGAGATAGTCGCCCTTGCGAAGGGCAAAGCGTCGGGCCTGGCTGATGGAGACGTAGACGTCCTTGGAGGACGGAAGGTAACCGTCGCAGCGCAGGAACCCGTAGCCCTAGTCCCGGAGGTCGAGCAGACCCTTTACCGGGATGAGCTCGCCCTGGTACTGCTGCTCCTGGTTGCCGCCGGCTCCTTGGAGATCGCGCTCGGCGCCATCGCCCGGGCGATCGCGACCCCGCCGCCGACGGTTGTTGCGTCGGTTGCCGGCATCATCGCCGCCGCCCTGGCGGTTGTCCTGGGTGCCCTGACGGTTGCCCTGGTTGTTCTGGCGGTTGCCTTGGTTGTTCTGGTTGTTCTGCCGCCCGCCCTGGTTGTTCTGGTTGTTCTGGCGGCCGCCCTGGTTGTTCTGGCCGCTCTGGCGGTCTTGACGTCCGGCATCGGTGCCGGCATCCGTCGCCGTCGACACCGATTCGTCGTCACCGGCCATGGTGGGCCGCGGGTCACGGCTGTCGTCGGCCTCGTCGCCGTCGCTTCCGTTCAGCTCGGCTGATTTCGCGTCGTCGTCAGGTCCGAAGGAGAGTGACACCGCTGGGCGACGGGCCGGGCCGCGTCGGGCCTCGGTCGTCGAGCCGCCGTCGTCGTTGTCCGGGTCCGACCGGTCCGACCTCGACGGGCCCGCCGACGAGCCGTTGGAGGAGCCATTGGTGGTGGCCACAGAGGCGGCCCCGCCGTTATCCCCCGAACCCGGGCTGGCGCCCTCGTCCACCGATACTCCGGTGGCCTTCAAAATACCGTCGATCATGTCTGCTTTTTTGGTCCGGGTGGTGGTCTTTACAGACAGTGCCTGCGCGATGGCGTGAAGCTCATCGCGTTCTTTGCCTTCCAACACCGAGCGCTCGAGCTGCTGTTCCGCAGTCATCGGCCTCCTCGTTTCGAATGTCCTCGTTTGGGGGATGGACCGAAGCCATCCTCCAGGGAATCAGGGGCGGGGAGTTGAGTACGCCGGGAGAACTCCCGTTTACAACTCCCACCTGCGCCGTATGCGGGCTGGTCGCACTCTAGACGTGCGATTCAGGGGTTCCCGCCCAGGTACCCGAAGGGTCATCTGGAAGCGAAGGTAACTACACCATACCTGCCTGGCCGCCGAACGGCAACAACCCCCAGGTGGCGAGCTTCACAACGACAGCTCGGCGAGCACCGCGCCGAGGTCGGCATCGATGACGGTCGGGACGGATATCTGGCTGATGGCAATGTCGGGATCCTTCAGGCCGTGGCCGGTCAGCACGCACACCACCGTGGCCCCGGCGCCCAGGCCGTCGGGAAGCCCGGACTTGAGAAGCCCCGCCACCGAGGCGGCCGAGGCCGGCTCGCAGAACACCGACTCCTCACTGGCCAAGAACCGGTAGGCGTCGAGAATCTCCTCGTCGGTCACCGCCGCGATCCCGCCACCGGATTCACTGGCGGCTGACGTCGCCCCGTACCAGCTGGCCGGGTTACCGATCCGAATGGCGGTCGCCACTGTCTCGGGGAACTCGATGGGGTGCCCTTCCACGATCGGCGCCGCTCCGGCCGCCTGAAATCCCAACATCCGAGGCAACCGGGTGGAACGGCCCGCCTCCTTGAACTCCAGATAACCCTTCCAGTAGGCAGTTATATTCCCGGCGTTCCCGACCGGGATGCAGTGCACGTCGGGAGCGTCGCCGAGCGCGTCAACCACCTCGAAGGCGCCCGACTTCTGACCCTCGATCCGGTAGGGGTTGACCGAGTTCACCACCGTGACCGGAGCGCGTTCTCCCAGCTCCCGGACGATGGCCAGCGCCTGGTCGAAATTGCCGCGGACCTGGAGGACCCGGGCGCCGTGAATGAGGGCCTGAGCCAGCTTGCCCAAGGCGATGTGGCCTTCGGGGATCAGCACCGCGCAGGTCAGTCCGGCCCGGGCGGCGAATGCCGCCGCCGACGCCGACGTGTTCCCGGTGGAGGCGCAGACCACCGCCTTGGCCCCCTCTTCGGCGGCTTTGGAGATGGCCACCGTCATCCCCCGGTCCTTGAACGAGCCGGTGGGGTTGGCCCCCTCTACCTTCAAGAACACCCTCGCCCCGATTCGGGCCGACAATCGCGGCGCCGGGAGCAGCGGTGTCCCGCCTTCCAGCAAAGTGACGACCGGCGTGGATGCCGACACCGGGAGGAACTCCCGGTACTCCTCGATCACCCCGCGCCAGGCCGGCCGTTGGTCAGTCATGGTGTGTCGTCTCCAAAGACTCGGATGGTGCTGCCGACCCGATTCACCGCGTCGAGGGCGGCCAGCGCATCGATGGTGTCGTTCATATCACCCTCGCGTGCGGCGTGGGTGAGGAAGATCAACCGGGCGAGGCCGACCAGCTCCTCTTGTTCGATCTGCTCCATCGACCGGATGGAGACCTGGTGGTCTCCGAACACGGTGCTGACCAGACCCAGCACCCCGGGTCGGTCCTCGACATCGATGGTCAGGTAGAACGCCGACCGGAGATCGGCCACCGGATAGATGCGACCGGGGCGCCGCTCCGGAACCGGGGAGGTGGTCCGGCCCAATCGGTTTCGGACGGCGTCGATCAGGTCGCCCACCACCGCACTGGCGGTGGGCATGCCACCGGCCCCTTGACCGTAGAGCATCAGCTCGCCGGCCCACTCCCCTTCGATGAACACCGCGTTGAAGGCGTCGCGGACCCCGGCGAGGGGATGGGACTTGGGGACCATGGCCGGATGGACCCGGGCGGAGATCTCGTCGGCGCCGATCCGCTCCACCACCGCCAACAGTTTGACGACGTAGTCGAACCGATCGGCGAATTCGATGTCCACCGACCCGATGTGGGTGATCCCCTCCCGCTGCACGTCGGATGTCACCACGTCGTAGCCCATGGCTATCCCGGCCAGGATGGCCGTCTTGGCCGCGGCGTCGTGGCCCTCGACATCGGCGGTGGGATCCCGTTCGGCCAGACCCAGCTCCTGGGCCTCGGCCAGAACCTCGGCGTACTCGGTCCCGTTGTCGGTCATCTTGGTCAGGATGAAATTGGTGGTCCCGTTGACGATCCCCATCACCCGGTGGATCCGTTCTCCGGTCAACGACTCGCGGAGCACCCGGACCAGGGGCACCGCCCCCGCCACCGCCGCCTCGTAGAGAAGGTCGACCCCTTGACGTTGGGCGACCTTCCGCAGCTCGATCCCTTCCTCCGACGCCAACAGCGCCTTGTTCGCGGTGACCACCGGTTTTCCGGCTTCCAGCGCCGCCCGGACCAGGCTGCCGGCGGGCTCCAGCCCCCCGATCAACTCGACGACGATGTCGACGGAGGGGTCGGCCACCAGCGAGGCGGCGTCGTCGGTAAGGAGGTCCTTTGGGACATGGTCGGGTCGGGACCGGGAGAGGTCGGCGACCGCCACCCCGGCGATCTCGATCCGGGCCCCGCTCTGCCCGGCCAGATCGTCGGCGCGGGACTGGAGATGGGCCACCAGGGCCGCCCCGACGGCCCCGCAACCGAGAATGGCGACACGCACCACAGGCACGGACGGGCTGGCCGAGGTCATCCGATGCACGCTACTGCCTGGTCAGCGAGCCGATGGCCGGTCAGACGTCGAGACGGGTGAGATCCCCGAACGACTCCCGGCGAACGACCGTGCGCGCCACCCCGCCGGCCACGAAGACCACCGCCGGCCTCGGGACCTTGTTGTAATTAGAGGCCATGGAGTAGCCGTAGGCACCGGTCACCGGGGTGGCCACGATGTCGCCGACCTTCAGGTCGGCGGGCACATAGCCCTCGGAGACGACCACGTCGCCCGTCTCGCAATGCTTGCCCACCAGCCGGATGGGCATCGGCCGCTCGGCCTCCACCGAACGGGGCAGAAACGCCTCGTAGCCGCTCCCGTAGAGCACCGGCCGAGGGTTGTCGCTCATCCCACCGTCGACCGAGACGTAGGTCCGGTAGCCCGGGACATCCTTCACGGTGCCGACCCGGTAGAGAGTGGTGCCGGCGGCGGCGGCAATGGCGCGCCCGGGCTCGGCAGAGACCCGCACCGAGGCGGGGATCCCCGCATCCAGGCAGGCTGACTTCACCCGCGCCGCCCATTGAGCCATCGGTGGCGCCTCCTCGCCGTTGACGTAGGCGACCCCCAGGCCGCCGCCCACCACCAGCTCCGGGAGGTCGAAGGTGGCGAAGAAGTCCGCCAGGATCTCAATGGCCCGGACGAAGGGGTCGAGGGCGAACACCTGGCTACCCAGGTGGGCATGGAGGCCGGCGAACTCGACCACTCCGGCATCGTGGAGGGACTGCAGGCGTTTAATGGCCCGGACGGCGGCACCTGACTCCAGCCCGAAACCGAACTTGGAGTCGGCTTGACCGGTTTGGACGAACCGGTGGGTGTGCACCTCCACACCTGGGGTGATCCGGGCCAGCACCTTGGGTGGGGGTGCATCCGGAGCGTCGGGACCCGCCGCCTTCGACCGCTCCGCCACCAACATCTCGATCCGGTCGATCTCGTTGAAGGAATCCACCACGATGCGGCCGATGCCGACGGCCAGGGCGTCGGCCAGCTCGGCTTCCGACTTGTTGTTGCCGTGGAGCACCAGCCGGTTGGCCGGGACGCCGGCAGTGAGGGCCACGTAAAGCTCGCCACCGGTGGAGACGTCGAGGTGCATTCCCTCTTCGTAAGCCAACCGGGCCATGGCCACGCACAGGAATGCCTTGGTGGCGTAGGACACCCCATCCCCCCACGCCTCCACCGCCTCCCGACATTGCTGACGGAGGTGCTCCTCGTCGTACACGTATAACGGGGTGCCCTGCTCTTCGGCCAGCTCCACCAGGTCGACCCCCCCGATGCTCAGGCGGCCGTCGCCGTCGATGGAGGCGGTACTGGAGAGCAAGCTGCGGGAGATCGGGTCGGTCGGTCCCACCGCTACATCACCTCCGGCGCCGAGACGCCGAGCAGACCGAGGCCGATGGCCAGACCGATCCGGGTGCCCTCCACCAGCCACAGTCGCGCCTGGGTCACCGCCGGGTCGACGTCCTCGGCCAGAATCGGGCAGTCGTGGTAGAAGCCGTGGAAGGCGCCGGCCAGGCGGCGGACCCAGGTGGTCACCTTGGTCGGCGACCGGTCGATGGCCGCCAGCGCCACCACTTCGGGAAGCTCCTCCAGGGACCGGATGACCTCGAGCTCCCGTTCGTGGGTGAGGAGGGAGAGATCGGCGGCCTGGAGGGGAACCCGCTGGATCCCGCGTTCGATCGCCTTCCTGGCCACCCCCCCGATCCGGGCATTAGCCATCTGCACGTAGAAGACCGGATTCTCCACCGACTGTTCACGGGCGGCCGCCAGGTCGAAGGTGGTGGCCTGATCGAGGGTCGTCATGAGGCTCAGGATCCGGGTGGCATCCGGGCCGATGTCCGCCACCAGGGAGTCGAGCGAGATGGCGGTTCCGGCTCGCTTGCCCATCTTGACCGCCTCGTCCCCGTCCACCACCGAGATCATCTGACCGAGTTTCACCTCCAGCCGGTCCTTCGGGATTCCGAGCGCCTCGACCCCGGCGACCAAGCCGGCCACCTGGCCGTGATGATCGGCGCCGAAGATGTCGATGACCCGGTCGAACCCCCGGATCAGGAACTTGTCGCGGTGATAGGCGATGTCGCCGGCCAGGTAGGTGGCATCGCCATCTGACTTCCGGAGGACCCGGTCGCGGCTGTCACCCAGCTCGGTGGTCCGGAACCAGGTGGCCCCGTCCTGTTCGAAGACCAGGCCCTTCTCGGCCAGCAGGGCGATGGTCTCGTCCACCGCGCCACTCTCTTCGATCGATGCCTGGCTGTACCACTCGTCAAAGACGATGTTCACCGAGGCCAGGGTCGCCTTGATCATCTCGAGGATGCGGTCGGCGGCCCAGCGTCCGGCGACGACGACATCATCAGGTCCGTCGTAGACGTCGGCCAACTCGGTGATGTACTCGCCCTGATACCCGTCCTCGGGAACCGGGCGGCCGAAGTGGCGGGCCAGCAGACTCTGGCCCAGCGTGCGGATCTGCCCACCGGTGTCGTTCACGTAGTACTCACGGCTCACCTGATGTCCGGCCCGGTCGAGCACCCGGGCCAGCGAATCGCCGAAACTCCCCCACCACCCGTTGCCGATGTGGATCGGCCCGGTCGGGTTGGCGGAGAGGAACTCGACCAGCACCCGTTCGCCGTGACCGATGTCCGGACGGGCGTAGCCGGCTTCGCCCTCCTGCACCACCTCGGCAAGCGCTTCGTGGAGCCATCCGTGGTCCAGCCGGAAGTTGATGAACCCGGGGCCGGCGACCTCGACGGATTCGGTATGGGATGGCAGGTGGGCCGTCAGTTCTTCCACCAGCGATTCGGCCAGTTTCCGTGGGTTGGTCCCCGCCGACTTGGCCGTCACCAGGGCGACATTGGTCGACCAGTCCCCGTGTTCCCGCCGGGCCGGACGCTCCAGGAAAATGTCGTCGGGGTCGACATCGAGGTCGAAACCGCCGGCGGCGGCGACCGTCGCCAGGGCGCGACTGACGGACTCGGCGAGCTGATCACGGATGGGCATGCTGTAAGGGAGAATACGTCGTGGGGCGGGTGGGTCGGTTGCCGGCGAGGTCCGGGTGGCGGCGGGCGACTACAGTTGGTGGTTCGGTGGTGCCGTTTCACGGGTGATCCGGCCTGATTGTGCCCACCAGCTGCCCTCGTAGCTCAGCGGATAGAGCATTGGCCTCCGAAGCCATGTGCGCAGGTTCAATTCCTGCCGAGGGCGCCATTGTGATCGTCCAACTCGTTGGACCTCCGAGTTCGAGCCGGGCTGCTCGGCCAGGACGACCTCGGTGTCCCCCTGCCAATCCCAGAACTGCCCGCGGGGCGATGTCGCCGACAAGGGGCGATGTCGCCGACAGGCGGCGGCTCCCGAATAGAGGGTCGGATGGTAGGCCACCTCTCCGGGATGTCCCATAGAGGAAGGTCGGCACGGTGCCCCGCCCGGCCCGGAAGACCGAGCGTTGTCGGCCTACGCTGACGTCGACTATGGCCATCCAGATCGCAGTCATCGGCGGGTCCGAGGCAACCGCCCCCGTCCTGGCGGCCGCCGAAGCCATCGGAGCCGGGCTCGCATCGGCCGGAGCCATCGTGGTCTGCGGCGGGCTCGGAGGGGTGATGGCGGCGGCCTGCCGGGGCGCCCGGTCGGCGGGTGGGACCACCGTCGGGATCCTTCCGGGCCGCGACGCATCGGCCGCCAATCCTTGGGTCGACGTCGTCATCCCCACCGGTCTCGGCGAAGCCCGCAATGCCCTGGTGGTGGCTTCGGCGGCCGCGGTGATCGCGGTCGACGGGGAGTACGGCACCCTCTCGGAGATTGCCTTGGCCCTTCGGGCCGGTACTCCCGTGGTCGGGGTCGGGACCTGGTCGGTGACCCGGCCCGATGGCGAGCCGGACACCCGGATCCTGCCGAGGGAGGATCCGGCCGAGGCGGTGGCGCTGGCGCTGCGCCTGGCCGTGCCCTGACTCGATCTCCCGGCCGAAGACCACTGTTCGTGCACACCCTGCGCGGTATTGCGTGAACGGAGGGAAACGTCTGGGTGATCGCCAGGGAATCGCAAGGCAAACAGTAAGTAATTTCTCGCAAACTACCTTGTCGATCAGGAATTCCTTCGCAAGGATGGAAACGCGGGCGGTCCGAACCGGGATCGATGTCGCCGCATCCGAGCTTCGAGGAAAGGCACATCTTCATGAAGAGTCTCCGTCTGGCGCGTCCAATCGTGGTCCTGGTGGCCATCGCCGCCCTTGGCGCCGGCACCCTCCTCGCCTCCACCGGGACGGCCGCCGCCCGTCCGGCCATTGCTCCGGGCCCGGCGACGCTCCCGAGCACCACCCTGATCCCCGCACCGCCGGCCGGGGCGTCGGGACCGGACGACATCACCAACTTCGCCACTCCCGGCGTCGACGGGGGCCTGCCGGTGATCTGGACCGAATACCAGAACGGGGTCAACCCTGACGGGACGCCGGGTCCGGGCGGGGCGACCAACAGCACGGTGGCGGGCTACGACGCCACTACCGGGGCCCTGGTCAAGACCTTCACACTGGCCGGGCACGTCGACGGCCTGACCGGCGACCCGTTGCTCCACGTCCTCATCGCCACCACCAACGAGGACGCCAACTCCTCGATGTTCGTGATCGATCCGTCGGCGGGCACGGTGGTCAACTACGCCTACAGTCCGGACCCGTCCACCGCCGGAGCCGGCGGGACCGACAGCATCGCGGTGATCGGCAGCCAGATCTACGTCACCCACTCCAACCCCAAGGACACCACCCAGGCCGCCGACTATTCGGTGACCCTGGACAGCACCACCCGCACCGCGCATCTCACCCCCGGCTACTTCGACAACAGCACCGCCACCGACGCGGTGACCGGTGGTTCCGCCACCCTGGCGCTGACCGATCCCGACAGCAATCTGCCGATGCCGGCGACCGCCCCCCGATTCGGGGGCCAGTTGGCCACCGTCAGCCAAGCCGACGGCCAAATCACCTTTTCGGCCAACAACACCGGCGTTCCCCGGCTGACCGTGCTCAACCTCACGGACAACAAGTCGGGGAACACCCCGCCGATCGACGGTCTGGCGGTGGCGACGACCAACAAGGGAACCCTCTTCGTCGTCGACGCCAAGGGAAACAAGATCCAGGCACTCGACACCACCGGGTGGCCGGCCGGGACAGTGTTCGTCGGCGAGCCGAGCGACAACAGCAACCCGCTGGTCGGCACCCTCGACCTGACCACCGGGAAGATCACCCCTTTCACCAACACCTTCGGGAGCCCGAAGGGCCTCCTCTTCGTCCCGGCCAACGGTTACGAGTTGACCGCAGCTGACGGCGGAGTCTTCAACTTCGGGGCCACTCCCTTCCTCGGCTCGACCGGAGGCAAGCCCCTCAACAAGCCGATCGTGGGCACCGCCGCCACCCCGGATGGGGGCGGGTACTGGCAGGTGGCCTCCGACGGAGGGATCTTCGCGTTCGGGGATGCCTCGTTCCTCGGGTCGATGGGAGGAGCGTCGCTCAACCAGCCGATCGTGGGGATGGCCGCCACCCCTGACGGCAAGGGCTACTGGTTGGTGGCGGCCGACGGCGGCATCTTCTCGTTCGGCACGGCCAAGTTCTCTGGCTCGATGGGCGGGAACCGCTTGAACCGGCCGATCGTGGGCATCGCCGCCACTCCGGACGGGGGCGGTTATTGGATGGTGGCGTCCGACGGCGGCATCTTCTCGTTTGGGGACGCCTCGTTCCTCGGATCGATGGGCGGGACACCGCTCAACCAGCCGATCGTGGGGATGGCCTCGACGCCCTACGGAGGCGGTTATTGGATGGTGGCCTCCGATGGCGGGATCTTCTCGTTCGGCGCTCCCTTCCTGGGCTCGATGGGTGGCACCCGGCTCAACCGGCCGATCGTCGGCATGGCCTCCACCCCGGACGGTGGCGGCTACTGGATGGTGGCGTCCGACGGGGGGATCTTCTCATTCGGCGCTCCCTTCCTGGGCTCGATGGGTGGCACCCGGCTCAACCAGCCGATCGTCGGCATGGCGGCGATCTGACCTCACCAAACCCTGGCGGGTAATGCATGGACCCGACCGCGGGGTCGGGTCCATGCATTACCGCCGATACCCGGACACCGGGGGGGATTCCTCCAGACGAATAGGCCGAATTGGGCCTCGAGCGCCATTGGGCCTCGAGCGCCGAATTTTGTGTTATTCCGGTAGGAAACCGAAGTTCGTTTGGAGGAAGGACCCGGCGATGGATGACGAGGTGCAGCGCGAGGCCCGTGCCCTCGGTGACCCGACCCGCCACCGCCTGTTCCGCTACATCCTCGTCGCACCGGACCCGGTCGGAGTGGCGGACCTCACCGAGCATGTCCACCTCAACCACAACGCGGTTCGCCAGCACCTGGCGGTGCTGAAGGAGGCGCGGTTGGTGGTGGAGGACGTCGAGGTCCGCCGGCGGCCTGGCCGACCCCGGCTGTTGTACCGCCTGCACCCCGAAGCCGCCGGCCGGTGGGGTACTCCTGGCCCCTATGCCTGGCTGGCCCGCCTCCTGAGCGACGCCGTCCGCAACCGGGTCGATCCCCGCCAGATCGGCCGGGAGGACGGGCATCGGCGGGCCGGGGAGCTGGCCGGCTCCGGGGATCGACTCGACCTCATGGAAGAGGAGATGACCCGGCGCGGCTTTCGGCCGGTCCGAACCCAGCGCCCCCACCAGGTCCACTTCGTGTTCCAGCGCTGTCCGTTCGAAGACGTCGCCCTCGCCGACCCCGAGACGGTCTGCCAGCTCCACCTCGGTCAGGCCGAGGGCCTGGCTGACGGGCTCGTCGGGTTGAGGGTCGATCGCCTGGAGGCGAAGGATGCCCGCCGGGCCGGCTGTCGCCTGGTCCTGCGGATGGACACCGACGACTCCGAAGACAGCGACGACTCGTCCGACCGACTCGAGACCGGCTGATCCGCCCCCTCACCCGCCCACCGCCAAGCCGGTTTCCCGGATAGTCAGGTTGTAGCGGCCCCCGGAGAATCCGAGGGTCGGGTCCCCACTGCCGGGGAGCAGTTTCGGCACCCCGTGATAGGCGAGCCGAGATTCGCCGCCGAAGGCGAACAGGTCTCCGGACTCGAGCTCGACGTCGGTCCACGGGCGATTCCGGGTGGAGGTGTTGCCGAACCGGAAGATGCAGGTCTCCCCCAGGCTCAGCGAGACCACCGGCGCTCGGCTCTTCTCGTCCCGGTCGGCGTGCATCCCCATACGGGCGGTGGCGTCGTACCAATTGATGAGGGCGACATCCGGCCGGTAGGCGCTACCCGCCTCCGGGTCGCGATAGGCGTCGGCCACCGCCCGTCGCCCCAGATCGGCCAGCTCTTCGGGGAAGGCGGCTACCTCCCGACCGTCGCCGTCGTCCACCGTGCGGCTGTAGCCGTAGGGGAACCAGTGCCAACCGAGACAGGCCATCTCCACCGACATCACCCCGCCGGTAGGGAGCCGGGGGGCATGGGCGCCCCCGGACCGGGCGATCCAGGTCCGGCACGAGGTGGCCAGCCGGCGCTGGGCGTCGAGGTCCAGCCATCCCGGCAGGTGGACGGCGCCCGGCGCCACTTCGACCCGTTCCCGGGGAATCAGCCGCGACATAGACCGTCCACCCTGCCACAGGTCGACACTGCCCCAGCCGGTTCCCCGCTACCCCGACCGGAAGGGCGGGTGTAGACCGGACCCGGTGAAGCTGAAGTTGGACTTGCACGACATCTACAACCGGGGCGGCGACATCGACCGGGCCCTCCGGGCCATCATCGAGGAGGCGGTGGAGAAAAAGGCGCCACTGGTCGAGATCATCCCGGGCAAGGGAAGCGGCCAGCTGAAGAAGCGGGTCCTGCGGTTTCTCGATCAAAAAGAGATCAAGGCGCTCTACCACCGGGTCGAAAAGGACTCCAACAATTTCGGAAGGGTGTTCGTCCATTTCCGGTGGAAGTGACGGCGTTGAGGTCCGGGCGCGGGAGGAAGGCGCCCCAGCGATCACCCGCCGGCGGTCACCGCTTTCAGCACGTCCAGCGAATCTCGGATGAGCTCCGGCAGGGATCGCCGGTTGCCGGTGTCGACCCAACGTTCGAACCCGACTTTGAAGACCGCGATGCCCGCCTCCGCGGTCAGCGCCGCCTCCAGGCCCGGCACCCCTCGGCGGCCCAAGGCATCGGCGAGCGCGGCGGCGAGGGTGGCCAGCTTGATCAGCTCGCGTTCTTGCAGCTCGGTGTTGGCGGCGATGATGCTCTGGCGTACCCGGGCGCTTTCACGGCGCTCCTCGAGCACCGCGCCAGCGGCTTCGAGGGCGAGGATGACCGCGTCGATCGGCGAGACGGCATCGGCGGCCCCGACGACGGTGCCGACGAGGACCTCCTGGAGCAGGCCGGCGCCCGAGAACAGGACTTCACGCTTGTCGGCGAAATACCGGAAAAAGGTTCGCTCGGTCAGTCCGGCCCGGGCGGCGATCTCCGCAACGGTGGTGTTCTCGAACCCGCGCTCACCGTAGAGAGCCAGGGCCGCCTGCTCGAGCCTGCCCCGGCTGTCCGGTTCCCAACGCACCATCAGACCATCGTACTCACCGGTGATGACAGTCCCTGACATAGATGGTACAGTGATGGCAGCCACTGACATCGACGGTCCTCCCCCTTCGAGGATGGTCATCAACCTGGAGGTATCCCTCATGCGTGTATTCGTCACCGGCGCGTCCGGCTGGATCGGTTCGGCCGTCGTTCCCGAGCTCATCGGTGCTGGCCACCAGGTCGTCGGGCTGGCCCGCTCGGATGCCTCGGTCGCCGCCCTCGAAGCCGCCGGGGCCGAAGTCCATCGCGGCTCGCTCGACGATCTCGACGGACTGCGGGCCGCCGCCGCCGGGTCGGACGGTGTCATCCATCTCGCTTTCAAGCACGACCTCGCCTTTTCCGGCGACTTCCTGGGCGCGGCCACTGCCGACCGCCGTGCCGTCGAGACCCTCGGCGACGCGCTCGCCGGTACCGATCGACCGTTGGTCATCGCGTCCGGCACCCTCGGGCTCGCTCCCGGGCGGGTGGCCACCGAGCGGGACGGGCACGGCTCCGACCCGTCGGTAGGCGAGGTGGGCGAGGGTCCGAGCGCTCGGCACGCCACTGCCGAGTTGGTGCTTTCCATGGCTTCCCGCGGCATCCGATCCTCCGTCGTGCGACTCGCCCCGACCAATCACGGCCAAGGAGACAACGGCTTCGTCGCCACCCTGGTGAGCATCGCTCGGGACCAGGGCGCCTCCGGCTACATCGGGAACGGGACCAATCGCTGGAATGCGGTGCACCGCCTCGATTCTGCGAAGCTCTTCTGCCTGGCGCTGGAGGCACCGGCGGGGTCGACCCTCCACGGGGTGGCGGAAGAAGGCGTGCCGATCCGCGACATCGCCGAGGTGATCGGGCGCCACCTCGACATTCCGGTGGTGTCCATCTCCTCTGACGACGCCCCCGGACATTTCACCTGGATGGCCCCACTTCTGGCGCTCGACGCCCCGGCCTCCAGCGCGCTCACCCGTGAGCTCCTGGGATGGCAGCCCACCGAGGTCGGGCTCATCGAAGATCTCGACCAAGGCCACTACTTCCACCAGTAACGGAAGGGATCCCAACACCGCCCGGCCGGCCGGCGACCGGTGGCACCGCGTCAGCTGCCGGTTGTCTCCGGGGCTTGACGGGCCAGCCAACGCAGGCGGGCGGCCCGGGCATCCCACGAGTAGACGACTGCGGTGCCCGCCACCAGATCGTGGAGGGCTCGCCGCTCCCGTTGCACCAGGATGCCGAGGAACCCCAAACCGATGATCGCCACACTCAACGGCAAGGCCAGGGTGCGCAGGACGGCTTGACGAGGGGCCATCGGCCTTCCGTCGGCGCTCACCACCTGGATCCCGAGGATCGCCATGCCGATCGTCTTCCCACTGAGTGCCCACTGGTAGGCGAAGTAGAGGAACTCCCAGACCACCAGCACGATCAAGGTCGGCACCTGATTTCGGCCCACCGAGAACGCCCGACCGGTGGCCAGCGCCACGGTGAGGGAGACGGCCCCCAACCCGAGGGTGTAGAGGCCCCACGACGCGCCGACGTCGGCGCCAAAGGCAACCAGGCGGGTGACGGCCCCGGCATAGTGACCTTGTCTCCCCTCGTAGAGGGCCGGGGGTGGAGGGGTGATCACGGTGCGTCGACCTGCGCCGGAAGCGCCGGCAGCGCGGGGACGTCCGCCGGGGTGGGAGAGACCAGGGCGGAGGGCCCGAGCGGCAGCGAGGCCGGGTCGCGTCGCAGGATCCGGTTGGTCCACCGGGCGAAGAAATCGTCCAGGCCGACGCCTTGGGCCCGGATCACGTCCAGGACCTCCGCGGCCACGCTGGAGGTCGACTTGAAAATGATCGACCCCAACTCGGTCTGCGCCACCAGTGATTCGATGTCCAGCTGGTCGACGATCCGCCGGACGTCGACGCGTTCAACCAGGGCGTTGACGTCCACCCGCTCGACGAGCTTGTCCACGTCCACTCGCTCGACGATCTTCTCGACGTCGACCCGGTCGATGATCTTCTCGACGTCCACCCGGTCCACGATGGCGTCAGCGTTGACCCTCGACACCACCCGATCGACGTCGATCCGCTCCATGATCGCGTTGAGGTCGATGGAGTCGAGGACCAGGCCGACCACCCGCTCGGCGATGGCCTGGGCCATGCGCTCGACGCGGTCGTTGATCGGATTCGGGCTCACCCCGGGGTTCTCCGATGTTGAGACCACAGCCGCATGGCGACAGTGTCCCATCGGAGACGGACGGTGCCGGGGACCTTCGTCACCGGGCGGGACACCACACGGGTTTGGCGAGCGGCGTCATCGCGCCGTCGTCGCCTCAGGCGGCAGCGAGCTTCGACACCGCTTCGAGCGCCCGGTCGGCATGCACGTTCATCCGCACTTCGCTCTGGATGATGGCGGCGATCTTGCGGTCCCGCCCGATCACGAACGTCGCCCGCTTGGTGGGCGACAACACCGTGATGCGCCGCCGGACCCCATACTGGGTGGCCACCGCTCCGTCGGGGTCGGAGAGGAGCGGGAAGTCGAACGAGTGCTTGTCGGAAAACCGCTTCTGCTTCTCCACCTGATCGGCGCTGATGCCGATCCGTTGGGCGCCCACCGCCTCGAATTCCGCCTTCATGTCGCGGAAGTGGCAGCTCTCGGCCGTGCACCCCGGCGTCATGGCCGCCGGGTAGAAGTACAGGACCACCGGACCGTTGACCAGCAGGTCGCTGAGCCGGCGAAGTGTCCCGTTCTCGTCGGGGAGCTCGAAGTCTGGTGCCAGATCGCCTTCTTCCATGGGCTGAGGCTAACGGCTTGTCGACGGTCGTGCTCCGCAGATCGCCTCAGGCCCCGGGCCGGTGTCAGGCGGGAATGTTCCTCCGGAACACGGCCGCGCTGATGGTGAGGAATTTGCAGACCACCGCGATCTCGTCGGCGGTCAACTCGGCCAGCGCCGCCCGGGCGTCCTGGATCATCGGGAGGTGATACGCCATCACCTTCCGGTGGGCAGCCGGCACGATCTCCACGAGGACCCGGCGCCGATCGTCGCCGTCCCGGCGCCGTCTCACGAACCCGGCCGCCTCCAGGCGGTCGATGACGAAGGTCATGGTGCCCGTCGAGATGCGGGCAGCCTGGGCCAGGGCCCCGGCGGTCATCGGCTGGTGCTGGTCGAGGATGTCGATGCACCGGAAGTCGGTGCGGTTGAGCCCGAGCTTGCCGGCCACCGCCTCGTCGAAGATGTCGACGGACATCTGGTAGGCCCGCATGGCCTCGCCGAGCTCGAAGTGTCTCAAACCCTCCAGCGGCTCCGGTGGTCCCGGGACCTCGGCGGCTCGTCTTCGAGCCCTTCCTCGTTTGACTTCGGGATCCCCCAACTCGGTTGACACACAAATACTCTAATAGTTAAGATTTCCAAAAGTAAAGGGAATGTGCTTCACTGATCGTGCAACTCGAAGACGGGGACCCTGCCGATGCCACACGCAATCGAAGTGACCGACATCAAGAAGACGTTCACCGGAAAGCTCGAGGTCCGCGCCCTCGACGGGGTGAGCTTCAATGTCGAAGAGGGGACCGTGTTCGGGCTGCTGGGTCCGAACGGATCGGGCAAGACCACCGCGGTGCGGATCCTGACCACCATCCTCAAAGCCGACAGTGGCTCGGCCGTGGTCCTCGGCCACGACGTGGCCAAAGAGGCCGCCCTGGTCCGAAGTCTGATCGGCCTGGCCGGCCAGTACGCAGCCGTCGACGAGAACCTGACCGGGCGCGAGAACCTGGTCATGGTCGGTCGCCTCAATCACCTGCCGAAGTCGTATGTGACCAGTCGGTCCAAGGAACTGCTCGACCAGTTCGACCTGGCCGACGCCGGCGACCGGACCCTCAAGACCTACTCGGGCGGCATGCGCCGTCGACTCGACCTGGCCGCCGCCCTGGTGGCCCGGCCGAGCGTCCTCTTCCTCGACGAGCCGACCACCGGCCTCGACCCTCAGAGCCGGAACGACCTCTGGGAGGTCATCGAGAGCCTGGTGGGCGGGGGGACGACCGTGCTCCTCACCACCCAGTACCTCGAGGAGGCCGACCGCCTGGCCGACACCCTGTCGGTGCTCGACCACGGCCGGGTCATTGCCGAGGGCACCCCGACCCAACTCAAGTCCGAACTGGGTGCCACCGTCCTCGAAGTCGGTCTCCACGATCACGATGACGCCGGCCGCGCGGTTCCGGTGCTGGAGGCGATTGGGCCCCACACCCCGAACATCAACGGCCGGGTGGTCGACGTGACCGTGGACAACGGTCCGGTGGATGCCATGACCGCCCTCCGGGCTCTCGACCAGGCCGGGATCACCCCGGTGACCTTCACCCTCCGGGAGCCCAGCCTCGATGATGTGTTCCTGGCGCTGACCGGGCACCGTACCGAAGACGAGGTGGCCGGAGACGGAGCTGACCCCCATGCCCTCGGTGGAGACGGCTCTCGCTCCGACCGTCCTCAATCGACACCCGTCCCGGTAGGAGGCAACCGATGACCACCACCATCTCGATCCCGACCGTCACCGGCGCACCATTGGCCACCGGGGCGGGGGCCCGCATCCGGTGGGCGCTCACCGACACCTGGACGGTCACCAAGCGCAATCTGATCGGCTACACCCGGATCCCCGAGGCTTTGTTCTTCTCGACGGTGCAGCCGATCATGTTCGTGCTGTTGTTCCGCTACGTCTTCGGCGGTGCCATCCACCCACCCGGGGTCAGCTACACCAACTACCTGATGCCGGGGATCTTCGTCCAGACAGTGGCGTTCGGCGCGGTCAGCACCAGCATCGGGTTGGCCGAGGACCTCCAGAAGGGGTTGATCGAACGGTTCCGGGCCCTCCCCATGGCCCGCTCGGCGGTACTGGCCGGCCGCACCACCGCCGACCTCTGCCGGAACGTGGTGGTGGTCATCGTCATCACCGGGGTGGGACTGCTGGTCGGCTTCCGCCCGAGCACCGGGGTGCTCCCCTACCTGGCCGCCATCGGACTCATCCTGTTGTTCGCCTACGCCCTGTCCTGGGGCTTCGCGGTGATCGGGCTCTCCGCCCCCAACAGCGAGACGGCCCAGGTCATGTCCTTCCCGCTGCTGTTCCCGCTGACCTTCGCCTCCTCGGCCTTCGTCCCGGTCCAGGACATGCCCAGCTGGCTGCAGGGCTTCGCCACCTACCAACCGGTGAGCCTGGTGGTGACCGCCTGTCGGTCCCTGATGATCGGCGGACCCACTGCCCACTGGCTCATCCTGGCTCTGATCTGGACGGTGGGGATCCTCATCGTCCTGCCCCCGCTGGCCGTCTGGCGGTACCGGACCCGGACCTGACCGAACCGTCCGCGCAACCCCGGCAGGCGACCAGCCCCCGCATGGCGCCAGACCTCCGGGAGTGGGCAGAATGGGCTCATGGCACCCTCCCCCTCGTCATCATCCGCTCCTGACAGCTTCGGAGCCCGGGCCGACCTGACCGTCGGGGACCGGACCTACGAGATCTTCCGGATCAACGCCCTGGCCTTGCGGTACGACATCGCCCGGCTCCCGTACTCGATCAAGGTCGTCCTCGAGAACCTGCTCCGGCACGAGGACGGGCTGGCGGTCAGCGCCCAGGACATCGAGTCGGTGGCCGACTGGGGCCGCAGCCCCGAGCGGCACGGGGCCGCCGGGAACGACGCCGTCGAGATCGCCCTCACCCCCGAGCGGGTCCTGATGCAGGACTTCACCGGGGTGCCGGGCGTCGTCGACCTGGCCGCCATGCGGGCCGCCCTGGCCGAGATGAATGGGGATCCGGCCAAGGTCAACCCCCTGGTCCCGGTGGAACTGGTCATCGACCACTCGGTCATCGCCGAGGTGACCGGCACCCCCGGGGCCTTCGACCAGAACGTCGACATCGAATACCAGCGCAACATCGAGCGGTATCAGCTGCTCCGCTGGGCCCAGCAGGCCTTCGACGGCTTCCGGGTCGTCCCCCCCGGTGCCGGCATCTGCCATCAGGTTAACCTCGAATACCTCTCCCGGGTGGTGTTCGGCACCGAGGACGGCCGGGCCTACTGCGACACCCTGGTCGGCACCGACTCCCACACCACCATGGTCAACGGGCTCGGTGTCCTCGGCTGGGGGGTAGGCGGCATCGAGGCCGAGGCGGCCATGCTCGGCCAGCCGCTCTCCATGCTGTTGCCGCCGGTGGTCGGATTCCGTCTCACCGGAAGCCAGGTGCCCGGCACCACCGCCACCGACCTGGTGCTGACCATCACCCAGCTGCTCCGCCAGCGGGGGGTGGTGGGCAAGTTCGTCGAGTTCTACGGGCCCGGCCTGGCCGCGGTGCCGCTGGCCAACCGGGCCACCATCGGGAACATGTCCCCCGAGTACGGCGCCACCTGTGCCATCTTCCCCATCGACGACGTGACCCTCGACTACCTCCGCTTCACCGGTCGTGACGAGCACCAGGTGGCGCTGGTCGAGGCCTACGCCAAAGAACAGGGCATGTTCCATCAGCCCGGTGGGGCCGAGCCCGTCTTCTCCGAGACCATCGAGCTGGATCTCTCCACCGTGGTGCCGAGCATCGCCGGCCCCTCCCGACCCCAGGACCGGGTCTCGCTGTCCGGCGCCCGGGAGGCCTTCCACACCGCGCTCGGCGACCAGAAGGAGAAGAAGTCGGCGGTGGCCACTCTGGCCGACGGGTCGACGGTGCCCATCGAGGACGGCCATGTGGTGATCGCCGCCATCACCAGCTGCACCAATACCTCCAACCCCCAGGTGATGGTGGCGGCCGGGCTGCTGGCCAAGAAGGCCATCGACCGCGGGTTGCGGCCGAAGCCCTGGGTGAAGACGTCACTGGCGCCCGGCTCCCGGGTGGTGATGGACTACTTCGACCGGGCCGGGCTCACCGAGCCGTTGGCGGAGGCCGGGTTCGACCTGGTCGGCTTCGGCTGCACCACCTGCATCGGCAACTCCGGTCCCCTGCTCGCCGGGGTCTCGGAAGCCGTCCTCGGCGCCGACCTCTCCGCCGTCTCCGTGCTCTCCGGCAACCGGAACTTCGAGGGACGGATCCACCCCGACGTCCGGATGAACTACCTGGCCTCCCCGCCGCTGGTAGTGGCCTACGCGCTGGCCGGCACCATGGACATCGACCTGGTGAACGACTCCCTCGGGACCGACACCGACGGGAACGAGGTCCGTCTCGCCGACCTCTGGCCGTCGGCCGAGGAGGTCACCGAAGCCATCCGCACGTCGCTGACTTCGGAGATGTTCCGGGACCGCTACAGCTCGATCTTCGACGGCGAGGCCCGCTGGCAGAACATGGACACCGCCACCGGCAACACCTTCGAGTGGGACGCCGCCTCCACCTACGTGCTGCGGCCGCCGTTCCTGGAGAACCTGTCCGACCAGCCGACCCGGGTGACCGACATCACCGGGGCCCGGGTGCTGGCCGTCCTCGGCGACAGCGTGACCACCGACCACATCTCGCCGGCCGGGAGCATCGGCCCGTCGACCCCGGCCGGGAAGTATCTGGCCGAGCACGGGGTGGAGCGGAAGGACTTCAATTCCTACGGGTCCCGCCGGGGCAACCACGAAGTCATGATGCGGGGGACGTTCGCCAATGTCCGGCTGCGCAACCAGCTGGCCCCCGGCACCGAGGGCGGCATCACCCTCCATCTCCCCGACGGCGAGCAGACCACCATCTTCGACGCCTCGGTCCGCTACGCCGAAGAGGGTGTCCCGCTGGTGGTACTGGCCGGCAAGGAATACGGGTCCGGTTCGTCGCGGGACTGGGCGGCCAAGGGAACCGCTTTGCTCGGGGTGCGCGCCGTCATCGCCGCCAGCTATGAGCGCATCCACCGATCCAACCTCATCGGGATGGGGGTGCTGCCGCTGCAGTTCGCCGACGGGCAGAGCGCCGGGGCCCTCGGGCTGACCGGGCACGAGGTGTTCGCCATCTCCGGCATCGAGACCCTCAACGACGGCGATGTTCCCAAAGAGGTGGGGGTGCGGGCGGTGGACGGCGACCGGGTGGTGGAGTTCTCCGCCCGGCTGCGGATCGACACCCCGATGGAGGCCGAGTACTACCGCCAGGGCGGGATCCTCCCCTACATGCTCCGCCAGATGGCCAAGTAGCCATCGCCGCTGGGCCGAAGGGGCTCGATCGGTCGGATTCTGAGCAGGAACGGGGAACAACGCCTAAAGTTCCTGCGATTCCCATTCACTGAGCTCCAATCCGAGACCGCCCTGACCAAAAGGAACTGCGATGCCCAAGTACATGGACTTTCATGACGACCTCAAGTTGCCTGGCGAAGCCATCCAGCAGATCACCCAGGACACCAAGGACGAGAAGGCAGACGAATTCGGTGTCCGCCAGGTCGAGTTGTTCCACAACCCGGACGGCAAGGTCTACTGCCTGCTGGAGGCGCCCGACGCCGAGGCCGTGCGCAAGCATCATGCCGCTCTCGGCGTCCCCTGCGGCGAGGTCCATGAGGTAGCCGGGCTCCTCTAGACGATCCAACCCGGATCGCGGAGCCGGCCCCATCTCGGAGGGCGGGCGCTCAGGCGTCGCGGCGGACGAGGACCCAACAGCCCAGCGCCAAGGTGGCCACGGTGTACAGCACCAGAAGGCCGAAACCCGCCCACGGGCTGAACGCGGGACCGACTCGGTCGGGCGAGCCGTGGGTGGAGAACATGACCAGGCCGATGTTGGCCGGGAGATAGCGGGCCACCGCGTTGCTGATCGACGCCGGCAATGCCTGAACGATGAGGGGCAGGACCAGGACCACCCCGACGAACGTCGAGATGGCGCCGGCGGTGTGCCGGATGATGGTAGCCAGTCCGAGCGCCAGGAGCCCGAGCACGGCGAGGTAGAGACCGCCGCCGACCACGGCCCGGAGGACGCCGGGCTGCCCCAAGGATGCGGAGCCGCCCGAGAGCGCGCCCTGGATGCTGTGGGGGACCGCCACCCCGAGTTGGTGGGCACGCTGGGCGACCGCCGCCGACGATCCGACCGCATGCTTGGCCGACAAGAGGGCCTGGCCGAGGGCGAAAGCGCCGAAGGCGAGGACCTCGCTGACCACCACCGCCACCACCCCGAACACCAGGACCTTGGCGGTGAGCACCACCGGGCGCCGGGGGATGGCCGAGAGCGTTGAGCGGATCGTTCCGGTGCCGTACTCGGCGCTCATGACCAGAACCCCCAGGACGCCGAAGATGAGCTGGCCGAGGAAGATGCCGACCAGGCTCCGGCGGGTCGGGTCGTCGATGATGTCAGAGGGGCTCACCGTGCCGGTGCTCAGCGCGCACAGGCCCAGCACCGCCAGCCCGGTGGCGACCAGCGTCCACATCGTCGACCGGACCGTCCACAACTTGGTCCACTCGGCGGCGATGGCCCGGCGAAGGCCGACGCGACCCGGCGGCAACTCGGTCACCCAGGAGGTCGGAGTCCCGCTCCCCGCGGTCACGATCCCCCTCGGAACTCGACGGCTTCGTCGGTCAACTCCATGAAGGCATCCTCCAGGGAAGCGACCGGGGTCAGTTCGTGGAGGGCAATGCTCAACGCCTTGGCCAGGTCACCCACCTCGGGTGCCGCCAGGCCGGTGACGGTCATCGACCCGTCGGGATCGGCGATGACGGTCCCGCCCGCCCTGGTCACCGCGTCGGACAACTGTTGCGGTGCCTCGGTGCGCACCTTGACCGATCGCCGGGAGCTTCGGCCCACGAAGTCCGCGACCGAGGTCTCCGCGATCAGCCTGCCCTTGCCGATGACCACCAGGTGGTCGGCGGTCAGCGCCATCTCGGCCATCAAGTGACTCGACACGAACACGGTGCGACCCTCGCCGGCGAGCCTTCGACACAGCGTGCGCACCCAGCGGATCCCTTCGGGATCGAGACCGTTCACCGGCTCGTCGAACAGCAGCACCCCGGGGTCGCCGAGCAGGGCGGCGGCGATGCCCAGACGCTGGCCCATCCCCAGCGAGAATTTGCCCACCCGTTTGCCCGCCACCGAGGTGAGCCCCACCAGTTCCAGCACCTCGTCGACCCGCGCCCGACCGATGGCATTGCTCCGGGCCAAGGTCAGCAGATGGGCTCGGGCGGAGCGACCGGGATGGATGGCCTTGGCTTCGAGCAGCCCGCCCACTTCCCGCAACGGCCACGGGAGGTCGTGGTAGCGCCGGCCCAACACGGTGACGGATCCCGACGCCGGCGAGTCGAGGCCCATGATCATGCGCATGGTGGTCGACTTGCCCGAGCCGTTGGGCCCGAGGAAGCCGGTCACCGTCCCCGGGCGCACCTCGAAGGACAGGTCGTCCACCGCCACCACGTCGCCGAACCGCTTGGAGAGCCCCCGGGCCTCGATCATCTTGTTCAGCCTTGCACGGCGCCCCGCCCGGTGGGTGCCGGGGAGAGCCCGGGTTCAGGGACGGATCAGTTGGCCAGCGGCACGACGAACCAGGCGATCACCACGAAGTGGACGACCGCCCCCACGATGGTGAAGGCGTGGAACACCTCGTGGTAGCCGAGCACCCCGGGGATCGGATTGGGCCGCTTGAGGGCGTAGACCAGGGCCCCGGCCATGTAGGCGAACCCGCCGACGAACAGCAGCACGAATCCGGTGACGCCGAGGGCATGGAAGAGTTGGGGCAGCACCGCCAGCGCTGACCAACCCACCACCACATAGGGCACCGCGATGACCGGCTTGGGGGCGTCCAGCCAGGTCTGGCGAATGGTGATGCCGATCGCCGCCCCGCTCCAGACGATGGCGAGCACGGTGACCCGGGCCCAACCGCCGAGAGCGATACCGCCCACCGCAGTGTAGGAACCGGCGATGGCGATGAAGATCGTCGAATGGTCGGCCCGCCGCATCCGCCGCCGGCCCACCGGGCCCCAGTGGTGACGGTGGAAGAGGGCGCTGACCCCGAACATCATCGCCACCGAGACCGCGTAGACCCCGCACACCGCCTTCGACCCGGCGGTCGGAGCCGCCCACACCAGCGCGGTGCCCGACACCAGCGACACGAAGAACGCCACCTGGTGGAACACCCCCCGGAGTCGGGGCTTGACCGCCGCGGTGGCCGCTTCCGGGATCACGACGCCGCCGCCAGATCGACGAACCGCTGCAGGATCCGGCGCCCGGTGGTCTCCACCCGGGAGAGGCCGCCCGCCGCCAAGACCACCTCCTCGGGGAGGTGCGCCCTCCATCCGTCGGCCAGCGCCGCGTTGACCTCGACGTGGAACTGGAAGCCGTAGGTGCGGGACCCGGTTCGGAAGGCCTGATGGGGGAAGGCCCGGGTGGCGGCCAGGTGCTCCGAGCCCGGCGGCAGGGAGAAGGTGTCGTGGTGCCAGTGGACACAGGGGATGTCGGTGCCGGCCAGGCCGCCGTACTCGGGGCCGAGGACCCGGTCCCGACGGCCGGAGGCGGTGAGGGTGACGGTGCCGATCCCGATCTCGGCCCGGTCCCCGGCGGTGACCTCGGCCCCGAGGGCGGCGGCCAGTTGCTGGGCCCCCAGGCAGACACCGAGGACCGGCAGCCCGGCTTCGGTCGCCGCCGCCAGCAGCTTGCGTTCGTCGGCCAACCAGGGGAACCGATCGGCGTCATGGACGCTCATCGGGCCGCCCAGCACCACCAGACCCCCGAGCGCGTCGAGCCCGGCGACGTCGGGGAGATCTTCACCGAGATCGGGGCGGATCAGCTGTTGATGGTACCCGGCCGCCGCCAACACCTCGGCGATCAGACCCGGGCCTTCGTGGTCGACGTGTTGGATGACCGCCCACGGCCCCGACCGGCGGGGCGGGCGGGGATCCGGGTGGCCACCGCCACCGGGCCCGCCGGTGGCAATCGGTTGGGTCACTCCCCCGAGCTACCGGGTGCCGACCACATGGAAGGCCTCGGCGTACCGGCCGTCGGGGAGGCCGGCCGAGAGGGCGGCCCCCGACATCCAGGGGCGGAGCAGGTTCTCCAGGTCGGCGCCGTCGCCCACCTGGCTCTTGTGGGACCGGAGGGCGGCCAGCTTGGCATCGAATTGTTCGGTGGTGTCGACCACCCGGTTGGCCCGCTCGGTGGCCATCACCCACATCTCGGCGACGGTGTGGGGCTCGAGCCCCTCCTCCAGCAACTCGGGGTGGGCGAACGGGTTGCGGGCGTCGGGGTAGACCGCACAGGCGGCGGCCTCCCCGGCGGCCAGGTGGTCGGGGTGGCTGGCGTAGAGGCGCTCCCACGTCCGCTCGGGCGACTGGGACACCACCCGGTCGGGCCGGAACTGGCGGATGACCCGGGAGATGTCCCGCCGCAATTCGATGGTGGGGAGCAGGCGACCGTCGGGGTGGCCGAGGAAGGTGACGTCGGACACCCCGACCTCGGCGGCGGCGGCCCGCTGCTCCTGGCGACGGATGGCGGCCATCTCGACCCGGCTCATCGTCCGGTCCGATCCCCCGGCCTCGCCGTCGGTGGCGATGCAGTAGGCCACCTCCACCCCGGCCTGGGTCCAGGTGGCCACCGAGCCGGCGGCGCCGAAGTCGACGTCGTCGGGATGAGCGGTCACCACCAGGATGCGCTCGACATCGACCGGTCCCGGGTCAACTTCCAGGATGGGGCGGGACGACACCTCTGGCATCAAGCAGGGACCGGGTTCCACCCGGCCAGGTTGTGGAGCCTGGAGTCATTGGAGAACATCTCGACGATCGGGATTTTGAGCCCGATCCGCTGCTGGATCCGTTCCACTTCGAGGACCTGGTTCCACTGCACCAGGGTGACGACGACCCCGGCCTCGCCGGCCCGGGCGGTCCGGCCCGAACGGTGGAGATAGGCCTTGTGGTCCTCCGGCGGGTCGAAGTGGATGACCACGTCGACGGCGTCGATGTCGAGGCCTCGGGCGGCGACGTCGGTGGCCACCAGCACCGGCAGCTTGCCCATCCCGAAGTCCTTCAGGGTGCGCTCCCGGTTGGCCTGGCGGAGGTCGCCGTGGATGGCGTCGGCGTCGACCCCCTCCTTGCGGAGCTGCTCGACCAACCGGTCAGCCCCCCGCTTGGTCCGGACGAAGACGATGGTGCGCTCGGCGTGGAGGCAGATGGTGGCGCACACCTTCACCCGGTCCATCTGGTGCACTTCGAGGAACCGGTGCTCCATCGCCTCGACGGTGGTGCTCGGGGAGGCCACCTCGTGGTGCACCGGGTCGGTCAGGTACCGGCTCACCAGCCGGTCGACGGCGCCGTCGAGGGTGGCCGAGAACAACAGGGTCTGGTGCTTGCGCTCCAGGCGTCGGAGGACCCACTCGACCTGAGGCATGAAGCCCATGTCGGCCATGCGGTCCGCCTCGTCCAGCACCAGGGTCTCGATGTCGGCGACGGAAAGCTCACCCCGGTCGCCCAGGTCGATGAGCCGTCCGGGGGTGGCGATGATCACGTCGACCCCCTTGCGGAGCTTCTTCACCTGGCGCTCGATGTCCGCACCGCCGTAGACGGCGACCACCCGGAGGCCGACCTCGTCGGCCAGGGTCTCGAGGACGTCGCTGACCTGGACGGCCAGCTCGCGGGTGGGGACCAGCACCAGGGCGCTCGGCCGGCCGGGCTCGGTGGCCCGGGTCTGCATGGTCCGCTGCAGCAGCGGGAGGCCGAAGGCCAGGGTCTTGCCGGAGCCGGTCTTTGCCTTGCCGCAGACGTCCCCGCCGGCCACTGCGTCGGCCACGGTCATGGCCTGAATGGAGAAGGCGGTGGTGATGCCTTGGGCGGCCAGGGCCTTGACCAGGATCGGGTCGACTCCGAGGGAGTCGAAGGTCGGAGCTACCTCTTCGAGGTCGCCGGCATCGTGTTCGAGCGACCGGGCGCGGCCCGAGTGCTCAGCGGTGGTTGTCATGGGGGTGTGTTGCCTCTCATCTGTTCGGTGACGGCCGGGTCCCGGCCATCGGCATCCGTGCCAATCACGGATCCAGGCGGGCCCGCCTCGGGCCGGCCATCCGATCCACGGCTGCGGACCCGACAAACAGATTTGAGGAAGACCCCGGTGGACGGGCACTGCGCCCTTCCACGACCCCCAGTGTACCCCTGAACGGGGAAATTGCCGGTCTTTCGGCTCCGGGAGGCGCCGCCTCAGGTGGTGGAGGGCTCCCGGTACAACTCGGAGCCGGCGTCCCGGAACTCCACCGACTTCTCCTTCATGCCGAGTTCGACCGCCGAGTCGAGCTCCATTCCCTTGGCCTCGGCGTAGTCACGGACGTCCTGGCTGATCCGCATCGAGCAGAATTTCGGGCCGCACATCGAGCAGAAATGGGCGGTTTTGGCCGGCTCGGCCGGCAGCGTCTCGTCGTGATAGGCCCGGGCCGTCTCCGGGTCCATGGCCAGGTTGAACTGGTCCTCCCACCGGAACTCGAACCGGGCCTTGGAGAGGGCGTCATCCCACGACTGGGCGCCGGGATGGCCCTTGGCCAGGTCGGCGGCGTGGGCGGCGATCTTGTAGGCGATCATCCCCTGCTTGACGTCGTCCCGGTTGGGCAGGCCGAGATGCTCCTTCGGGGTGACGTAGCAGAGCATGGCCGTCCCGTGCATCCCGATCACCGCCGCCCCGATGGCCGAGGTGATGTGGTCGTAGCCCGGGGCGACGTCGATGGTGAGCGGCCCGAGTGTGTAGAACGGCGCTTCGTGACAGACCTCTTTCTGGAGCACCACGTTCTCCGCCACCTTGTGGAGGGGGACGTGGCCGGGGCCCTCGATCATCACCTGGACGTCGTGGCGCCAGGCGATCTCGGTGAGCTCGCCCAAGGTCCGCAGCTCGGCGAACTGGGCCTCGTCGTTGGCGTCGGCGATCGATCCCGGCCGGAGGCCGTCGCCGAGGGAGAAGGCGACGTCGTAGGCGGCCATGATCTCGCAGATCTCCTCGAACCGGGTGTAGAGGAAGTTCTCGGTGTGGTGGGCGAGGCACCAGGCGGCCATGATCGAGCCGCCCCGGCTGACGATGCCGGTCATCCGGGTGGCGGTCATCGGCACGTAGCGCAGCAACACCCCGGCGTGGATGGTGAAGTAGTCGACGCCCTGTTCCGCCTGTTCGATCAAGGTGTCCCGGTAGAGGTCCCAGGTGAGCTCCTCGGGGCTCCCGTTGACCTTCTCCAGGGCCTGGTAGATCGGCACGGTGCCGATCGGCACCGGCGAGTTGCGCAGGATCCACTCCCGGGTGGTGTGGATGTCGGGGCCAGTGGAGAGGTC
Organism: Acidimicrobiales bacterium; assembly: GCA_036264255.1. Lineage (GTDB taxonomy): Bacteria > Actinomycetota > Acidimicrobiia > Acidimicrobiales > RAAP-2 > DASZIT01. The sequence goes on along the minus strand of DATARI010000132.1, from coordinate 46,181 downwards.
CATCACCGTGTCGGCCCCCCAGCGGGTGGCCCAGGTCAGCTTCTCCACCTCCTCGTCGATGGAGGAGGAGACCGCCGAGTTGCCGATGTTGGCGTTCACCTTCACCAGGAACCGGCTCCCGATCACCATCGGCTCGGACTCGGGGTGATTGACGTTGGCGGGCAGGATGGCCCGGCCGGCGGCGATCTCGTCCCGGACCACCTCGACGTCCATCCCCTCCCGGGCGGCCACGAAGGCCATCTCGGGGGTGACTTCCCCCCGCCGGGCGTAGTGGAGCTGGGTGACCGGGGTGCCCGATGAGCGCCGCGGGGACCGGGCCGGAGCCGGGAACACTTCAGGCCCGCTCCCCTCCCGGCGGACCGCGGCCCGCCCGTCGTCGCGGCGGTTGGCGGCCCGGCCGGGGTACTCCTCGACGTCGCCGCGCCCGAGGATCCACGGGCTCCGGAGCGGGGGGAGTCCGACGGTCGGGTCGGAGCCGGGACCGGAGGTGTCGTAGAGGTGGAGTGGGGGGTTGGGGGTGGCGCCGTTGCGCCCCGGCGAATCCGACAATGAGACCTCGACGAATGGCACCCGGAGGCCGTCACCTCCGTCCACGTAGACCTTGCGCCGGTTGTGGGCATCGGCCTTCGGCTTGGAGGTGATGGTGATCGGCTCGGTCATGGAATCGGTTCCCTTCGCACTGCGTTCTGCCCCGAGTCTCCCACGGCGACAGCGTTCTCGTTCCACCGGTTTGTGCCAAGGTGAGGGCAGAAACAACCGAAAGGACATGACCATGGGAAAACTGGCATCCGGCGACCGGGCACCGGCGTTCACCCTGCCAGATCAGGACGGGAAGAAGGTCTCGCTGAAGGACTTCGCCGGCTCACCGGTGGTCATCTACTTCTACCCGAGGGACGACACCCCGGGCTGCACCAAGGAGGCGTGCCAGTTCAACGACAACCTCCAGGCCTTCTCCAAGGCCGGCGTCCCGGTGCTCGGCATCTCCGCCGATACCGCCGAGAAGCACCAGAAGTTCCGGGCCAAGTACGGGCTCACCTTTCCCCTGCTCACCGACGCCGATCACCAGGTGGGCGAGAAGTACGGGGCGTGGGGGGAGAAGACGCTCTACGGGAAGAAGACCATAGGGGTCATCCGGTCCACCTTCCTGATCGGTGCCAACGGGAAGATCGAACGGTCCTGGTACTCGGTGAAGGCCGACGGCCACGCCGCCAAGGTGCTGGCCGAGATCCAGGGCTGACCGGCCGCGGCGCTCAATGCTGATGGGCGGGGCACCAGTAGGTGGTGCGTCCCCCGATGGTGGCCCGGGCCAGCTCGGTCCCGTCCTTCGGGCACCGGCCGCCCCGGTGACGCTCCTCCATCAGATCGCCGAGGTGGGAGCCGCCCCGCCGGATGAGCAGCCCCAACGCCCGGACCATGCCGGCATGCAGCCGCCGCACCTCGGTCGGCGTCAAGGAGCCGGCCGGACGTTCGGGTGACAGGCCGGTCCGCCACAGCAACTCGTCGGCGATGAGGTTGCCGATGCCGGCCACCTTGGACTGGTCGAGCAGCCGGGCTTTGAGGTGGGCGGTCGACCCGGCCAGCGCCGCCGCCAGCTGGGCCCGGGTGATCGAGAGCGCGTCGGGGCCGAGGTGGTCGAGGGTCGGGTCGATGAGGACGCCGCCGAGCCGCCTCGGGTCCTGCACCTCCATCGTGCCCCCGTCATCGAAGCCGATGACCAGACGGTCCCAGGCCGGGTTGGTCCGGCGGGGGGTGTACAAGAGGTGCTCGACGCTGGACGAACCGTCGACCAGCAGAGTGCCGGTCATCCCGAACCGGATGCCCACCACCGGGCCGCCGTCGGTGTCGAGGAGCAGGAGCTTGCCGAGGCGGCGGGCGGCGCTGAACCGGTGACCGACCAACGCCCGGCGCAACCAGGCGGCGGTCGTCCCCGACTTCAGGTACCACTTGTCGGGTGCCTTCACCGTGCGGATGCCCCGGTCGAGGGCGGTCTCGGCCAGCCGGCGGTAGGACTCGATTTCGGGGAGCTCGGGCACGGACCGAGGGTAGCCAGGTTCCCGGCCCCGGAGCCGTCCCGACCGACCTCCTAAAGTGGGACCGACTCGGATGGAGAGGACGGTGGCAGATGGAAGTGCGTGGCGTGGTGGCCGGGGCCAAGGGCAAGCCGGTGTCACTCGAGACCATCGTGGTCCCCGATCCCGGGCCGGGCGAGGCGAGAGTGCGGGTGCAGGCCTGCGGGGTGTGCCATACCGACCTCCACTACCGGGAAGGGGGGATCAACGACGACTTCCCCTTCCTGCTCGGCCACGAGGCGGCCGGCATCGTGGAGGCCACCGGCGACGACGTCACCACGGTGGCGCCCGGCGACTTCGTGGTTCTCAACTGGCGGGCGGTGTGCGGCCAGTGCCGGGCCTGCCGGCGGGGCCGCCCCTGGTACTGCTTCGCCACCCACAACGCCACCCAGAAGATGACGCTGGCCGACGGGACGCCGTTGACCCCCGCCCTCGGCATCGGCGCCTTCGCCGAGCAGACCCTGGTGGCCGCCGGGCAGTGCACCCCGGTGGATCCGCAGGCCCGGCCGGAGGCGGTCGGGCTCCTCGGCTGCGGGGTGATGGCCGGGCTCGGAGCCGCCATGTTCACCGGCGAGGTCGGCCTGGGTGACTCGGTGGCCGTCTTCGGCTGCGGCGGGGTCGGCTGCGCCGCCATCGCCGGCGCCCGGCTGGCCGGGGCCACCACGGTCATCGCCGTCGACCTCGACCCCGGCAAACTGGAGCTGGCCCGCCGCTTCGGGGCCACCCACGTCGTCGAGGCCGGGGCCGAGGACCCGGTGGAGGCCATCCGGGCCCTGACCGGCGGCAACGGCGCCGACGTCTGCATCGAGGCGGTGGGAAACCCGGCGGTGATGGAACAGGCGTTTTACGCCCGGGACCTGGCCGGGACCCTCGTCCAGGTCGGGGTCCCCACCCCGGCCATGCGGATCGACCTGCCGATGATCGACTTCTTCGGTCGGGGGGGCCAGCTGAAGCCGAGCTGGTACGGGGACTGCCTCCCGTCCCGGGACTTCCCGATGCTGGTCGACCTCTACCTCCAGGGCCGGCTCGACCTCGACCGCTTCGTGTCCGAGACCATCGACCTCGAAGACGTGGAGGAGGCGTTCCACCGGATGGAGCGGGGCGAGGTGCTCCGCTCGGTGGTGGTCATGCCCGCATGATCGAACAGGTGGTCACCTCGGGGACCTTCTCACTCGACGGCCAGGACTTCGAGGTCGACAACAACATCTGGCTGGTCGGCGACGACCGCGAGGTGCTGGTCATCGATGCCGCCCATGACCACCGGCCCATCGTCGAGGCGGTCGGCTCGAGGCGAACGGTGGGGATCGTGGCCACCCACGGCCACAACGACCACATCAACGCGGCGGCCGCTCTGGCCGACCAGCTCGGCGCGCCGATCTGGCTCCATCCCGACGACCGGGTGCTCTGGGACCAGGTCTATCCGTCCCGACCCCCCGACGCCGAGCTGGCCGACGGCCAGGACTTCGAGGTGGGCGGCTCCGCCCTCCGGATCATCCACACCCCGGGACACACCCCGGGCGGCTGCTCGCTCCATGACGCCGACCTCGGGGTGATCTTCACCGGCGACACCCTGTTCCGGGGCGGGCCGGGGGCCACCGGCCGGAGCTTCTCCGACTTCCCCACCATCATCGATTCGATCCGGCGCCGCTTGCTCACCCTGCCTCCGACCACCCGGGCCCTCCCCGGCCACGGCGACGAAACCGTCATCGGGGACGAGGCGCCCCATCTCGAGGATTGGATCGCCCGCGGCCACTGACGGCGGCCGGCCCGAGCGCCGGGGCGGTTCCCCCTCCTGGCCTACGCTCACCCGATGACCAGGAACGCCCTCGATCGGGCCCAACCCGGGAGGTCGTCCCCCCGCCGGGTCGTCCGGCCCCTGTCCGTGGTGGCGGTCGCCGGCGCCGCCGCCCACCATGGTTTCGAACTCGGCAACGGGGTCGGCCTGGTCTGGCAGCCCGAACTCGGGCTGGGTGGGGCCGGGGCGCTCTGGGTGGTCCAGCTGGGACTGTGGTCGTGGATGGCGGCCCGGGGCGGTCGAAAATGGGACCGGGTACTGGCCATGCTGGCCGGTTCCGGGGTGGCGGGGGTCGTCGTCCACTTCACCCTCTGGCCCTGGAAGCGGAACCGGTTCGGGCTGCCGGTACTGACCGAGGCCGAGGGGTTGCCGGCGTCCCGGTTGCCGGCCTACAACACCATCCTCGGGGTCTGGGGCCTGGCGTCGGCCCTCTCGATCCTGGAGCTGTCCCCCGCCCGGCGACGCTGGGCCCTGGTCGGGCTGATCGCCCTCCCCGTCTTCCGCGTCTCGGCCCGTCACCACTTCACGTGGGCATCGGCCCAGTCGGCCGAGAACCCGGCGTGGTGGAACCGGGGATTCCGGGCCGGTCCCGGCGCCGCGCCACCGGCGTCGACCGGGTAGCCGGGTCACCCTCCCCAATTCCAACCTGCCGACGACCGTCGCTAGGGTGTCGGGATGCCTCCCGAAAAGCCGCAGTGGTTCGAGCTCTACAAAGAAGTGGTGACCTCGGGACTCTGCACGGGCTGTGCCGGATGCATCGTGGCCTGCCCCTACGACGTCCTCTCCTACGACGACACCGGCGGCAAGTACAAGCCTTTCCACATCGACGCCGACGGCGGCCCCGACAACTGCACCCACGGCATCAAGGGCTGCACCATGTGCACCCGGGCCTGTCCCCGGTTCCGGTTGTGGGAGCCGGAGATCGACAACCACCTGTTCGGACGGGAGCGGACCCCCGAGGAGGTGGCCGGGGTCTCCTCCGACATCCTGTTGGTCCGGGCCACTGATCCCGACGTCCTCCAGGTGGGCCAGGACGGCGGGCTGGTCTCCGCCCTCCTCATCTGGGCGCTCGAACATGACGTCATCGACGCCGCCCTCGTCTCCTACCTGGAAGGTGACGGGTCGACCTGGAAGGCGGTGCCCGGGGTGGCCACCACCCGCCAGGAGGTGCTGGCAGCGGCGGGGTCCCGCTACACCTATTCAGCCAACCCGCTGGCCTACCCCCAGGCCATCGAGGCCGGGGCGGAGCGCATCGCCCTGGTGGGGATGGGCTGCCAGGCCTCGGCGCCCCCGGTCATGCAGGCGCGGAAGGCGGGCAAGATCGCCCGGCGGCTCTCCCTCTCGATCGGGTTGCTCTGCTCCAAGACGTTCGACGACGCCATCTTCCCCGAGCTGTTCGAGGCCAAGTACGGCATCGCCCGGGCCGACATCACCAAGATGAACATCAAGGGCGTCTTCCAGGTGTGGACCCGGGACGGCGAGTTCCACGAGATCCCCCTGAAAGAGGCCCACGCCTGGACCCGGGAAGGATGCAAGTCGTGCCCGGACTTCGCCGCCGAGCATGCCGACATCTCCACCGGGGGAATCGGCGCCTTCAACGACTGGACGCTGACCATGGTCCGCACCGACAAGGGCCGCGATCTCCTCAACGGGATGATCGACGACGGAGCGGTCGAGACCCGCCCCGGCGACGACGATCCGGGGGCCATCGCCTTGCTGCAACGGCTGGCCCGGGTCAGCCGGAAGCGCTGGCCGGAGACGGCCGTGGCCATGCCCCGCCGGCTCCCCGACCCGGTTTGAAGTTCCCCCGAGCCGCGACCCGGGCGGTTGGGCGCCAGTCGCGACAGAGTACGGTTGACGGGAAATGCCCAGCCGACGGACTTCCCCGCCCCGACTGACGGTTGTCCTTTTGGTCCGTCACGGAACCACACCCACCACCGGGAAAATCCTCCCGGGACGCGCCCCGGATCTCCACCTCTCCGACCAGGGCCACGCCCAAGCCGACCAGGTGGCCGGGCGCATCGGCGAGCTGACCGGCGAGGGGAAGCGGGCCCCGGTCGCCGTCTACGCCTCCCCCCTCGAGCGCACCTTCGAGACCGCCAAGCCCATCGCCCGAAAGCTCGGGCTCCGGGTCCGGTCGGACCGGGGACTGCTCGAATGCGACTTCGGCCAGTGGACCGGTGCGGCGTTGAAGTCCCTGGCCAAGAAGCCGGAGTGGACCCAGGTCCAGCGGTGGCCGAGCGGCTTCCGGTTCCCCGGGGGCGAGTCCTTCCTGGAGATGCAGGCCCGCATCACCTCGACCATCGCCCGCCTGGTCCACCTCCACCAGGGGGAGACGATCGTGGCGGTGTCCCACGCCGATCCGATCAAGGCGGCGGTGGCGGCGGCGGCCGGCACCCATCTCGACCAGTTCCAGCGCCTGGTGGTGTCGCCGTGCTCGGTGAGTGCCCTCGCCTACGGCGAAGGCGGCCCCCACGTGCTCTGCGTCAACACCACCGCCTCGCTGTCGGGACTGGGGCTGTCGTGAGCGAGGGCTACGACCTCTCCGCCCTGGACCGCTTCACCGTCGGGACGGTGGGCCCGGTGGGCCAGCGGCTGTTCCTCATCCAGTGCCGGCAGGGGCCGCTGCTGCTCACCCTCAAGATCGAGAAGCAGCAGGTGTCGGTGCTGGCCGACTACCTGGCCCAGATCGTCAAGGGCCAGGATCGCCCGGCCCACCTCCCCGACGACCTCTCCCTGGAAGAGCCGTCGGAACCGGCATGGGCCATCGGCACCCTGGGCGTCTCCTACGACAGCGCCGACGACCGGGTGATCATCGTCATCGAGGAGCTGGTCGCCGAGGACGAGAGCGGCGCCATCGCCCGCCTGTCGGTAACCCGGGAACAGGCCGCCGCCTTCGCCATCCACGCCACCAGCCTGGTCAGCTCCGGCCGGCCGCCCTGCCCGCTCTGCGGATCCCCGCTCGACCCTTCCGGACACGAATGCCCACGGACAAACGGCCACCGGCCTCCGACGACCTGACGGGCTGGAGGCCGGCCGACGGCCCCGAACTCGGTGACACCCTGGTCGAACTGGCCGGCTCCGAGCTGGTCGTCGAGGGACGGCTTCCCTGGAGCTCCAACCTGACGTTTCTGGTCACGGTGGGCGACGGGCCGTTGCGGGCGGTCTACAAGCCGGGAGAAGGCGAGCGTGATCTCTGGGATTTCCCCGGCAACCTCTACCGCCGGGAGGTGGCGGCCTACGCGCTCTCCGAGGCTCTGGGCTGGGGGCTGGTACCGCCGACCGTGGCGATCGAGGACGGGCCCTTCGGCCCCGGGTCACTCCAACTCTTCGTGGATGCCGACTACGAGCAGCACTACTTCACCCTCTTCGAGAGCGGCGACTACGACCGCCGGCTTCGCACCATCTGCCTGTTCGATGTGGTGGCCAACAACGCCGACCGGAAGAGCGGTCACGTGCTCAACGGCGGCGACGGCCGTCTGTGGGGCATCGACCACGGGCTGTGCTTCCACACCCAACCCAAGCTGCGCACGGTGATGTGGGACTACGCCGGCGACGAGGTGCCGGAGTCGGAGCTGGCCGACCTCGAAGGGCTGGCGGGCGATCTCCCCGACGACCTGGTCCGTCACCTCGACCGGCGGGAATGCGACGCGCTGGTCTCCCGCATCCGGGCGCTTCTCGACTACCCGGTGTTCCCGGAGCCGGAAGGCGACGGCCACCCCTACCCGTGGCCGCTCATCTAGTCGCGGAGTCGCCGATGTCGGGGTTCAGCCCGGAAGGCCGATCTTGAGGACCGAGCGCATGTAGTTCATGACCGCCTGGGACAGCACTTCGCCCCCGTCGGGGGTCAGGTGGATCCCGTCGGGGGTCCGGATGTTGACCTCGGCGCCCGACCCGGTGGTCAAATAGGCGGTGTAGCCGCCCTGGGGGGTGCCGAGCACCGTGCGGGAGCTGAGGAAGGTGACCCCGGCCGGCCGGGCGGTCGCCTGGGCCTGCACCAGGCTGTTCACCGTGTTCATCTGCCCATCCAGCCCGGCGCCGGCCATCGGCGGCATCCCCACCCAGAGCATGTGGGCGCCGGACGCGGTGGCGCTGTCCATGAACGCCCCGGCACGCTGCGAGTAGGCGGCGTTCCAGGCGGCGGTGCCGTACGCCACTGCCGTCCCGTTGACCACCAGGCTCTGGGGGTCGTTGGCGCCCATCATCACCACCACCAGTTGGGGATGGTGGATGGCGAGGTCGGCCTGGAGCTCAGCCGGCCAGTTGAAGTAGTCGGGGCGCGACAACCCGGTGTCGATCTTGCCGTCCAGGGTGGCTGACACCACCCCGGTGCCGATCAGGTCGTTGGTCAGCGGCTGACCGAGGTCGATCCCGATCGAGTCGCCGATGATCACCACGTGCAGAGGGTTCGCCGCCGTCGGGTGCTGGGGCAGTGGCGGCAGGGGGGGCAGGGTGGTCGGGGTGGTCGGGGTGGCGGTGATCGGGCCGGTGGTGGGCGTCGGCGTCTGGCCCTTGGGGATCGCCGGCGGGGTGGCGACGGCCAGCGACGGGCCGCCGCCGACCGACCGTCCGAGGATGTCGTCGGCCCAGCCGACGAAATGGGACAGCCCGAGCCCGCGACTCACGGCGGCGATCGGGCCGACCAGGTCCAGGGACACCGTGCGCCGGGCACCGAGCGGCGAAGACTGGGCCGACTTCTGGAGGCTGGGGGCGTCGAGAACCAACCACACGGCAAAGCAGATGAGGCCGATGTAGAGGACCCGGGTCCACGGAAGCACCGGCCCGCTGGCGGGAGGCCGAGCCCGGCCGTTTCGACCGGCGCCCTCGGACACGGGAGGCTCGCGCTCGGCTACCGCCCTCTCCGTTGCCGCCCTCTCGGTCGCCGCGGTGTCGGTTGCCGCGGTGTCGCGAACCGCGGAGCCAGGAGTCGTCTCGCGAACCACGGACCGAGGGGTCGTCTCCCGAACCGCGGCCTCGCGAACCGCGGCGTCAGGAGCCGCGGAGTCGTTCGCGGGGCTGCCGATCGCCGGCCCGATCGGGAGCGGGAGCTCCGGTTGGGACGTCGACGGAGTGTCAGGAAGAGTGTTCACGTCAGAACCGGTAGTAGATGAACGGTGCCACGCCGGCGGGCCCAAGCGTGGTGATACCCAACAGAATCACCCCCAGTATGCCTCCCTGGACGGCGAGTCGGCGTTCGCTGAAGGCCTTCTTGGCCACTTCGATCCACCCGTCGGGCATGAATTGGGTGGCGATGCCGACCGCCACCGCCAGGATCGCCAGGGGAGTCACCAAGGGGGACGATCCCCATCCATGGAAGAGCTGGCCGAACATCGACCAGGCGTTGGAGAACGAGGTGGCCCGGAAGAACAGCCACCCGACGCAGACGAGTTGGAAGGTGACGAACTGGGCGAGCGCGATCCGGCCCCAGCCGCCCGGCTCGAGCGGCAGCCCGTGGGCCTTCCGCCACAACCGGCGCTGGCGCCCGATGATCTGGCCGACGCCATGGAAGACGCCCCAGCCGATGAATGTCCAGGCCGCCCCGTGCCAGAGCCCTCCGAGCAGCATGGTGATGAGGATGTTCAGCGAGATCCTCCACTCCGGGCCCCGGTTGCCGCCGAGCGGGATGTAGAGGTAGTCGCGGAGCCAGTAGGACAGGGTCATGTGCCAGCGCCGCCAGAAGTCCTGGAGGGACACCGCGGTGTAGGGCCGGTTGAAGTTCTGGGGGAACCGGAACCCGAGCAGGAGGGCGATGCCGATGGCGATGTCGGTGTAGCCGCTGAAGTCGGCGTAGATCTGCACCGCGTAGCCCCACACCGCGAAGATGACCTCCAACCCGGAGTGCTGGTGGGGGGAGGCGAAGACGGGGTCGACCACGTAGGTGGCCAGGTAGGAGGACAGGACCACCTTCTTGGCCAGCCCGGCCACGATGAGCCAGAAGGCTTCGGTGTACTGGATGTGGGCCGGATCCCGCCGGCGGCGGATCTGGGGCAGGAGCTCGGTGCCCCGCACGATGGGGCCGGCGACCAGATGGGGGAAGAAGGAAAGGTAGACGGCCAGGTCCATCGGCCGGGCCGTCTTCAGCGTCCCCCGGTAGACGTCGACCACGTAGCTGATGGCCATGAAGGTGAAGAACGAGATGGCGATGGGCAGGACCACGTTGAGCAGCGGCAACGGCCGACCGGCCCCCATGAAATGGAAGACGTTGTCGACGTTGACGGTGAAGAAGACGTAGTACTTGAACCAGGCCAGTAGCCCGAGCAACAGGGCGAGTGTCACCCAGAGGGTGATCCGCTTGGCCTGACCTTCCAGCCGATCGAGAATGCCGGCCCCGGTGTAGGCGATCACCGTCGAAGCGGCCAGCAGGAAGATGAACCTCCAGTCGGCCCAGGCGTAGAAGAAGTAGCTGGCCGCCACCATGAACATCTTCCACGGCCCCGAATAGGGGTTGAGAAGCCAGCTCACCGAGAAGACCACGGCGAAGAAGATGGCGAAGTCGATGGTGGGAAAGAGCATGGTTCAGTGGTTCGAATCGGGCGGTCGGTGGAGGACGCGGCGGCGCGACACGAGTCCCGACCCTACCCGTCACGGTGCCGGCGGCTATTGATGCATTCCACTACCGCTCGGTAGTGGCTGATGGGCGAGACCTTAGGAGAGTCCCGCGGTTGGATCGATCAGCTCCGGGCCTTCAGCGCCTCGATGAGCTTGGGGAGCACCTTGTGGACGTCGCCCACGATCCCCAAGTCGGCGACCGAGAAGATCGGGGCGTCCTGGTCCTTGTTGATGGCCACGATGTTCTTGGAGTTCTTCATGCCCACCAGGTGCTGGGTGGCCCCGGAGATGCCACAGGCGATGTACACGGTCGGCTTGACCGTCTTCCCGGTCTGCCCGACCTGGTGGGAGTAGGGCACCCACCCGGCGTCGACGATGGCACGACTGGCGCCCGCCGCTCCGTGCAGCAGGGTGGCCAGCTCCTCGATGAGGGCGTAGTTCTCCTTCTCGCCCAGACCCCGCCCGCCGGAGACGACCACGTCGGCCTCGTCGAGCTTCGGACCGGTGCGCTCTTCGACGTGGCGAGCCACGATCTTGGCGGCGTTGGAGGCGCCGCTCTCGGGTGCCGGTGCCGCCACCACTTCCGCCGGTCCACCCCCGGATGCCTCCGCCGGGAACGACTTGGCCCGGATCACGAAGAGGCCGGGCCCGTCGCCGGTGAAGTGGGCGGTGGCGACCTGGGCGCCACCGAAGATGGCGTGTTGGGTGGTGAGGCCGCCGTCGCCGGCCACCAGGCCGACCACGTTGGTGAGGACCGGCTTGTCGATCTTCGCCGACAGCCTCCCGGCAATGTCCCGGCCGTCATAAGTGGCGGGGAACAGGATGGCGTCGGGACCGTTTCCGCCCTCGATGGCGGCGGCGATGGCCCCGGCCACCGGCACGCCCGGAAGCGCACCGCCGAGGTCGCCGACGTCATGGACGGTGGTGGCGCCGTACTCGCCGAGGGTTGCGGCGATCGCCGAGGTCTCCTCGCCGTAGGCGACGGCCTCCACCGTTCCGGCCAGCGTCTTGGCGTGGCTGATCAACTCGAGACTGGCGGTGATGGGCTTCCCGTCGGCCACTTCGGCCAGGACCCAGATCTTGTCGATGGACATGGTGTGCTTGTTCTCCCTACCCGGTCCCTACAGGACCTTCAGCTGCTCGAGGAACTGGATGATGCGCTCGAAGGCGTCACCTTCGTCGACGACGACCTCGCCGGAGCTTCGCGCCTCGGATTCGGCTACATCGATGATCTCCTGGCGGGCACCGGTGGCCCCCACCTGGCTGGCGTCGATGCCGAGATCGGCAACCGTCAGGTTCTCGACCGGCTTCGACTTGGCCGCCATGATCCCCTTGAAGGAGGGGTAGCGGGTCTCGACGACGCCGGCGGTGACGGTGACCAGGGCGGGCAGCGGGCTCTCGACCTCGTCGTAGCCGGACTCGGTCTGCCGCTCGACCTTCACCGAATTCCCTTCGACCTCGACCTTCTTGGCGAAGGTGACCGACGGCAGTCCGAGGAGCTCGGCGATCTGGACCGGGGTGGTCCCGGTGTAGCCGTCGGTGGACTCGGTGGCGGCCAGGATCAGGTCGGGCTCCGCCCGCTTGATGGCGGCGTCCAGCACCTTGGCGGTGCCGAGGGCATCGGAGCCCGCCAGGCTGTCATCGCTGATCAGGATGGCCTTGGCCGCCCCCATGGCCAGGGCGGTGCGGAGACCGGAGGTCTCCCCGTTCGGGGCCATGGAGACCAGGGTCACTTCGCCCTCGCCGGCCTTGTCGACCAGCTGCAATGCCATCTCGACACCGTAGGCGTCGGAGTCATCGAGGATGAGCTTTCCGGCTCGGGACAGGTTCTTCGTCCCCGGGTCGAGAGCGGCCGGCGCGGCCGGATCGGGGATCTGTTTCACACAGACGACGACGTTCATGGCCGTGCATTGTTGACGAAAAACGGCCATAACGACCAATCGGGGACGGGAGTCCTGGTCAGGACGCTTGCTCCCCGGTGATCCGGCCCGGGTGATCGGCTCCGGGACCCGTTCGGTCGGCCCTCAGGCCGGGTTGACCTGGTCGGGGACGCTGGCCAGGGCCAGGGGGACGTCGTCGGTGATGATGGTGTCCACCCCGAGGGCGGCCAGGGTGGCGATTTCTGCCCGGTCGTTCACCGTCCAGACGGCGGCCGCCAGACCGGCGGCGTGGATGTCGGCCACCACCGAGGCGGTGACCAGCGACCGGTGGAGATGGAGGGCCCGGCAGCCCAGGTCCAGGGCCAGGGCCAGGCTGGCGGCCGGATCGGCCCACCCGGGCAGCAACAGGCCGGTGGCGAGGGTCGGGTCCACCGCCAGCACCGCGGCCAGCGACGGGGGCCAGAACGACGAGACCACGGTGTCGACCCCCGGATCGGCCTGGGCGATGGCGTCGGCCACCCCCCGGGCGGCGGCCTCATCGGGGTCGTAGCCCGACTCGGTCGGGAGGTTCTTCACCTCGATGTTCACCGTGAGCCCGGCGCAGACGGCCAACACCGCCGGGAGCAGCGGCACGTGATCGGGCAGGTGGTGGACCTCCAGGTGGGCCACCTCCCCGACCCCGAGGATGACGGCATCGTGATGGACGGCCAGGGCACCGTCGGCGGTCAGCCGGACGTCGAGCTCGACCCCGTCGGCACCCAGCTGGCGGGCCCGGGCGAACGCCTCCAGGGTGTTCTCGGCGATCCCCTGCGAGGGGTCGGGACTGCCGCGGTGGGCCTGGATGGCCACCCTCAAATCGTCATCCCTCCGGTGTCCTCTCGGCGCGATAACTGCCAATCAGGGGGCTAATTGCCGGTCAAAATTGCTTGCAACTGCGCCCTTCGGTGGGTACTCTAGGGGGGAACCCCAAATGGACGGCGACTCTTCGGCGCTGATCCATGTGAAACAGATCACAATGGGGGCATATCTCGGAATCGGGAGCGGAGGAAGCATCGTGGCCCTCGTGTGGAATCGGACGGTCGAGTGGGATGAGGGCGACTGGCGCGATTTGGCCGCCTGTCGCAGCACCGAACCCGACCTCTTCTTCCCCATCGGCACCACCGGTCCCGCGGTCGACCAGATCGAGGCGGCCAAGCGGGTCTGCCGGATCTGCGACGCCCAGGAGCCCTGCCTCGACTTCGCCCTCGCCACCAATCAGGAGTCCGGTGTCTGGGGTGGGACCTCCGAAGAGGAGCGACGCAAGCTCCGCAAGGCCTGGCTGGCCTCCCGCCGCCGCGCTTCCTGACCCTGGCCTGACTCCCCGGCGTCGGCCGGCAACGCCTCGACCCTAGGAACCGACCCGTTGGGCTTCGCGCACGGGCAACTCGATCAGCACCGCGGTGCCGGTCGCCCCGGCATCGTCCTGGTGCCGGTTGCGCATCACGATGGTCCCCTCCAGCTGGGTCCTGACCAGATCCCGGACGATGGAGAGACCCAGGCTGGTGGTCACGTCGAAGTCGAATCCCTCCGGGAGCCCGGAGCCGTCATCCGACACTTCGACACTCAGACAGGCGTCGTCGGCCACCAGGTGGACGGCGATGTGACCGACGGCTTTCGGGGCTTCCCGGCCGGCACCCGCCCCGGGGTGGTCGGGTCGGTCGGCGTCGTCCTCGTCGAACTCGATGAAGGCGTGCTCGACGGCGTTCTGCAGCAGCTCGGCCAATACCACCGCCAAGGGGGTGGCGACATCGGCCGGGACCTCGCCGAGCTCACCGGTCACGCTGAAGGTCACCTTGGCCGACGACAACACCGAGTCCTCCGCCATCCGGATGAGGGCGGAGACGATCTCGTCGAACGGCACCTGGTCGCTCGGCTCCCGGGAGAGGATCTCGTGGACGATGGAGATGGAGCGGACCCGTCGCTCCGCCTCGAAGAGCGCCACCCGGCCGACGCCGGGGGGCAGCCGCCGGGCCTGGAGGCGGAGCAGGGCGGAGATGGTCTGGAGGTTGTTCTTCACCCGGTGGTGGACCTCCCGGATGGCGGCGTCCTTGGACAGCAGCAGGCGGTCGAGACGCCGGACGTCGGTCACGTCCCGCAGGAGCACCAGACAGCCGGTCACGTTGCCGTGGGACAGCAGCGGGACGCAGTGCAACAAGACGCTGACGTCGGGTCGGCGCTCCACCTCCTCGACCACCGGCAGGGCCGAGGCCAGCGCCCACTCGATGGCTGACTCCTCCAGGCCCAGGTCATAGAGGCGGCGACCCTCGAGTTGCGAGTACATCCCCATGCGGTGCAGCGCGTTGGTGGCGTTCGGCGAGGCGTAGCGCACCCTGCCCTCTTCGTCGACCAGCACGATGCCGTCCCCGACCCTCGGGGCCTCTTCGGTGGCCACCTCTTCGCTCGGGAACGGGAAGGTCGACTCCGACAACATCAGTGCGAACCGGTCGAAGACGTCCCGGTAGGTACGTTCGAGATGTCCGGGCCGGCGCCCGGCCCCCGCCACCAGCCGGGCCAGGACCGCCACCAGGGTGCCCTCGCAACGCACCGGGATGCAGTGCACCCGGACCGGCTCCTCCTCCGGCTCCATCTGCATCTCCCCCCGGGCCACCTCGCCCGACTGCCAGGAGGCGGTCACGACCGGCCAGTCGGCGGCGTCGACCGACTGGCCCACCAGGTCGTGCTGCACCACGGTGGCACTGTTGGAGGGGCGCATCTGGCCGAGGATCACCAGCTCCTGCTCCCCGCTCCGGACCTGATGGGGGATCTCCGCCATCGGTGCCATCAGCACCAGGTCGGAGAAGGAGAGGTCGGCCAGGATCCCCCAGGTCCCCATCAGTCGCTTCACGTGGGCCAGCTGGGCGTCGTCGAGGTCGGTGCGCTCCAGCGCCAGTTCGGCCGGGGTGGCCACGGTCAGGCTCCGGGTTCCGCGACCGTCAGCTCGGCGTTGACGGGCGAGACCGGTACCCCATGGGGTCGGCGGTTCCGAAATCCCTGGAGCTCGGTGACACCGGCGGCCGACAGCACCAACCGCAGATCGTCGGCCCGGTCGGCCACGTCGGGCAAGGTGTGGGCGTCCGACGCGGTGGTCAGTGGTACCCCGCGGGCGACGAACCGCTGGAGGAGCGGGGGGGCCGGGTACTCCTCGCCGACCGGCTTACGCCAACCGGCCGAGGACAGCTCGGCCGCCATCCCCGAGGTCGCCGCCGCCTCCGCCATCCGGTCGTAGAACTCGTCCGGCACCGCCGGGACCCGGCCGGCGATCTTGACCAGGTCGGGATGGGCGAACACGTCACAGGCTCCCGAGGCGCCCAGCTCCTCCATCGCCCGGGTGTACTCGTCCCACACCGCGTCGACGTCCCGGACCTCCCACTCGGCCATCACCAGCGGCTCGTTGAGGACGTCGAACCGCCAGGCCCCCAGCCAGTGGACCGAGCCGAGCAGGACGTCGAAGGGATACCCGTTCAGCAGCCCGGCGACTTCGTCCATCCGGCCCTCGTAGTAATCGACCTCCAGGCCGAGGACGACCGGGAGCCCTTCTGCCTTCACCGCCTGGACCACCTCGACGTAGCTGTCCAGGTCCACCCGGGCGTGCTGGTCCCAGTAGGCGGCCATTCCCGGCCGCAGCGCCTCGCCGGGCAGGTCGTTCCAGAACTCGCCGAGGAGGTCACTGGCCTGGGTGAATCGGAACAGGTGCTCGGTGAGGGCGATCTCGGTGACCCCGTGGGACACCGCATGCTCGCAGTAGGCGGCCACCTGCTCGATGGTCGCCTCCGCATCACTCTGGGTATGGGGCCAGAGATGGAGGTGGTAGTCGAGCACCGATCAGCCCGCGTGCCGGATGAGGGTCACGCCGTCCCGCACGGTGGTCTGGACGGCGACCACCCGGGGATCGGAGGCCACCTTGTCGTTGAACGCCCGCAGCGCCTCGGTGTCGGCAGAGGTATCGCCGGGATCGAGGATCCGACCGCTCCACAGCGTGTTGTCGGCCGCGATCAGACCCCGGGGGGACAGCTTGGCCAGGGTGGCCTCGTAGTAGGCGGGGTAGCTGGCCTTGTCGGCATCGATGAACACCAGGTCGAACGGTCCTGGCAGCGTGGCAATGGTGTCGATGGCCGGGCCGAGCAGGACCTCGATCCGGTCGGCGAAGGGACTGGCGGCGATGTGCCGCTTGGCGAACTCGGCATGGACCGGATCGACCTCGCAGGTGACGATCGAGCCGCCGGGGGGCAGGCCGGCCGCCATGGCCAGGGAGGAGTATCCGCTGAAGGTGCCGATCTCCAGGATGGAGGTCGCGCCGGTGGCGAACACCAGCATCTCGAGGAACCGTCCTTCGAGCCGGCCCACCATCATGCCCGGCGCCCGCAGTTCGGCCCGGGTCTCGGCGGCAAGGGCTTCGAGATAGTCGGGCGGGGCGGTGGTGTGGGCGGCGGCGTACGCCTCGATGTCAGGATCAACGATGTCGGCCATCCCTGCATCGTAAAGCAGGGAGGGTGAAGGGGATTCCTGGCTGGACAGGCCTTTCCGCCCCCAGCCCCACGGTTAGGGTTGAGCGGCGGGGTCGGGAGCGTCGCCGGAAACGAAGGCGGTCGGGACGGGGAGGGTAAACGGTGACGACGAAAGCGCTGGTGCTGGCCGGTGGAGGCCTCACCGGGATCGCCTGGGAACTCGGCGTCATCGCCGGGATGGCCGACGACGGGCTCGACCTCAACGACGCCGACCTCATCGTGGGCACCTCGGCCGGCGCCACCGTCGCCGCCCAGATCACCACCGGTTCGCTCGACGCGCTGGTCGGAGCCCAGCTGGCGGCGGATTCCCAGGAGCTGGCGGCGGTCCTCGACCTCGACCTGCTGGCCAAGATCTTCACCCTCCTGAGTGACCCGTCGGCCTCCGGCGACGAGCGACGAGCCCAGGTCGGAACCATGGCCCTCGGTGCCGACACCGTGGCCGAGCCGGTGCGGCGGGCGGTGATCGCCGCTCGCCTTCCCTCCCACCAGTGGCCGGCGCGTCCGATCGTGCTGACCGCCGTCGACGCCCACTCCGGCGAGCTCACCACCTTCGACGCCTCGTCGGGGGTGCCGCTGGTCGACGCGGTCGCCGCCAGCTGCGCGGTGCCCGGGGTGTGGCCCCCGGTGACCATCGGTGATCGTCGCTACATCGACGGCGGGGTGCGATCGGGGACCAACGCCGACCTGGCGTCGGGCCACGACCGGGTGCTGGTGCTCACCCCGATGCAGGCCACCATGGCACTGAGGCTCGAGGACGAGGCGGCCGGCCTCCGCGACCACGGTTCGACGGTCCAGGTGGTCACGGCCGACGACGACGCGCTGGCCAGCTTCGGAGACAACCCGCTCGACCCGTCCCGACGTGGGCCGGCGCTGGAGGCGGGACGGCGGCAGGGAGCCCTGGCCGCCAGCGGGGTCAGGGCGTTGTGGGAGGGCGGCGAAGCCGTCGGCGGTACCTGACCACCCACGTCGCGGCGTCCGCTCGGGAGGAACCCGGCCGAGCCACCCGCCGACTCAGTCCCAGATCTGCTCGCCCAGCCGGACCAGACCGGCCAGGTCGTAGATATCGGTGTCGAAGAACGGGACGGTGGCCAGGACTTCGGGCACGTTGCCGAGTTCCGACTTCTCCTCGGCTTCGCGCAGGGCGACCACCCGGAAGTTGAGAAAGCTCTCGGCCACCTCGACCAGGACCCGCCGGATCTGGGCCTCGTCGCCGAGGGCGGAATCGACCGACCCCAGCACCGGAGCCAACGAGGTGGCCAGCTCGTCGGAGCGCTCCTTCATCGCCTCGGCGACCGTGGCGGCTTCGGCCCCCTGGAGGTAGGCGGGAAGCACCTTGTTCAAGACGATGGCGCCCAGGTTGAGATGCCGGGCGGTGAGCTCCTGGGCGAAGAATTCCGCCTCCCGGAGCGGGACGCCCTCGAGGGTGGACACCACCATGAAGGTCGTCCTCCGGTCGGACAGCAACCGTTGCACCGCGCCCGCCCGCTCCACGAAGCCGTCGTACATCGACTGGAAGAGAATGAAGAACTCGGAGATGTCGGCCAGGAACTGGGTACCGAGGATGCGGTCGGCGACCTGGTAGAAGGGCTTGGTGGCCACGTTCACCAGCTTGGACCGGTAGGGGACGATCAGCCACCGGAGCAGCCGGGAGGAGAAGAAGTCGGCCAACCGTTGCGGAGCGTCGAGGAAGTCGAGCGCATTCCGGGTCGGCGGGGTGTCCACCACGATCAGGTCGTATTCGCCTTCGGAGTGGATCTCGTAGAGGCGCTCCATGGCGATGTAGTCGTGGCTCTGGACGAACCGCCCCGAGATGTTCTTGTAGAGCGGGTTGGCGAGGATCTCGTCCCGGGTCTGCGGGTCCGGGGCGTGCATCCGGATGAGGGCGTCCCACGACTCCTTGGTGTCGAGCATCGCCGCCCACAGCTCACCCCGGGGCTTCAGCCCGGCGGAGCGGAAGGCTTCGTCGGGGACCCGGGTCTCGGCATTGCCGATCCCCTCCAGCCCGAGGGCGTTGGCCAGCCGCTTGGCCGGATCGACGGTCAGGACCAGGACCTTGCCCCCGTGGTGGAGGGCGGCCATCACCCCGGCGGCGGCCGCGGTGGTGGTCTTCCCCACCCCTCCGGGACCACAGGCGATGATGATCTCCTTGGCCGCCAGCAGACCGTCGAGCGAGCCGGCGCCGTCCGGAGTGGGGGTGGCCCGTTTCGGGCGTGCCGGCGTCATCAGTAGCCGAGCTCCTCACCCAGGGAGGCGGCCACCTGGCGGGTGGTCCGGAGCCCGTGGGATCGGGTGAACAGATAGGGGAGGTAGAGGAGCGGCACCGCCGGGTCGATGCCTTCCCGGAGGCGCTCGAGATGGGTGGAGCGGGTCCGCCGCATGGTCACCGCCAGCCGGGCGGCGTCGAGGACCGGCACCGGGTCACCGCCGACCAACTCGGCCAGTTTCTCGGAGGGGTCGGGTGAGGACAGGGCGTCGAACACCAGCTCTTCCTGCCGGCCGAACAGCTCGTGGAGGACCCGGTTCACCACCACCGCCGACATCGTGACAGTGGTCTCCTCCCTCACCCTGACCGCCAGTTCGATGGTCTCGCTGACCGGCATCTCCTCGGGGGTGCACACCGCGATCAGGCCGGTCTGGGTCGGGTCGGAGAGGATGTCGAGCATCCAGTCGGTCTGGGACCGGATCAGCCCCACCTTCACCAGATCGTTGATGGCCTGCGGGGCGGCCAGCTGGCCGACGATGTGGCCGGAGGCCGGCGCGTCGACGATCACCAGATCGTAGTGACGCTCCCGCACCTCGTAGCAGAGCTTGCCGACGGTGAGGATCTCCCGGACCCCGGGAGCCGCGGTTGCGACGAAGTCGAACGCCTTGGCCAACGGCCCGATCCGCCCCACCACCGGAATCCGCAACTGCAGCTTCAGGTACTCCCGGAGGGATGCCTCGGTGTCCATGGTCATGACGAAGAGCCCGGGGAGCAACTCCTTTTCGGCGAAGCCGGTGGGCGGGGCTTCGTAGAAGCGGGCCACCTCGCCCTTGGCATCCACCTCGCAGACGAGCACCCGCTTCCCCCGTTGGGAGGCGAACAGGGCCAGCGCCGAGGCGACAGTGGTCTTGCCGACACCCCCCTTGCCGGTCACGAAGACCAGTTTCAGATCGAGGAGCGCTGTCATCGGGCCGCCGGCCCGCGGCCCACCATCACCGAGACAGCCTGAGGGGCGGCAAGGGGTGGGATCAGGAGACCCCGAAGCCGACCCGACGATCGGAAGTCGGTCCGTCCACCTCTACGTAGGCGACCTTGCTGGCCGGCACCCCCACCCGACGGCCCTTCCGGTCGGTGAGCCACAGCATGGAGCCTTCCTTGGCCAGCGCCCCTTCGATTTGGGCCAGGACCTTGTCGCGGTCAGCATCGTCAGGCAACTCGACGTCGAGCTCCTTTATCGACTGCACGATCCCGATACGCACGTCCACCTGGCACGCTCCTCTCAACCCATAGCCGACGGAACCGACGGCCCCCCTGACGATACAAGGTCGGCGAAGCGTGGCGTCCCAGCGTCACAGCCGTAAGGCACACTGTGGACATGGAGGGCGAGAGCGAACGGAGCCGGCAGTGGGCCTCCACCATGTACGCCCACGGCGACCAGGACACCAAATTCGCCCATGCCGACAGTTCGGCGGTGGTCGATCCCGACGGCTCCGTCCCCGGTCTCGATCGCACCCTCCGGGAGGTGGACGAGGACGCCCAGCTGGCGCTGGGGGCCACCCACGCCCAGGGGGGAGGCTCCCGGCTCCGACCCGAGGAGCCAGACCCCTGGCGGACCTGTTTCGAACGGGACCGTGATCGCATCCTCCACGCCCCGGCGTTCCGCCGGCTGGCCGGGAAGACTCAGGTGTTCGTGTTCCCCGACGACCATCAGCGGACCCGGCTCACCCATGCCCTCGAAGTGGCCCAGGTGGCCACCGGCATCGCCCGGGCCTGCCGGCTCAACGTCGCCCTCACCGAGGCCATCGCCCTCGGTCACGACTGCGGCCACGGCCCGGGAGGTCACGCCAGCGAGGACGCCCTCTCCCCCTACGTGGCCGGTGGTTTCGACCATGCCCCCTGGGGGGCGGACGTCTCGCTGGCCGGGTTGAATCTCTGCCTCGAGACACTCGACGGCATCCGGAACCACTCGTGGTCCCGGCCCGCCCCGAGCACGCCGGAGGGGGAGGTGGTCAGCTGGGCCGACCGGATCGCCTATGTCTGCCATGACTTCGAGGACGCGGTGAAGAGTGGGATCATCACCCCCCAGGTGCTCCCCGACATGGTGCGGGAACGCTGCGGCATCCAGCGCGGCCAACAGCTGGGAACCTTTATCGACGCGATGGTGGCGACCGTGCTCGACACCGGCCGGGTCGGCATGTCGGCCACCTACGCCGACGCGTTGTCGGCTTTCCGGGCCTGCAACTACGAGCACATCTACCTTCGCCCCAGTTCGGTCGCCCAGGGAAGGGCGGTGATCGGGGTGCTCCAGGCCCTGGTGGAGCACTACGGGGATCGCCCGAACCTGATCCCCGACGGAGACAGCAGCGTCACCGACCTGCGGGGCGGTGACGACGAGGCCATGATCGCCGCGGTCAGCTACGTCGCCGGGATGACCGACAGGTTCGCCTTCGGTCAAGCGGTGGCCCTCCTCGGTTGGGATCCGAACAAGCTCCCGATCGGGATCGGCGTCAACCGGCAGTTCTGACCCCGTCCGGAGGGTCTCCCCGTGCCCATCCCGGCCGCGACGCAAACGCAGGACCCCCCATAAGATCCGGGTGACAGGGCAAATTGCAGACCGAAGGAGCTCTCATGGTCATCCGGGAATCGTCACAGGCGTCGGGAACCCCCTCACCGGCACCGGTTCCGGCCGAGGGTCCCGGTTCCCGGGTGGCGACCGGCACCAACAGCGGTGCCGCCGGGGCGCTGGCTCCGCTGCTACGGGCCTTGCTGGGCACCGAGTTGCCGGTGCGATTCGAGTTCTGGGATGGGAGCGGGATCGGGCCGGTCGGGGGTCCGGGGACCATCCGGGTCAACTCGGTCGATGCGGTGCGGCGGATGCTCTGGGCCCCGGGCGAACTGGGGGTGGCCCGGGCGTTCGTGGCCGGCGACCTGTCTTTGGAGGGAGACCTGTTCGCGATGCTGCGGGTCCTCCACGACACCGCCCCCCGTGACCTCCGCAAGATGGGACTTCGGGCGCTGCCGCCCATCGTCGACGCCGCCCGGCGGCTGGGCGCCATCGGGCCTCCCCTCCCGGCACCGGCCGAAGAGTGCCGGCCGACGGGCAGGCTCCACTCCCTCGGCCGGGATGCCAAGGTCATCAGCCACCACTATGACGTGGGCAACGACTTCTACCGGCTGTTCCTCGGGCCCCGCATGACCTATTCGTGTGCCCGGTTCGTCTCCGAGACCAGCACGCTCGAGGAGGCCCAGGACGCCAAGCACGAATTGATCTGTCGCAAGTTGGGCCTCGACCAGCATCCGGGGTCTCGCCTCCTCGACGTGGGTTGCGGCTGGGGTTCGATGGCCATTCATGCCGCCCAGCACCACCAGGCCAGCGTCGTCGGGGTGGCACTGAGCTCCGAACAGGTTGATCTGGCTCAAGAGCGGGTGAAGGCGGCCGGGCTCGATGACCGCATCGAGATCCGCCTCCAGGACTACCGGGAGCTGAAGGGCGAGCAGTTCGACGCCATCTCGTCGATCGGAATGTTCGAACACGTCGGGACGTCGGCCATGGCCCTTTACTTCACCACCCTGCGCGACCTCCTCGGGCCGACCGGGAGGCTGCTCAACCACGCCATCTCCAGCCCGGGGGGCTCGGTGCTCGGACGGCGGACCTTCATCGGTCGCTACGTCTTTCCCGATGGCGAACTCCTCGACGTCGGGGAGGTCATCTTGGCCATGCAGCGGGCGGGATTCGAGGTGCGGGACGTCGAGTCGCTGCGGGAGCACTACGCCAAGACGCTGCGGGCCTGGGTCGCCAATCTCGAGGAAGGCTGGGACCAGGCGGTCGCCCTGGTGGGCGAGCGCCGTGCCAACATCTGGCGGTTCTACATGGCGGCGTCGGCCAACGGGTTCGACGACGCCGGTCTGGCCATCCACCAGGTGCTCGGCGTCATCTCCGAACCGGATGGGGTCAGCGGCATGCCCCCCACCCGCACCGGCTGGTCGTGACCTCGCTGCCTGACCGACGGCGTCCCACGACCGGGCCGCACCCGTTTTTTCGTTCATCGGACCCGGCCATCCGATCGAGTCCTGGGGCCGTCCCCGGGGCAAGGGTTGCTCGCGGGACTTGACCCGCCGGCGAAACGTGTCGATGAGAAGGGTACGACCGATGGAAGGGGGCCCACATGGCCCAGACATGCAACCAGGTGAGTACGCCGAGATCGCTCTCCCGACCGAGCACCGCTCGGACGTCAGCCGGGGCGCCGACCCGAGCTCGGGCGGACCGCACCGCCCCCATGGCCCGTCGAGTCCGGGCCCTCCGGGACGACGCCCTCCTCGCCGAGGAGACCACCCCGGTCGTCGACGTGGGCCAGATCACGCCCGAGGAGGCCATCGAGGCCATCGCCGGTGACCCGGACAACCGATCGGGGCGCCGGGCCGTCGTCCAGACCTACGGCACGGTCGGGGCCTGGCTGGTCTGCGGTTACGAGGATGCCGCCCGTCGCACCGCCACCGGTGGGGAGCCTTGTGCCCCCCTCGACCGGCTGGTGTCCGGCTTCCCGGTCCTCGACGCCGGCCAGATCGCCTCGGCCCTCGACGCCCTCAACACCGCCTGTGGCGCACCCGACGACGCCGCCCACCGTGCGCGCCACCGGATGGAGGCGGCCTACGCAGTCGCCGCCCGGGACGGCGACCGGCGCGCCCGGGCCGACTACCTGTCCGCCTGGACCCAGTTTCGCCAGGCCACCCGGTCAGTGGCATGACCGCCCACCTGTCCGCCGCCGACCGGGCGCGGTATCAGAGCCGCTGGGTGGCGCTGGAGGGCCGACGGGTGGTCGCTGCCCGCTCCGACCCCTTGGAGCTCTTCACCGTGCTGGACGCGCTCGGGATCAAAGGGGCCACCATCATCCAGGTCCGGGACCGGGATCGCCGGGCGGCGTGACGCCGGCGCCCGACCACCGGCGTGACCGAACCTCTCCGGTGACCACTGGCTCCCACCTCGTCAGGTCGGCGACCTGACGAGGACCGGGTCAGCGAACCGTCAACTCCTTGCGGTAGACCCGGGCCGGACCCATCTCCGCGATGGTGGTGGCCAACGCCGCAAAGACGGCGGCGGCTTCACCGTCAGGATCGGCGACCGCCACCGGGATCCCGATGTCGCCGCCTTCTCGCACCGCCGGGACCAGTGGCACCTGCGCCAACAATGGCACCCCGAGCTCGCGGGAGAGCTGAGCTCCCCCACCCGATCCGAACAGCTCGTACCGGGTGCCGTCGTCGCCGGTGAACCAGCTCATGTTCTCGATCACCCCCCGGACCGACAGCTTCAACTTGCGGGCGGCGTAGGCCGAGCGCTGGGCCACCCGCTGGGCGGCCGGCTGCGGGGTGGTGACCACGAACACCTCGGTCTTGGTCAGGTACTGGCCGAGGGACAAGGTGACGTCCCCGGTGCCGGGGGGCATGTCGACCAGGAGGAAATCAGGCTCGCCCCAGTAGGCATCGACCAGGAACTGCTCCAAGGCCTTGTGGAGCATGGGGCCACGCCAGATCACCGGGGTGTCATCAGGGACGAAGAAACCCATTGAAAGGCAACGCACGCCGTTGGCGGTGGCCGGGACGACCAGATCGCCGATGATCAGCGGGTCCTCGGTGACCCCGAGCATCTTCGGGACGGAGAACCCGTAGACATCGGCGTCGAGGATGCCGACGTCGTAGCCGGTCCGGGCCAGGGCCACCGCCAGATTCACCGTCACCGACGACTTCCCGACACCGCCCTTGCCCGACGACACCCCGATCACCCGGGTCTTCGATCGCGGGAGCATGAACCGGTTGGGACGGCCTTCCTCGTGGCCGAGGGGGGCGCCGTGATCATGGCCGGCATGATCGTGTCCCGCCTCGTCGGTTTCGCCGTCGACCGGCTCCCCCCGCAGCAACATCCGGAGCCGGGCCCGATCCTCCTCCCCCATCACCGTCTGCTCCACCGCCACCTCGTCGATCCCGGGAAGCACCCCGGCGGCCCGGCGGACCCTGGCCACCAATTCGTCGACCTGCGGATAATGCTCGACGGGCAGGGCGATATCGACGGCCACCCGCTTCCGCTTCACCCGCACCGCGCCGACCATGCCCAATTCCCCCAGCGGGCGGCGCAGCTCGGGGTCGGTCACCGCGGCAACAACCGCTCTGACCTGGGACTCGTCGGTGGACATGCAAAATCTCCTCGCGAAAATTCGGGTTCACCGTAGACTAGAGGACGTGCAAGTGGCCCCAGACCGACCCGCGGTGGTCGCCCCTCCCCCGGAACCGGTGGAGATCCACAGCGGGGCCGCCGACTCCAACGAGTCCGATAGTCACTTCTCTGCCGCCGTCACCGCCGTCACCTCGGCGTTCGGCGACCCCACCCGCCGGGAGATCTACCTGTTCGTACGGGCCAACCCGGGCGCCACCTCCTCCGAGGTCGCCACCCGGTTCTCGCTGCATCCGAACGTCGCCCGTCATCACCTCGAGCGACTGGCCACCGGTGGTTACCTCGAGGTGACCATGGAGCGGGCCTCGGGGACCGGGGCCGGGCGACCGTCGAAACGATTCCGGGCCATCGGCAACGATCCGACCCTCGATCTGCTGACCCGACGCGACGATCTCCTCGTCCTCCTTCTTCAAGAGGCCCTGCAACTGCTGGGCCCGGTGGCGGCCGAAGGGATGGCCGAGCGGGTCGGCGAGGAGTACGGCCGGGCCCTGGCCAACCAGATGTCGCCCGGCGACGGGCAGCGGTCCCTTCGGACCGCCATGCATGCCATCGCCGACACGTTGACCGCCCACGGGTTCGCCGCCCACGCCGAGGACCAGGGGACCTCCACCGCGGTGGTGGCGGACAACTGCCCGTTCGGAAGCACCGCCTCCCAGTTTCCCGTCCTCTGCGCAGTCGACCGGGGCATGGTGAAGGGGCTGCTGGCCGGACTGTGCGGTGAGGGGCTGGAAGGAAGCGTTCCGGTCATCCTGTCTTCGTCTCGGGCCCGGGGCGACGACCAGTGCGCCGCCCTGGTCTAACCCGGAGGGCAACCCTTGGCCCGCCACTATTTGGATCACGCCTCCACCGCGCCGCTACGGCCTGAGGCCCGAGAGGCGATGGAGGGATGGGCCTCCTCCGGAGTCACCGCCGACCCCGGCCGGGTCCATACCGAAGGCCGGATCGCCCGGGCCGCCCTGGAGGACGGGCGAGACCAGGTCGCCGCCTTCTTCGGGGTGCGGCCGCGCCAGATCGTCTTCACCTCCGGCGGCACCGAGTCGATCAACGCCGCCGTCTGGGGAGCCACCCGGCACGCTCGGGGACCGGTGGTCTGCTCGGCGGTCGAGCACTCCTCCGTCCGTGACTCGTCGGGTCGATCGGGGGTGGTGGTCCAACCCGCCGTCGACGGGCTCGGGGTCGTCCGTCTCCAGGCATTCGATGACGCCATCGCACGCTGCCACTCGGAGTTCGGCCAACTTCCCTCGCTCGTCCACTGCCAGTGGGCCAATCACGAAGTCGGCTCGCTGCAGCCGGTCAGGGACATCGTCTCCCGCTGCCGCCAGCTCGGCGTGCTCTCCCACGTCGATGCGGTGGCCGCCGCCGGCCACCTCCCCGTCGACGCCGGTGATCTTGACGCCGATCTCGTCTCGGTGTCCTCCCACAAACTCGGCGGGCCCCCCGGCATCGGCGCCCTCATCGTGCGGCGGGGGCTGCGCATCGATCCGTTCGTGGTGGGAGGCGAACAGGAACGGGCTCGCCGGGCCGGATTCGAGAACGTGCCGGCGGCCATCGGGTTCGGAGCGGCGGCAGACGTTCTGGCCGCCCCGGGGCGGCTGGAAAGAGAGGCCGCCGAGGCCCGACGCCGGACCGCCGCGCTGGCGGCGACCGTGGGTGACGTCAAGGGGATCACGGTGTTCGGGGATCCCGACCATCATCTTCCCCACATCCTCTGCGTCTGGATCGACGGCGTCGAGGCAGAACCGGTGTTGCTCGGCCTCGACCAGGCCGGCATCGCCGCCCATTCCGGGTCGTCGTGCTCTTCGGAGTCGTTGGAGCCCTCGCCGGTGTTGGAGGCGATGGGAGTGGACGCCGAGCGGTCACTCCGGCTCTCGATCGGCTGGTCGACCGTCGATGCCGACATCGCCGCCTTCGCGGCGGCGTTTCCAGCGGTGGTGGAGGGTCTCCGGTCCCTCCGCTGACCGGCAGGGTGGCGGCCGGCGGCGATAGCGTTTTGGGCATGGTCAGCCTGGACGACGCTCGGCGGATCGCCCTCTCCCTCCCCGAGGCGACCGAAGAGCCCCATCACGACCGGTCGTCGTTTCGGGTCAACCACAAGATCTTCGCCACCGTGCCGGACCCCACCCACCTGAACGTCATGGCCGACGAGGACGAGACGGCCTTGGCGGTGGCCGAGAACCCGTCGGGCTGTGAGGAACTGTGGTGGGGCAAGCGGCTGAGCGGGGTCCGGGTGGACCTCGACCACGTCGACCCCGAACTGCTCACCGAGCTGCTGACCGAGTCGTGGCGACGACGGGCGCCCAAGGCCCTCCTGTCCAGATTGGCCAAGTGAGGCGGCGCCGATAGGTTCATCCCATGCGAACCGTCGTCTGCAAGCAGTTGGGGCCGCTGTCCGATCTCGTCGTCGAGGACCACGACCCTCCGATCCCGGGCGAGGGCCAGGTGGTGGTGGACGTGCGGGCCGCCGGGGTGAACTTCGTCGACGGGCTGCTGTGCCAGGGGCGGTACCAGATCAAGCCCCCTACCCCCTTCCACCCCGGCGGGGAGATCGCCGGCGAGGTGTCGGCGATCGGGGCAGGGGTCACCGGGGTAGCGGTGGGTGACCGGGTCATCGTCTCCACCGGCTTCGGCGGGTTTGCCGAACAGGTGGCGGTGCCCGCCCTCTCCGTGATGGCGATGCCCGACGGCCTGGGTTTCGGCCAGGCCGCCACCGTCATCCAGAGCTACGCCACCGTGCTGTTCACCCTCACCCGCCGGACCTCGGTGCAACCGGGTGAGTGGGTGCTGGTGTTGGGAGCCGGCGGCGGGGTGGGGCTGGCGGCCATCGACCTGGCCCGTGCGTTGGGGGCGCGGGTGATCGCCGCCGCCTCGACCCAGGAGAAACTCGACAAGGCGACGGCGATGGGAGCGGAAGCCACCATCGCCTACGAGGAAGAGGACCTCAAGGTCCGGGCCCGGGAGATATCCGATGGCGGGGTCGACGTCGTCATCGATTCGGTCGGAGGCCGCCACAGCGAGCCCGCCCTCCGGGCCATCCGACCCTTCGGCCGTTTCTGCGTGATCGGGTTCGCTTCCGGCCCGATCGCGTCGGTCCCGCTCAATCAGGTGTTGTTGAACAATCGGACGGTGGTAGGGGTGGACTGGGGGGCCTGGACCTTCCGTGACCCGCTCGGGAACCGGGAGCTCCTGGCCGAGCTGGTGACGATGATCGGCGACGGCCGGCTCCACCCCACCGTCCCGAGCGAGTACCCGCTGGAAGAGGCCGGAGCGGTGATGTCCGGGCTCATCGACCGGACCCTGTCCGGCAAGGTGGTGCTGGTCCCCTGAGCGGTCAGGCGGCGGGGACGGCGGCGGGGACCGGCGTTCCCGCCTGGGTATAGGCCTGGCGGAGGATGGTCGCCGCCTGCTGCAGGAGGGCGGCGGGCGGATTGTCGGCCAGGAACGCCTGGTACTGCGCGACCGCCGCCGCCGCGTTGTTGTCCTGGTCGAGGATCACGGTGCCGAGATACAGCCGGGCGGCGTAGTCGGTGGGGTTCAGCTGGATGGCTTGGTCGAGCTTGGCCCGGGCGTCGGCGATCAACGACGCGCTCTTTCCCTGGACTCCGGTGTTGTACTCGAGCCATCCGAGCTGGGCGGTCGCCACCTCGTTCTGGGGGTCCTGGGTCAGGACCTTCTGGTAGAGCTGGGCCGCCTCCCCCGACTGGCCCTGGTTCTCGAGGGTGGCGGCCTGGGCCAGTGACTGTTGGATCTGGGCCTGCTGGCTGAGGTTGGGATTGCCGGTCGGGGTCTGGCCGGGGAGACGGCTGGCCGCGAACAGGGCGACCACCAACACCAGGGCGGCTCCGAACGAGGCGATGGCTCCGGTGATCAGGAACCGCTGCCGGCGACTTCTCCTCGCCCCCGGCACCGGAGTCGCCGTCCCTGGAGCCGCCAAGGCCGGTTCGGTCGATCCCGCCGCCGCTCGCACCTCGACCTCCGGGTCAGCCGTCTCCGACGCGCCGACCAGCACCGCGACATCGGAGTCTTCGACCATCCGAAGGTCGAGAGCCGCCAGCCGGGCGGTGTCCCGTCGTCGCAGGGCCTGGAAGTCCCGGTCGGACAGATCACCGGCCCGGTGCTCGGCGAAGGCGTCGGCCAGCGACTGTTCCAGGAACTGGCGGCGGGCGTCGAGTTGGTCGGGCGATGCCCCGGCATCGAGGGACGCCTCTTCCCGGGCGGCGTCGACCGGATCCTCGGTGGCGGTCCGGCGCTTCCGGACCAACACGACGGCCAGGATGATCACCGCCGCCGCACCACCGCCAAGGGGAAGAACCCAGACCAGCAACGACCAGCCGCTGGCCGGCGGCACCAGCACGATCGCCGACCCGTACCGGGAGACCAGGTAGGCCTGGATCTGCTGGTCGGACTTCCCCTCGCCGATCAGCTGACGGACACTGTTGCGGACGAACACCGCGGTCTGGGCGCTGGAGTTGGCGACCGACAGATCCTCGCAGCTCGGGCACTTGATCCCGGTCTCGATGGCCACCGCCCGCTGGGCCGGGGTCACCGGCGTGGTGTTGAGGGCGCCGCTCCCGATGACGAGAGCCGCCACCAGCACCACCCCGAGGATGATCCAGAGCGGGAAACGGTATCGCCGGGTCGGGGCGCTCACGCGTGGGTCGCCTTCGCCGCCGCGATCACCCTGTCGAGGTCCTTGGCCGTCACCGCCCCGACGATGTAGGCGGCCACCCGCCCGTCGGGGGCGATCACGAAGGTGGTCGGCCGGTCGCTGACCCCGTAGGCCAACGCCAGTTTCCCCTGGGCATCGGTGAGGGTCGGCCAGTTGACGCCGAGGGTGGTCTGGTATGACCGGGCCGCCGACAGGGTGTCACCGAACACCACGCTGATCATCGACGCGTCGCCGGCCTGTTGGTGCTCGAACTGGAAGGCCACCAGGGAGGGGCCCTCCTGTTGGCAGGGGACACACCAGCTGGCGAAGAAGTTCAATACCACGAAGTGACCGGGGGCGGTGGGGACGCTGACGTCCGAGCCGGCGAAGGTGGTGCCGGTGATGGCGGGGGCGGGGTGGCCCACCAGCGGGCTCTGCACCGAGGCCACCGAGGCCGACGGGCGGCTGGCAAGGACGGCGATGAGTCCCGCCGCGACGACGAGCACGGTGATCCCGATCCAGCGGGCCCGGTGGCTTCCCATCACCCGCCCCTAGTTCCCGACCGGGACCGGCTCGGGATCGGGTTCCGGCAAGCTTCCGGGTCCGCCGTCTACGCCGACTTCCGCGCCGACCGGAGCCGATGGCTCGGACCCGTTCTCCGAAGCCACCGAATCAGGCACCGCGGACACCGGGTCGGTCGGACGGCGGCGCCGACCGGGAACCGCCGAGAGCACCGAGCCGAACACCAGCAGGGCGCCGCCCACCCACAACCACATCACCAGCGGTTGGACGACCACCCCGAAGGTCAGTTGCGATCCGGAGGTGGCGGTGGCGTCGATGGTCAGGTAGACGTCGTCCCGCCAGCTGGCGTCGATGGCCGGCGTGCCGACGTCCTGGCTCCCGGCCCCGAACTGGGTGATGGCCGGGAGGTAGCTTCCTCCGCCGTCCACTTTGAGCACCGCCTGGAAGGCGGACCGGGACGCCGTCTTCAGCGTCCGGGTCCCGACGAACTGGATCCGGTGTCCGGCGAAGGTGGCCGACTGCCCCGGGGACAGCGCCACCTCGGTCCGGTGCCCGAAGGCGGTGGCCGCCGCCATCCCGACCGCGATGATCACCACCCCGATGTGGACGACCATGCCGCCGTTGGCCCGCCCGACGAACCCCCGCCACCCGGCCAGCACCGAACGGGCCGGCGACGCTCCCGACAGCCGGGCGCCCCGCCACGACAGCCGTACCGACAGGGCCAACGCCCGGCCGGCGGAGGCGGCGGCAAAGGCGCCCAAGCCGAAGGCGGCCAACGGTTCGATCCCCTTCACCCCGCCGAGCACGCACCCGACCACCACCAGCACCGCCACTACCGCCGGTACCGCCAGTCGCCCGCGCATGACCTCGATCGACGTCTTCCGCCACGGGAGGGCGGGAGCCACCGCCATCAGGAACAGCAGCCCGAGGGCGATCGGGATGACCAGCCGGTTGAAGTAGGGGGCCCCGACGGTGATCTGCCGACCGCCGTTGAGGGCCTCGTAGAGGAGGGGGAAGACCGTCACCAACAGGACCACGAAGGCGAACGCCACGAACAGCAGGTTGTTGGCCAAGAACGCCCCCTCCCGGCTGATCGGCGAGTCGATCCCCCCGGCCGACCGCAGGTTGTCCCCCCGCCAGGCGATCAGCCCGAAGCCGGTGACCAGGACGAGGCCGAAGAAGCCGAGCAGCAACGGCCCGATGGTCGAGTTGGAGAAGGCGTGGACCGACTGGATCACCCCGGACCGGGTGAGGAAGGTG
This sequence comes from Acidimicrobiales bacterium, assembly GCA_036264255.1. Taxonomy (GTDB): domain Bacteria; phylum Actinomycetota; class Acidimicrobiia; order Acidimicrobiales; family RAAP-2; genus DASZIT01. The sequence goes on along the minus strand of DATARI010000132.1, from coordinate 14,491 downwards.
CCGAGGATGGTCAGGCTGAAGGTGGAGATGACCAGGGCCAGGTTCCAGATCCGGAGCAGGCCCCGGCGCTCTTGGACCATCACCGAGTGGAGGTAGGCGGTCCCGACCAGCCAGGGCAGGAACGAGGCGTTCTCCACCGGGTCCCAGGCCCAGAAGCCACCCCACCCCAACACCTGGTAGGACCAGAGGGCACCGAGGACGATGCCGGCGGTGAGGAAGGTCCAGGCGAACAGGGTCCAGCGGCGGGTCTCCCGCTGCCAGGAGCTGTCGAGACGGCCGGTGACCAGCGAGCCGATGGCGAAGGCGAAAGGGAGGGTGAAGCCGACGAAGCCGAGATACAGCAAGGGGGGATGGATGACTTCGAGGGGGTTGTCCTGCAGCAGGGAGTTGGGGCCGGCGCCGTCCACCGGGATCTTCCCGACCACGTGCAGGAACGGGTTGGTGACGTGGAGCATCAGGCCGAAGAAGAACGCCGCCACCACGTAGACGACCAGGGTGGCCCACGCCACCAGCGGCTCGGCTGCCCGCCGCCGGAACCGCCAGACCATGGCGGTGGCGTAGCCGCCGAGGATCAGGCCCCACAACAGGATCGACCCCGACAGGGCCGACCACATGCCCCCGATCGAGTACAGCAGCGGGGTCTCCCGGCTGTTGTTCTCGGCCACGAATGCGAGGGAGAAGTCGTGGGTGAGGAGGGCGTGCTCCATGGCCACGGTGGCGATCAGGCCGCCGACCAGCACCACCGGCGCGTAGATCTGCCCGGCTCGGACGAGCGAGGCGCGGCCCTTGGCCAGCCCGACGGCGAGGACGATCACCCCCACCACCGCGGCGGTGAACCCCAGGAGCACACCGGTGTTGCCGAAGGCGGCGTTCACCGTGCCGATCCGGCCGCGGACCCGCCGGTCAGATGTCGCCAGAGTCGGCCGGTCATCGCTTGCTCCCGTTCGGGGCCGTCACCCGCCCCGGGTTGGCGGCGATGTAGTTCGCCGAGTGCTTGACCAGGATCTGATTCGAGACGAAGGTGCCGCCCGACAGGTGGCCGACCGCGATCACCGGGATGTTCTTCTGGAACAGCTGGGGCGGGCTGCCGGTGTTGACCACCCGCATCGAATCCCCGCCGGCGGTGAGGGTGAAGTTCACCCCCTTGGACGTGGACTGGATGGAACCCGGCTCGACCAGCCCCTCGAGGTTGAAGGTCTGGCCCCCGAGGCTGGACTGCTGGTGGAGGGCCTGGTCCACCGGCAGGTAGAAGTTGATGGCGCTGCTCAGCCCCTTCACCAGCAAGAAGGCGAACGCCCCGACCAGCACCAGCCCGACGGTGGCGTAGCGGAGCCGATGGCTCTTGGCCCGCGAGGTGGTTACCGAACGGGCGGCAGGTGGGGTCCCGGTCACCACCGGGGCGGTGGTCACTCGGCCCCCGGGTCGGGTCGGTCACCGGCGGCCGAGCGCTCGACGTCGGCGACCAGCCGGTTGAGCCGGCGCCGGCGCCACAGCAGCTGCAAGCCGTAGAGGAAGAGGATGGCGAGCACCACCGTGTACCCGGAAACCACGTACCTCATCGGGACACCTCGGCCGGAGCCGGCTGGCGGGGCGCCTCGGCCGGAACCGGAGCCCGGCCGTCGCCCACCGGGGCGAGGGGGTCGGGCGCCGTCTCGGCCACCGCCCCTTCCGACTGTCGCTCGAGGAGGGCCATGTCCAGTTCGCCGGAGCCGAGGTAGTCCTCCAGCGCCCCGATCCGATAGCGCACCAGGAGCATCCAGACGAAGGCGAGGGTCAGGGCGACGAACCCCAGCAGCAGCGTCCAGGCCATCGAACCGTGGATGGTGGGCGACAGGTTGGCGTTGAGCACGGTGGCCCCCTGGTGGAGCGTCTTCCACCACACCACGGAGAAGTGGACGATGGGTACGTCGACCACCGCGAACAGGGCGGCGAACGCACTCCGCCGGGCCCGCACCTCCGGCTCCGCCGGCACCCGCCGGAGGGCCAGGTAGCCGAGGAACAGGACCAGCAGCACCGCGGTGCTGGTGAGTCGGGCGTCCCAGGCCCACCACACCCCCCAGGTCGGCTTGCCCCAGATCGATCCGGAGATCAAGGTGCAGACGTTGAAGATCACCCCGACCTCGACGGAGGCGGCGGCCAACCGGTCCCAGAAGAGCGAACGGGTCCGGGGCCAGAGATACAGCAGGCTGCACCCGGCGGCCAGCCCGAAGGCCAGGTACAGGGCCACCCAGGCCACCCCCGGGTGGATGTAGACCAACCGCACCAGGTCGCCCTGGGTCCGGTCGGGCGGCGTCACCCACAGGCCCAGCCAGACGGTGAAGGCGGTCCCCACCAGGGCGAGGATGCCGATGATCCGGGTCGTCCAGATCATCCGGGGGGATTGCACCACTGTGTTCGTTGTCACGCCGTCTCCTGGATCGGTCCGTACACGACCACCCCGAGAGCCAGGTACACGGCGTCGAAGGCGATGAGGAGGTGGAACCACGGCGTGCCGTTGGACGGCGTCCCGCCGGAGAGGGCAGCCTGCCACATGCGGGTGCCGGCCAGCAGCACGGGGGCCACCACCGGCAGCAACAGGAAGGGGAGCAGGGTCTCCTTGATCCGGAGGCCGGCCGACAGGGCGCCGTAGAGGGTGCCGGCCGCCGCCAGGCCGACGGTCCCGAGCAGGCAGGACACCGCGATCAGCCAGAAGGTGGAGATGCTGGCCCCGTAGAGCAGCACCACTCCCACCCCGAGGACCACCTCGAGCACCAGCAGCTGCGCCGCCACCGACAGGGTCTTCCCGAGGAACTGGCCGGCCGGGTCCAGCCCCGAGAGGCGCAGCCCGTCGCGGGCGCCGTCGACCGCCTCCACCGAGACGCTCCGCTGGATGGCAAGTACCGAGGAGAACAGCATCGCCACCCAGAACAGCCCGGGGGCGCCCTTGACCATCGGCGCCCGGTCGGGCCCGAGGGCGAAGGCGAACAGCACCAGGGCGACGATCCCGAACGGCGCCACCTGGCTGAGGGCGACCCGCGACCGGGCTTCGATGCGGAGGTCCTTGCCGGCCATCAACAAGGTGTCACGCCACATGGATGATCCTCGCCGGCGGGTGCACGGTGGTGACGATCGGGCGTTCGGCGGTGACCCGGCCCCCGGTGATGGTCACCGACCGGTTGGCCAACGACGCCACCAGCTCGGGTTCGTGGGAGGCCACCAGGGCGGTGGCCCCGTTGGCGGTGGCTTCGGCGATGAGCTCGTTGAGCAGGGTGCGGGCCGAGGCGTCGAGGCCGGCGTGGGGCTCGTCGAGCAGCCAGAGCTCGGGGGCCCGGGCCACCAGCACCGCCAGCGCCACCCGGCGCCGTTGCCCGGCGGAGAGTTTGGCCGCCCCGGTGCGGAGCAGCCGCCCGGTCAGTCCCAGCCGCTCGCAGGCATCCCCGATCCGGGAGGGGTCGGCCCCCGCCGCCCTCACCGCGAACCGGACGTTCTCTCTCACGTTGAGGTCGTCGTAGAGGTGGGAGGCGTGGGCGAGCAGCCCGACCCGGCGGCGCACCTCGGTGCGGTGGCGGACCGGATCGAGACCCAGCACCGTCGCCTGGCCGGAGGCGACCGGGACCAGACCGGCGACCACCCGGAGCAGGCTGGTCTTGCCCGCCCCGTTCGGCCCTTCGATCAGGACCGTCTCCCCCACCGCCACCTCGAGGTCGACGCCGGCCAGCAGCGGAAACCGCCCGGAGAGCGCGACGACGTCACGGAGCGAGAGGGCAGAGCTGGGAGCTGGGGAGGGAGCAGATGCCGGGGCCATGACCGCCGTTCATGCTACGGGGGACAGCCATCTCGGGCCAGGCGGGGGCCGACAATGCGGCGACCTGGGGCGGGCCGGGCGCCTCAGCTGGTGGCCAGCCGGCCCAGGTGCAGGTCGCGGAGCCAATTGGAGATATGGATGGAGATCACATCGACGTTCCCGGTGATGAGCAGGATGCCGAAGGCGATCAATACCGCCCCCCCGACCAGGTCCACGAAGCGCAGCTTCCCCCGGAAGCGGGCCAGCAGGTCGGTCATCCGCCCGAAGGCCAGGCCGAAGAGGAGGAACGGCACCCCGAGGCCCAGCGAGTAGGCCAACAGCAGGGCGATCCCGCCGGCGGTGGTCCCCCCGGTGCCGGCGGCCAGGGTGAGCACGCTGCCGAGGATCGGCCCGATGCAGGGCGTCCAGGCGAACGCGAAGGCGGCACCCATGATGGGGGGCGCCCACGCCCCCAGCAGTGAGGTTCGGATGAGGAATCGGCGTTCCCCGGTCACCGCCGCCGGCAGCCGGATCCCGGAGGCCAGCGCCACCAGCACCAGCCCGAAGGCCACGATGAGATAGCCCGACAGCCGGGTGAGCTCGGGCAGATGGGTGTGGAACAGGTGGCCGAGGGCCGACGCCGAGGCCCCGAGGATGGTGAACACCACGGTGAAGCCGGCGATGAACAGGAGGATCCCCCGCAGCAGCCGGGCCCGCTCGCCCCGGAGGTCGGTGGCCGTCGGCGCCGCCACCGGGGACGGGACGGTCGCCACCGAAACGGACCCACCGCTGCCGGAGGCGGGGACCAGGGGCGGGAGGGCCGCCGGACCGGTCGGCACCGGGGGCGACAACCGGAGGGAGTCGAGCTCGGCGGCCGACAGCCCCGAGACCATCGACAGGTAACCCGGTACCAGCGGGAGCACGCAGGGGGAGAGGAACGACAGCATCCCGCCACCGAAGGCGATCAACAGGCCGAGCGGATCGGCGTGGATGTTCCCGGTCAACATCATCGGACCCTCGACAGTGCGCCGGGCAAGCTGCCCATCGACCGGGCGGTCAGGTCAGCTGGCTCTTCACGGCCGCCAGGTCGGACTCCACCATCATCGACACCAGGGTGGCAAAGTCGGTCTGGCGGTGCCAACCCAGCACCTTCTCCGCCTTGGACGGGTCCCCGACCAGCAGGTCGACCTCGGCGGGGCGCAGGAAGCGCTCGTCAATGACCACATACTTCTCCCAGTCGAGATCGACGGCGGAAAAGGCCAGCTGCACCAGCTCTTTGACCGAGTGGGTCTCCCCCGAGGCCACCACGTAGTCGTCGGGCTGGTCCTGCTGGAGCATCATCCACATGGCCCGCACGTAGTCGGCGGCGAAGCCCCAGTCCCGTTGGGCGTCGAGGTTGCCGAGGGCCAGCCGGTCGTCGAGGCCCGCCTTGATCCGGGCGACGCCGTTGGTCACCTTGCGGGTGACGAACTCGAGGCCCCGGCGGGGCGACTCGTGGTTGAAGAGGATCCCCGACGACGCGTGGAGGTTGTAGCTCTCCCGGTAGTTGACGGTGATCCAGTGCCCGTAGACCTTGGCCACCCCGTAGGGGCTGCGGGGGTAGAACGGGGTCGCCTCCCGCTGGGGGACCTCCTGCACCTTGCCGAACATCTCCGACGAGCTGGCCTGGTAGAAGCGGATCTCCGGGTCGACGGTCCGGATGGCGTCGAGCACCCGGGTCACCCCGAGGGCGGTCGTCTCCCCGGTCAGCATCGGCTGGCTCCACGATGTCTGCACGAACGACTGGGCGGCCAGGTTGTAGACCTCGCTCGGCCGGTGGTCCCGGAGGATGTTGAACATCGACACCTCGTCGATGAGGTCGCCGGGCACCAGGGTCATCCGATCCTGGATGTGGGCGATCCGCTCGAAGTTCACCGTGCTCGACCGACGCACCATGCCGAACACCTCGTAGCCCTGGTCGAGCAGGAACTCGGCCAGGTATGACCCGTCCTGACCGGTGATACCGGTGATCAGTGCTCGTTTGGCCATGCTGGGCGTCTCCTCGGGGTTCAGTTGGGTTCGGCGCCGGGGTCAGAGGGAACCTGCCACCCCGGCGATCGCTTCTCCATAAATGCGGCAATTCCCTCCGACGCTTCCGCCGTCTGACTGGTGACAGTCAGCATGGCGTGCAGGTGAGCCAACGCCTCGGAGGCGGCCGAATCCCACACAGCGTAGAACGATTCGCGCCCCAGCCTCATCACCCCGGGCGGTTTCGACGCCAGGGTGGCCGCCAGTTCGGCCACCGCCTGGTCCAGCTGGTCAGGGGGAACCACCCGGGTGACGAACCCGATCCGATCGGCCTCCTCCGCCCCCACCACCCGGCTGGTGAGCATCAGTTCGAGGGCCTTCTTCGGGGGCATCGACCGGACCATCGGCACGGTGATCATGAACGGCCAGAGGCCCACGTTCAGCTCGGGGGCGCCGAACCGGGCGGCGTCGGAGGCGACCACCAGGTCGCAGGCCAGGGCCAGCCCGAACCCCCCGGCCAGTGCCCATCCCTGGACCCGGGCGATGGTCGGCTTCCCCAGGTGCCACATCTCCTCGAACAGGTCGACCAGCCATCCCCGGGCGGCGTGCTGGTCGAAGAAGGCGTCGGTGCCTCCCCCGGCATCAGCGGGGGCCATCCCCGACAGGTCGGCGCCGGCGCAGAAGGCCTGGTCCCCGCTGCCGGCCAACACCACCACCCGGACCGCCGGGTCGGCCTTGGCGTGGGCCAGATGGTCGCGCAGCCCGCGGATCACCTCCCAGGTCATGGAATTCCGGCGCTCCGGCCGGTCGATGGTGAGGGTCAGCACCGGCCCGACCCGTCGGGCCAGCAACCCGGCCATCGGCTCGGGGGCGGGCGGTGCCGGTTGGGCAGAGGGGGCGGGGTCGTCGGGCACGGCGCGACGGTAGTCGCTCGTCGGTGCGATGTCCCGTTGTCCCGGTCTCCCCCCTGGACGGCAATTCCCCCGAGCCGCGGCACTACCGTTACCCCATTCCGACCGCCGCCCTTCTCTCGTTCCGCCTCGGAGGATCCGACGGGGTGGCCATCGAAGCGGCCAAGTGGGCGGCGGCATTGGAGTCCCTCGGATTCACCATCGTGACGGTGGCCGGCGACGGACCGGTCGACCACCTCCTTCCGGGATTGGCGATCGGCGCCGGTGATCCTCCGACGGCCGACGAGTTGGGCTCCGCCCTCGCCGGGGCGGACCTGGTGGTGGTGGAGAACCTCTGCTCCCTCCCCCTCAATCCGGGGGCGGCCAAGGTGGCGGCCCGGGTGCTGGCCAACCGACCGGCCCTCCTGCACCATCACGACCTGCCCTGGCAGCGGCCGCAGTTCGCCGATCACGGGCCTCCACCCAACGATCGGCGCTGGAACCATGTGACCATCAACCAACTCAGCCGCCGCCAGCTGGCCGAGGCCGGCATCGACGCCACCACCATCTACAACTCCTTCGACCCGGAGGCACCCGACCCCGACCGCGACCGGACCTGGCGCCACCAGGTCCGCCAGTCGCTGGGGCTGGGGGATGCACAGCGCCTCGTGCTCCAGCCCACCCGGGCCCTCCCGAGGAAGAACGTGGCCGGCGGGATGGAGGTGGCGGCGCAACTGGGGGCGGTCTACTGGCTGCTCGGGCCGGCAGAGGACGGCTACGGTCCCGAGCTCGACCGGCTGGTGGCCGGCGCCTCGTGCCCGGTCGTCCACGGGTGGCCGGGCGGCGCCCCTCCCGGCGGCGTCCTCGCCGCTTACTCGGGCTGTGATGTGGTCGCCCTCCCCTCCACCTGGGAGGGGTTCGGCAACCCCTCGGTCGAGTCGGCCATCCATCGCCGCCCGTTGGCCATCGGGCCCTATCCGGTGGCCGCCGAGTTGGCCGCCTTCGGGTTCCGGTGGTTCCGCCTCGACCAGACCGAGGAGCTCGGAGCCTGGCTGGATGCGCCGGACCCCACCCTCCTCGATGACAACTTCGAGGTGGCCGCCTCCCACTTCTCAACTGCCGACCTGCCCGAGCGCATCAGCCAGGCCCTCCCGGGTCTCTAGGCGTCCAAGGGATTCGGGCGCACTGCCGACGGCCGGACGGCGAGTCCGGCGAGTCCGAGAAAGGGCCATTTCCGGCCCGGCTACCATGACCGGGATGACCGGCATGACGACGACCGACCGGCAGGGTTCGGGCGACCAACCGGTCGGCTCCCCCTCCTCCAGCCGCAGGCTCACCGCCGAGGAGCGCCGGCGGCAGCTGTTCGACGAGGCCCTCTCCCTCTTCGCGGAGCGCGGCTACGCCGCCACCACCATGGACGACATCGCCGAAGCCGCCGGGGTCACCAAACCCCTCGTCTACCAGCACTTCGACTCCAAGCGCGCCCTCTATCTGGAACTGCTCGACTCGTTCTCCCACGCCCTCATCGACCGGATCGGCACCGCGGTGGCCGCCGCCGACGGACCACGGCAGCAAGTGGAGGAAGGGATGGCCGCCTACTTCGAGATGATGGTCGACAACGAGCAGTCGTTCCGGCTGATCTACGGGCGGGACGCCCCCGACGACACCGAGCTGGGGGAAGCCCTCCGACGGGTGGAGGACACCATCGCCCAGGCCATCGACCCGCTGATCGACGCCGGCCTGGAGCCGGAGCACCGGCTGCTGCTGGCCTACTCGGTGGTGGGGATGGTGGAAGGGGCCAGCCGCCTCTGGCTCGGCCGCGACGTCCCGCCCATGGCCACCGCCGACGATGGTGACGGCATCAGCGGCATCTCCTCCGAAGCCTCATTGCTGGCCACCCGGGTGGCCGACCTGGCCTGGGCCGGGCTCCGCCAGGTCCACCGCGACTAACTGCTCGAAGGCGGTCAGGCCTTGACCGCCGCCTCCACCACCGGAAGGTTGGTGGTCTGCACCACACCCCCGCCCCGCTCGGCGGTGATGGCGAACGCCTGGACCTTGGTCGCGGTGTCGTAGGTGAAGGCACGGACGCCGGGGTCGGGGCCGAGGACGCCGAGGGAGACCAGCTGACCGCTGATCGCCCCCCAGAGTTGATAGGTCTGGTTGGCCGGAAGGGGGGCGAGGTCGGAGGCGAACACATAGCCGGTGCCCGATGACCCGACCACCAGGGTGACCGAGGTCCCCTTGGGTCCGGACGAGGTCGCCGGCGGCGTCAGCTGGATCCGCTGGGTGGTGGGGTTCTCCAGGGCGGCCTGGGCGGCGGAACTCACCGACTGGTGGCTCGAGTTGAGGGCGTTGACCTGATGGTTGAGATGGTTCACCTGGACCCCGAGGACCACCGCCAGCACCGCGGCGGCGGCCGCCACCAGGCTGGCGGTCCGGACCATCCACCGGTTCCGGCGCCGACTCTGGTCGAGGGGGATGACCGTGGCCGACTGGTCCTCCGGGTCGGGAGGACCGGCGGGGTCGAGCCGGGCCGCCAGCCGATCCCAGGAAGGAACGCTCGACGGTGGATCCAGGCGTTCGGCGATCTTGCGCCAGAGTTCGTCAGAGGCGTCGCCTCCGGAGTTGGCCAACAGGCCGGTCACCTCGTGATGCTGGCCCACCTCGATGACGCACCGGATGCACTCCCGGAGGTGGGCTTCGACTTGGGCCTTCTCTTCCGGTTCCAGCGCATCGAGGGCGTAGGCCCCGAGAAGGTCTTCGATCTCTTGATGGGTTAGTTCTGGCATGGTGTCACTCACCGCTCGGCTCCGGCCGGTTCGACGCCCCGAGCGGCCAGGTTGACCCGGAGTCGGCCCAGACCGACCCGGATCCGGCTCTTCACGGTACCTTCCGGCGCTCCCAACATCTTGGCGACCTCCTGATAAGTATGACCACCGAAATAAGCCAACAGAATCGGCTGACGCAGTTCGTCGGGTAGCGCCGCCAGCGCCTCTTGGACCTGTTCGGCCACCGCCATGTCCCAGACTTGGTGCTCGACGTCATAACCGGCGACCGCCGTCTCGCGGGTGGTGCGGTCCTCCCGGCGCCGGCGGGCGGTCTCCGACCGGATGAAGTCGATGGACTTCCCGTGGGTCCGGGCCAACAGGAAGGAGCGGAGGGTTCCCCGCTGGGCATCGAATTTCTCGGGATGCTGCCAGAGGTCGATGAAGACTTCCTGGGTGATCTCCTCGGCCGGGGTGTCGTTGGACAGGATCCGGCGGGACAGGGCGTGGACGGCACCCCCGTGTCGCCGGTAGGCCTCCGCCAGCGCCGGCTGATGACAACGGGCCACCGCCACCACCAGATTGGCGTCGCTCGCCAGCTCGAGGTCGATCATCCCGAACAGTTCTTCGTTGCCAACCCCCCGGTCGGATGAAAGTTCATCCATCGGGGCCAACCTAGCTGGTAGGGGTGCTGCCGCTTCCGGATCCGGCCTCGCTACCATCGAGGGCCACCGTGCCTTCCCCACCGCCGTCACGGCGGGTTCTCCGCCGCCGCCGATCCGCAGTTGCCCTCCTGGGGCTGGTGATCATGGTCGGCGGGGTGATCGCCCTGACCGGCGGCTCCTCCCAGGCGTCCGGGGGCACCGCGTTGGATCCCGCCGCCTTCGCCCCCGGGGCCTGTATGGCATTCGAGCCCACGTCCGGTAACCGGCACCAGACGGTATTTCTCGATGCCGGCCACGGCGGCATCGACCCGGGCGGGGTCGGGTCCACCGGTTCGGGGAAAACCATCGACGAGGCGGACGAGACGCTTCCGGTTGAACTCGACGTGGCAACCCAGCTTCGCGCCGACGGTTTCCGGGTCGTCGTGTCACGGACCCGCGACACCACCGTCCTCCGGCTCGGCCCCGGTGACGTGTCCGGGGGCGTGCTCACCCTCCAAGGCGCCCATGACGACGTGGCCGCCCGCGATCAGTGTGCCAACGACGCCGGGGCCGCCGCCCTGGTCGGGATCTATTACGACGCCAGCAACTCGGCCCGGACGGCCGGCAGCCTCACCGCCTACGACCCCGACCGGTCGTTCGCGTCGGCGAATCAACGACTGGCGACGATGCTGCAGACCGATGTGCTGGAGGCCCTGAATGCCCATGGATGGGGCATCCCCGACGACGGCGTGCAGCCCGATTCCGCCCTCGGCTCCTATGTGGGGAGTCCCTCGTCGGGTGGGATCGCCGCCGAGGCCGCCGCCTACGACCATTTGATGCTCATCGGACCGGCCATGTCGGGATTCTTCTCCACGCCGAGTTCGATGCCGGGAGCGGTGATCGAACCGCTGTACCTCACCGACCCCTTTGAAGGCTCTATCGCCGACAGCGTCAGCGGTCAGGCCGCGATCGCCGGCGGAATTTCCTCCGCCATCGACCAGTATCTGGCACCGGCTCCGGCGACATCGGGCGCGGTTGGCTGAGGAGCAATAGCCCCGGCGGGCCAGATGCACCCATCCGGGGGACGGCCTGGCTCCGAATGGGGTGCATGACGCACTCGCCGGGCCCCGTTGCTCCCCACCATCGCCGCCAGCCGACATCGCGGGGCCGGCCCATCCGCCGGCTGGCGGTCATCGGTGTGTTCGGTGGCGCCCTGGTGCTGGCCTCGTGTTCATCGGGCGGGAGCGCGGCCACGAACTCGACCCAATCGGGGTCAACGGGATCAACGGCATCGGGCGGCGGCAAAGCCATCACCATCAAGAACTTCGCCTTCTCGCCGAGCAGCATCACAGTCGCCCCCGGAACCACGGTGACCGTGACCAACAGCGACAGCGTCGCCCACACCGTGACCAGCAAGACCGGAGGCTTCGACACCGGCGATATCCAAGCGGGTCAATCCAAGACGTTCACGGCTCCGAACAAGGCCGGAAGCTACCCCTACATCTGCACGATTCATCAGTACATGTCGGGGACCTTGACGGTCTCCTAGCCCGAGCGAGCGGTCCGCCCGTCGCGCTCATCGGATTTTTGCCATGCGAACCCAGAGCGTTACCGAACAATCAACAACCAATCAGGAGGAACACATGAGAGGACGGCTGAAGGAAGGCCGAACGGCACAGGAGGATGGAGCCGATATCGACCCGGGTGCGATGAGCACCCTGATCGAGGAGTCGCAGGACATCCACCACGATGCCATGGCTGCCACCACGACATCACTTGACGAAATGGTGGACGCCGGCATGGAGGCCCGGGCTCACGGCGGGGTCGACCTCGACGAATCCCGGGAGGTGGCGGCTCGCCGCTCTCACCTCCTCACCGGCGCCGCATTCGGGGGTGGCCTGTTGGCCGCGGCCGGCATCGGCGCCGCTCTCCAGGGGGTATTCGCCTCCCCGGCCTTCGCCGCTTCGGCGACCGACGTACAGATCCTGCAGACCGCCGCCTCCATCGAGGCGTTGGCGGTAGCCACCTACCAGACCGCCCTCACCCTTCCCTTCATCGGCGGGGCGGCGGCCAACGGGGTGGTCAAGGCATTCGCCACCACCACCATGCAGCAGCACCAGCAGCACTTGACCGCATTCAACGCCGCCGTGACCACGCTGGGAGGAACCGCCCAGACCAATCCGGACCCGGCCCTGCTGAAGGTGGTCAACGCGGCCAAGCCGGGCCTCACCGGTCCCGGACCGGTGGTGGCGCTGGCTCTGGAACTGGAGCAGGGTGCGGCGGAGACCTACGTGGCCGACGTGGCCGCGCTGTCTGATGCCAATGCCAAGAAGGTCACCGCGTCGATCATGGGTGTCGAAGCCCAGCACGCCGCAGTCCTGCTGGCCGTCCAGGCCCTCCTGAACGGCAACGCCCCCCAGCTCATCACCCTCGCCCCCGGGAACGTGGCCAACCTGCCGGCCGCGGCCGGATCGGTCGGCTTCCCACAGGCGTTCTATCCGACCGACCAGGCCCGCCCGGCCACCGAAGGAGCTATGTCATGAGGCGCCGCAACCAGACACCAGAAATCCTGGCCATCTCCGAGCACGAGCTCACCGTGATGACCAACGATCTCGACCAGATCCACAACGACGTCAGCATGCCCGCCATGAAGATGGCACTGGGTGAATGGACCGACAAGATCCGGACCAGCCGCCGTGGCTTCCTCATCGGGGCCGGGGCAGTAGCTGGCGGTGCCGTGTTGGCCGCCTGCTCGTCGGGATCCAGTTCGTCGGGTTCGACCACCACGACCGCCGGGGCCAGCAAGACCGGGGCGTTGACCGGTGACCTGGCGATCGCCGCCCTGGCGGCCAGCCTGGAGAACCTGGCCGTTGCCGCCTACGGCGACGTGCTCACCGCCGCCGGGCAAAACAAGCTGGGGACGGTCCCTCCGGCGGTGGCGACCTTCGTCACCACGGCCAAGGGTCAGCACGCCCAGCACGCCGCCGGGTGGAACTCCGCCATCACCGCCGCCGGACATTCGGCGATCACCGTGCCCGATCCAGCGTTGGTTCCCACGGTCAACGCCGCCTTCGCCAAGGTGACGGACGTCGTCGGTGCCGCCCAGCTGGCGCTCATGTTGGAGAACATCGCGGCGGCTACCTATCAGAACGGCGTCTCAGCAGTGACCGCGGTCTCATCCATCAAGGTGGCGGCCAGCATCCAGCCGGTCGAGATGCAGCATGCGGCGATCCTCTATTTCGCCCTGGGCCAGTATCCGGTACCGAACGCCTTCAGCCCCCTGACCGGGGCTCGGGGGCCGAGCGACTACTCGGGCGGCTGACCCCAGCTGCGGGATTCCACGCAGGCGACGCACCCCGCAGTCGCTTCGTGGGCATGACAATGGCCGGCTCTCCGCAGCCGGCCATTGTCGCGCCGGCGGTTGACCGCCGGTTCCCGGTGATCGCCTCCCCGGCCTCGAAGGCCTCGACTTGATGCGGGGCGCAACCGCCTTTTGCCGCCTGGCCGGGGCGGATCTTCGGCCGGATGGATGAACGGATGGCCGGATGGCGCGTCAACCCTGGGGGTCGGGACCTCGGGCGGTCGCCCGCAGCTGGCGCAGACCGACGCGGATGGCGTCTCTGACCGTTTCCTCCGGCTGGTCGAAGAGGGCGGCGATCTGTCGACAGGTGTAGGTTCCGAAATAGGCAAGGGTGATGACGTTGCGCTGAAAGTCGGAAAGTTCCGATAGGACGCCCAACACCCCCTCGGTCGCCCATGGTTGGAGCACCCTCTGCTCCAGGTCGGCAATCGACAGAATCGCTTCGGGCGCTTCGTGGGTGGATCTGGCCCGGGAGATGGCAACCGATCGACCGTGGGCCATGGCCAGAAGCGATGCCCGTAATGAGCCGGCCCTCAGATTGACAGCCTCGGGCGCGTGCCACAAAGCCAAGAACGTCTCTCGGGTAACCGCTTCAGCCTCCTCCGGGCACAAACGGGTCGCCAAGACGGAGACGGCGGAGCCATGGCGTTCGTAGGCCTCAGCCAGAGCGCCCTCTTGGCGATCGACAATGGCGTTGACCAGCGCGAGATCGCTCAGGGTGCCCAGCGGAGGCTCGATACCCCCGAGGGAGCTCGACGACCCGGTTGTCCGATCCGGGTCGATGTCGGTGGCCCGTGCTTTCACGTCATCCACCGTTCAGGTCCTCGTCGGGCGGGACACGGTGATGCCCCGGAGGGTGCGGCAGCAGGCTTTGGATGGCTGCATCTCACCCCTACGGTGGGGCTCACGGGGCCACCACCGCGGGCCCAGCGCAGACTCGACATGAGGTCGTTGCCTCCCGCGTAGGCGTCCCTCGCTGTAGAAGGCGAATCCACCTTATCGAATGGTCCTCCATCCGGCAGGGCGGCTACTGGTCAGGTCGGCCCGGGACCCACGGGCTT